>DATDBI010000092.1:0-4419 GCA_036524915.1 Lysobacter sp. | reverse complement strand
CCAGGCGCCGGAACGCCCGATGAACGCCACCGGGCCGTCGCCGCCTGCGTCCGCGCTTGGTGGATGCGGGCTTCAGTGTATCATCGCCGCGTTATCCGCCTGTCGCAGACACCGATGCCGAAGCACACGATGCACAAGCTCCTTCTGGTCCTTTCCATCGCCATGGTCACCGGTGGGTGCGGCATCCTCTACAAGCAGCCGATCTACCAGGGCAACCTGCTGGAGAAGGCCAATGTCGACCAGCTGCAGGCCGGCATGAGCAAGCAGCAGGTCACCTTGCTGCTGGGTTCGCCGTCGATCGAGGACCCGTTCCACCACAACCGCTGGGACTACACCTCGACGCAGCGCACCGACCGCGTTGGCCACACCGAGGTAAAGAACCTCACCCTGTGGTTCGAGGCCGACACCCTGGCCAAGTGGGAAGGAGACTACTTCCCCGAGCAGGACGAAGAACTGGCCAAGTCCGCGCCGAAGCAGTTCGGCCGCAACCTGCCCAAGGAAAAGGACAAGCGCCGCGGGCGCTGAGTCCGGCTGCAGCGCGGCACCAGCGCTGCCTCCCTCCCCGACTGCTGCCCACTACTTGCCCGCCGGCTTGCCTGGCTGCTGTTTCGCGCGTCGGCGTCGTGATTCTTTCGGGTCCGCCTGCAGCGGCCTGAGCAACTCCAGGCGATCACCGTCGCGCAGCCGCGTGTCCACGTCGGCGCGCTGGCCGAACACGGCATAGCCACTGGTTTCCGGATCGTCCGCCAGATCGGCGGCGCGCAGCGCATCGGCCACGCAGGCACCGTCGGGCAGCTCCAGCTCGATGGCGGCCCAGCGCCGCGGCCAGGCGCGGACGACCTCGACCTTCATGCCCCTTCCCGCGCCTCTTCGCCGCGGTCGGCCACCTTGATGAAATCGTCGACCATGCGGTCGGCCAGGCTCTGGAAGCCGATCGCCATCGCCGGGCCCAGCAGCTTCACCTTCGGTTCGAAGCTCAGCGTCAGGGTGACCTTGCAGGCCGATTCGTCCAGTGCATGGAACTCCCAGCGGCCGACCAGGGTGCGGAACGGCCCATCGACCAGCTTGAGCTCGATGTGGTGCGGCGGCGACATCGTGTTCTCGGTGGTGAACCAGGTGCGCAGCGCGCCGAAGCCGATATCCAGGCGCGCCAGCATGCGGCCTTCGTCTGCTTCCAGTACCTGCGCCGCCTCGCACCAGTCGAAACGGCGCGGATAGGCGGCCACGTCATTGACCAGCGCGAACATGCGCGCAGCGGAGTGTTCGACAAGGGCGGAGCGGCGGATGGTCTGCATGGTCTGGGCTGGCGCGTGCCTGTTTCGTACCTGGTTCGTACCCTTGGATCAGGCCTGGTATCGCCCGGGGCCCGCTTCGGGGACAATGGTGCGATGTCCAAGAATTCCAACAACAAGACCGGCAAGGATAAGGGAAAGGGCGGCGGAGGCGGCACCATCGCGCTGAACAAGCGCGCCCGCCACGACTACCTCCTCGAGGAGAAGTTCGAGGCTGGCCTGTCCCTGCAGGGCTGGGAGCTGAAGGCGATCCGCGCCGGCCGCGCCAACATTGTCGAAGGCTACGCGATGGTGCGTAACGGCGAGATATTCCTTCACGGCATGCAGATCACCCCGCTGATCTCGGCCTCGACCCACGTGATCCCGGAAGAGCGTCGCACCCGCAAGCTGCTGATGCACCGCCACGAGATCGACAACCTGATCGGCCGCATCCAGCGTGACGGCTACACGGTTGTGCCGACCGCGCTGTACTGGAAGGGCAACAAGGTCAAGGCCGAGATTGCCCTGGCCAAGGGCAAGCAGGCCCAGGACAAACGCCAGGCCAGCAAGGAACAGGACTGGCAGCGCGAGAAGCAGCGCGTGATGCGCCGGCATAACAAGAACGCGTAGTTTTCGGACTGCGCCCGAACCGGGCCGAGCACTCAGTCGACCAGCTTCTCGCGCGGCAGCGTGAACCAGAACGTCGCGCCGCGGCCGACCTCGCCTTCGGCGCGGATCGTGCCGCCGTGGCGCTCGACGATGCGCTTGACCGATGCAAGCCCGATGCCGTGTCCGGCGAAGTCCTCGTTCTGGTGCAGGCGCTGGAAGGGCCGGAACAGCTTGTCGACGTACTCCTGCGAGAACCCTGCGCCGTTGTCGCGGACGAAGTACTCGGCCCCCGATTCGCGCTGCACCGCGCCGAACTCGATCTGCGCGCCAACGCGGTCGCGGGTGAACTTCCAGGCGTTGCCCAGCAGATTGCCAAGCAGGTTGCGCAGCAATGTCGCATCGCCGATGACGAACAGGTCCTGCTCGATCTGGATGTCGACCTGTCGCTTGCCATCGCCGACCTTCAGCTCTTCCAACACTTCGCTGGCGAGTCGGCTCATGTCGACGCGTTCGAGCTTCAGTTCGCCACGGCTCAGGCGCGACATCTTCAGCAGCGCATCGATCAGCTCGCCCATGCGCGCGGCCGCGCGGCGGACCCGCACCAGGTAACCCCTGCCGGCATCGTCCAGGCCGCCGGAATGGCGCTCGACCAGGATCCGGCTGAAGCCATCGATTGCCCGCAGCGGTGCGCGCAGATCGTGCGAGATGCTGTAAGCGAACGCTTCCAGCTCCTGGTTGGCCTGGCTCAACTCACGCGTGCGCAATGCCACGCGGGCTTCCAGCGTGCGGTTCAAGGCATGCACGCGCGCCTCCGCGCGCAGTCGTTCGGTGACGTCCTCGACCTGCACCAGACCGGCGATGTCCTGGCCGACGTTGCCCGGTACCGGGGAGTAAGTGAGCTGCGCCTGGCGCGGTTCGCCGCCCTCGCGGTGCAGGCGCCGGGTCGCACGGTGCACGCCCTGCGCGTCGGTATTGCCGGTGGCGTGCGCGATCATCTCCGGCTCATCGCTCTCGAACAGCGCGTCGAATCGCACGCCCACCAGCGCCTGCGGGGTCAGCCCGACGATCGTCGCCAGCGCGGGGTTGGCCTCGACGATCTGCCCCTCGCTGTCCAGCAACGCCTTGCCGATCGCCGAATACAGCATCGCGCTGCGGAAGCGCGTCTCGCTGCGGCGGAAGTCTTCCGTCATGCGCACAGCGATGCGGTACGCCTGCGCTTCGGTTCGCGCCAGCATCCAGGCGATGGCATACAGCAACAGCGACGAGAACAGCCCCAGCGCGAGCAGGTTCTGCAGGCCCTGTAGGCGCGGCGCGGCCACGGCCAGCGGCGGCGAATCGAAATCCACGCGCCAGCGTCGGCCGTACTGGTTGAAGCGTTCGCTGTGACGGAACGCAGGCGGGCGCTGGTCGCTGCTGGCCGGCGTGGTGAACAGCAATCGCTCCTCACCGCCCTCGTCAAAGACTCGAAAGCGCGTACTGCCGTGCACCGCGCCCAATGCGTTGCGCACGAAGCCTTCCATGCGCAGCGGCACATAGGCCCAGCCCTGGAGCTCGGCCCGACGCGCGCCGGTCGTTGCCGGACGGCTGCCGCCGCGATAGACCGGCAAGTACAACAGCAGCCCGGTACCCTGCAGGGGACCGTCCTGGATCAGATGCACGGGGCCGGACAGATAGGTGTTGCCCGTGTCCATCGACGCGGTCATCGACGCCCGCCGCACCGGTTCGGAGTACATGTCGTAGCCAACCGCGGCGACATTGGCGGGAGTCTTCGGCTCCAAGTATAGGATCGGACCATAGTCGGCGCGCTCACCGCGCGGCCAGACTTCGAGCATGCCGTAACCCGAATCGCGCCATTCCAGCTGCAGTTCCGGGAGACGCGTGGCGGTCACGTACTCGGCAAAACCAAGTCCCACCATCCCGGGAAAGCGCTCCTGGATGTCCATGCCGTCGACATAGGCCTTCCATTGCGACGGTGTCGGCCGCGCCCGCGTTACCGAAGCGAACAGCGACACGCCGCCGCGCGCGACCAGTTCGTACTTGATCATGCCCTGGCGCAGCAGCTCGGTGACTTCCGCGCTCTTGCTGATGAACTCGGCCTCGGCGGCACGCAGTTCGCGCTCCCGCGCGGCGCGCCAGGCGGTGAACACGAGCACCAGCGAGCCGACCAGGACGATCAGCGCCAACAGGTAGCCCCGTCGCGGCGACAGCTCGGCGAGCTCGGGGGTGCGGGGGCCGGCGGCATCGGTCATCGTGCCAAGCATACAAAGACCGGGCGTCGGGCGGATGATCGTCCGCAACGGCGTCCTGGCCCCCCTGCCCTTGCCGCCTGATTGAACGCCGCCCATCACCGGGACGCCGCGGCGCTTGTGTAGCCCGGATGCGCCCCTATACTGGCCATGTCAGCGAACAGCTGTCCCCGGGGGTGCACTGGCTTCGACGGGGGTTGCGAAATCGCCTGGTGCATGCCGAGGGGGTAGCTTTCCTCGTAAATCCAGCTGCAAACTTCTAGTTGCCAACGACGACAACTACGCTCTCGCCG
>DATDBI010000091.1:0-2395 GCA_036524915.1 Lysobacter sp. | reverse complement strand
CCTTCCCCCTGCTATTGACCCAACCCACTGAATACTCCATACTTTCCGGTCTGATTTTCCGCAATCTCATTTTTCTCTTACCAGTTTCCAGGAATTCGCCGTGGCAAACATCAAGTCCGCCAAAAAGCGCGCCAAGCAGACCGTCGTCCGCAATGCCCGCAACGCCAGCCAGCGTTCGATGCTGCGTACCGCTGTGAAGAAGGTGCTCAAGGCCCTGGGCGAGAACGACGCCGCCGGCGCCGAGACCGCCTTCGCAGTCGCTCAGCCGATCCTCGATCGCTTCAGCTCGCGTGGTCTCATCCACAAGAACAAGGCAGCCCGTCACAAGGCTCGTCTGAACGCACGCATCAAGGCGCTCAAGGCTGCCTGAGCCGACTGACGCGCCGGCAACGCCGGCGCCGAGGTTGCGGTCAAAGCCAAGCTCGCCGCCCTGCCCGGCTTCACCGCCGGCAGCGCAAAACAAAAACCCGGCCGATGCCGGGTTTTTTGTTGCCTGTGCGACAGGCTTACGGAGCATGCGGGCCTGCGGCCTGTGCCGCCTCCAGCGCTTCGTCGCGCTGGCGGTCGAAGAAGGCCATGACGTCCTTCATGATCGGGAAGGTGCCCTCGCGGCCGATCGCCGAGACCATGTACCAGCGGTCCTTCCAGCCGAGCTCGTCGATGATCGCCTTGGCCACGGCCTTCTGCTCGTCTTCCAGCAGCAGGTCGGCCTTGTTGAGCACCAGCCAGCGCGGCTTGTCGAGCAGTTCGGGGTCGTGCTTGGCCAGTTCGCGCTCGATCGCACGCACCTGTTCGGCGGGGCTGAGCTGCTCACTGTTGTCGTCCTCTTCGAACGACATCGGCGCCATGTCGACCAGGTGCAGCAGCAGACGCGTGCGCTGCAGATGGCGCAGGAACTGCGCGCCGAGGCCGGCGCCGTCGGCGGCGCCTTCGATCAGGCCCGGGATGTCGGCGATAACGAAGCTGCGATGCGCTTCGACGCTGACGACACCAAGATTGGGATACAGCGTGGTGAACGGATAGTCGGCCACCTTCGGGGTCGCCGCGGAGACCGCACGGATCAACGTGCTCTTGCCGGCGTTGGGGAAGCCGAGCAGGCCGACATCGGCCAGCAGCTTCAGCTCCATCTTGAGCTCGCGCTCCTCGCCCGGCAGGCCCGGCAGCGCCCTGCGCGGCGAGCGGTTGACCGAACTCTTGAAATGCATGTTGCCCAGGCCGCCCTTGCCGCCCTTTGCGACCAGCAGGCGATCGCCGTGCTGGGTCAGGTCGCCGATGACTTCGTCGGTGCCGACGTTGGTGACCACGGTGCCGACCGGCACGGTGATGACCAGGTCTTCGCCGGCCTTGCCGTACATCTGCCGACCCATGCCGTTCTCGCCGCGCTTGGCGCGGAACTGACGCTGGTGGCGGAAGTCGACCAGGGTGTTGAGGTTCTCGTCGGCGACGATCCAGACGCTGCCGCCATCGCCACCGTCGCCGCCATCGGGGCCACCGAGCGGGATGAACTTCTCACGGCGGAAGCCAACGCAGCCATTGCCGCCGTTGCCTGCGCTGACCTGGATTTCGGCTTCGTCGACGAGTTTCATGGGAGCGTTGAATACTTCTGTAGTGGGGCTTGGTGAAACGATGCGAGCTTATCGCCTTTGCGACAGGCCCGAGTGACTTCAGAAACGAAAAGCCCCGCCGAAGCGGGGCCCCTCGCTTGCAGCTTCGATCCGGTTAAGCGGAGACGACGCTGACAGTGCGACGCTTCTTCGGGCCCTTGGTCGAGAACTCGACCTTGCCGTCGACCAGCGCGAACAGGGTGTGGTCGCGGCCGAGACCGACGCCGGAACCCGGATGGAACTGGGTGCCGCGCTGGCGGATGATGATGTTGCCGGCCTCGATGGCCTGGCCGCCGTACATCTTCACGCCGAGGTACTTCGGGTTGGAGTCGCGGCCGTTACGGGTGGAACCTACGCCCTTTTTGTGTGCCATGGCTGCTGCTCCTTATTAACCGGCGATGCCGATGATTTCGATTTCGGTGTAATGCTGACGGTGACCCATCTGCTTGCGGTGATGCTTGCGGCGACGGAACTTCACGATGCGCACCTTGTCGGCGCGGCCGTGGCCGACGATCTTGGCGGAGACGGTGGCACCCTTGAGGGCATCGCCAACCTTCACGCCATCGCTGCCGCCCAGCATCAGGACGTTGTCGAGCTTGATCTCGCTGCCGACTTCGGCATCGAGCAGTTCCACACGCAGGGTTTCGCCCTGCATCACGCGGTATTGCTTACCGCCGGTGACTACTACTGCGTACATGACCATATTCCTCTGTAGTTATTTTGGTCGCTGCTGCACCCAACTCGGGCGAACAGAAGCGGAATTCTAGGGCTTTCAGCAGGTTACGGCAAGT
>DATDBI010000090.1:0-1060 GCA_036524915.1 Lysobacter sp. | reverse complement strand
GAGTACATCTGCGCGACCTTGTCCTCGCGGATCAGGTTACGGATCGCCGGGATGCCGACCATGATTTCCCACGCCGCGGTACGACCGCCGCCGACCTTCTTCAGCAGCGCCTGCGAGATCACCGCGCGCAGCGATTCGGACAGCATCGAGCGCACCATCGGCTTCTCGCCGGCGGGGAACACGTCGATGATTCGGTCAACCGTCTTGGCCGCCGACGAGGTGTGCAGCGTGCCGAACACCAGGTGGCCGGTTTCCGCGGCGGTCAGCGCCAGGCGGATGGTTTCCAGGTCGCGCAACTCGCCGACCAGGATGTAGTCGGGGTCTTCACGCAGGGCCGAGCGCAGCGCCTCGTTGAAGCCGTGCGTGTCGCGGTGCACCTCGCGCTGGTTGATCAGGCACTTCTGCGAGGTGTGGACGAATTCGATCGGGTCCTCGACGGAGAGGATGTGGCCGTATTCGTTCTTGTTGATGTGGTCGATCATCGCCGCCAGCGTGGTCGACTTGCCCGAGCCGGTCGGGCCGGTCACCAGGATCAGGCCCTGCGGCTGGTCGATCAGTTCGCGGAAGATCGGCGGGCAACCCAGGTCGTCCAGGGTCAGCACTTCCGAGGGAATGGTACGGAACACCGCACCGGCGCCGCGGTTCTGGTTGAAGGCGTTGACGCGGAAACGCGCCAGGCCGGGAATCTCGAAGGAGAAGTCGACCTCGAGGAACTCTTCGAAGTCGCGGCGCTGCTTGTCCGACATGATGTCGTAGACCAGCGCGTGCACCTGCTTGTGGTCCAGGGCCGGGATGTTGATGCGGCGGACGTCGCCGTCGACCCGGATCATCGGAGGCAGGCCTGCCGAAAGGTGCAAGTCGGATGCTTTGTTCTTTACCGAGAACGCCAGAAGTTCGGCGATATCCATGCGTGCTCCCCTGCACTGCCACTGGAAAAACAGGAATTGATGAAAACTGGAACTGGAATGCAACCACCCCTGCGCCGCAGTATAGCCCCCTAACCTCGCCATCTTTCCAGCACTTTCGACAGGAATTGAGACGTGCGCGCTCACGCTCTGCA
>DATDBI010000089.1:0-1363 GCA_036524915.1 Lysobacter sp. | reverse complement strand
GTTGAGGAAGGCCCTGGCGGCGTCGGCGAAGACCTGCTCTGTGGTGTCGGGGAAGGCGAACATGGTGGTGACTCCGGGACCGCCCGACGGCATCGACCAGATCGACTTGTACCGCATGATCAGGGCCATTTCGACGTTCCTCTGCAATACACCTCAGGGATGGCTGGCGCCATTCACTTGGGGTGACCTTACCGGCCGGCCTACGTCTCAGGATTGGAAGGGCTTCGCTGCGCTCAGACGGAGGTCATTCGCCGCCACCCACCCACCGCCATCGAGGGTCCCACAGAACGACCGCGACACGCCGCAGGGTCGAGGTTGCGGCGTGTCGCGTCGGGGCGTTGCTAGCCTTGCCAGCGCCCCAAAGATAGCCCGGAGCGGGGTACGAATCACGTACCCCGCGGTCGGGCGTGTCGCGAGAGGAATTGCAGTCATGCCCAGTGATCTGGCCAAGAGGATGACCGCCGACGACTTGGGGTTCACCCTGACGGACCCGATGAGTCCAGGTGATCGCTGGACCATCCGTTGCCTGCTCTTCGACTTCCAGCACGAGAGGATCACCCGCGAGGAGTGCCTCGAGGGGATCGCCGCTGTGCGCGAGTTCGGCTCCGCTCAGCAGACTCTGGTGTGACTCAGGGCCGGGCCCACGCCACCAGGTAGAGGACCTCGAGGATCACCCAGGCCAGCACCCAGATCCATACGCCCAGGACGCCCGCAGCGGCCACCAGGAGCCACGGGGAGGTCCCGGGCTTGTCTGACATGCGTGTCAGTCGCGGCGGGACGTCAGAACGGCAATCTTGTCCTGCACAGACCCGGCTGCGACTGCGAATGCAGCTCCGTCTGCGGCGCCAGGAGTCGGCCGGGCCCAGATGCAGGGATTGGCGGCGCCGGCGATGTACGCACTCGCCGCATTCCGGGCGTTCGTGAGGTACGCGGCGGTGAGGGTCCCGTTGTTCTCGAACGCCGTATTCGCCAGTGGTACAAGGAAAGTGCGCCCGCGGACACGACGGCCCTGATGGACGAGACCCGTCAGCCAGGTGATCACAGCGCCCGCAGGTGCCGCATACGCTCCGGAGCCGATGCCTGTGATCACAGCGGGCGCGGTGACCGGGACAGTCGAGTCCAGCAGACCCGACTCGACCTCGATGTTGTCCACGACTGCCTCACCCTGGATCGAGCACAGAGACGGCAGGAAGTCCGCGGCTCCGCTGGTCGCCAGGGCGTCGTTGAGGAAGGCCCTGGCGGCGTCGGCGAAGACCTGCTCTGTGGTGTCGGGGAAGGCGAACATGGTGGTGACTCCGGGACCGCCCGACGGCATCGACCAGATCGACTTGTACCGCATGATCAGGGCCATTTCGACGTTCCT
>DATDBI010000088.1:0-1400 GCA_036524915.1 Lysobacter sp. | reverse complement strand
CAGAGCGCCCACGAGACCCGCTGTCTGGGCCCGGGAGGGCCCTAGGACCGCCGCCCTCAGGACTACGGCCCGGAGGGCGGGGTCGGCCGGCTGGGGCCCTTCTGCAGGTCGCCTGGCACTCATCTGGTGGCTACACCACTTCGGTGGCTGGATTGCCGCATCAGTCCCGTCTAGAGCGGAGGATCGCGCTCCGGTCCGGCACTGTCGCTCCCGTGACGACGGCCGTCAGGCTGGAGAAGCCTCCGGAGCCGTTGGGCTTGCGAGAGAACACCACGGGAGTGGGGGAGGACGTTGCGAACGTCGACGCCGCGCCCTGGATCGTGGTCTGAGCGGTGGCGAGGAGAGTGCCGTCCGTCTGAAAGGCGGCCGACGTGAGAGGCACGAGGAACGTCCGTCCTCGCACTTTCCGCCCGAGGTGAAAGGCGCCAGTTGTCCAGTTCACAACGGCTCCTGAGCCTCCGGCGTAGGCCACAGCGCTGGACCCGGTGGACGCGGCCGGCACAACGGTCAGGGTGATCTCACCCGTCTGCGTGCCCTCGTCGTCGTAGATCGCGGCCGTGCTGTCGTAGGAGATGCTCGAGCCCGTTGGCGAGTACGTGGTGACGGGGTTGAGGAAGGCCCGGAAGTTCGCCGCGGCCGTGTTGGCGTCGGCGACGGTGAGGGAGCCGAAGAACTTCATCCGGATCCAGCCCGGGGCTCCGGTGAAGCCGTTGTACCGGGCGGTGAGCTGCGTATAGGTCATGCCTGATTGTCGCTTACAGCGTTCTGTAGAACTCGCTCCTGACGTCGCGGGATTTCTCTGCGTCCGTCGCGCACAGGCCTTGAAATGAGCTCGCTGCGCTCGCGCTGCCACTACGGGTGGCGGTTTTCCAATCTGATCCTATCGGAGCCCGGGGAGCATTCAGACAGCGCCCCCCCGTGGCCCCCCCGGGGGGGCGCGGGGGACCCGGTGGGCCCGTGTCCACCGGGGTGTGTCAGCGTGGGGTCTATGAAGACACGAGCGCTCCGAGTGACCATCCACGCGTACGACGACGAGTCGTGGATGGTTGCCCTAGTCAGAGACACATTCGACCGCGGCGAGATGGTTCAGTCGGACCTTCTGAGCGTCCGGTGGGGCAAGGTCGACACGATCCAGGGACTGGTGACCGAGGCCGTCCAGGACCTGATCGAGGTCGAATGCGAGCGGCTGGAGATTGATCCTCCGCCATACCCCGCGGTCGCGCGTGTCGCGCCCTTCTGACTCACCAGGGGACGATCGACAGAGCGCCCACGAGACCCGCTGTCTGGGCCCGGGAGGGCCCTAGGACCGCCGCCCTCAGGACTACGGCCCGGAGGGCGGGGTCGGCCGGCTGGGGCCCTTCTGCAGGTCGCCTGGCACTCATCTGGTGGCTACACCACTT
>DATDBI010000087.1:0-45268 GCA_036524915.1 Lysobacter sp. | reverse complement strand
TGCGCAAGGCAACGGGCATCGATCAAGCCTGCAGGTCAACCAGGACGGGACGGGGCCGGTAGAATGTCGGCCTCCGCGGTAGCCAGCAGCTTATCGCAAGCACCTGAACGGAAGAGGCCCCGGCCGGCAAGTCCGGCACCGTTGAAATGAGTTTGTTCGCACTAGGCATCAACCATCAGACCGCGCCGGTCAGCCTGCGCGAGCGCGTCGCGTTTTCGGCCGACTCGGTGCCGGCAGCGCTCGATGCGCTGCGCGCCTTGCCGCAGGTCAGCGAAGTCGCGCTGCTTTCCACCTGCAACCGCACCGAGCTGTACGCCGTGGCCGATGACGATGGCCAGGCCCTGGCCGACTGGCTGGCCACGCACCCGGACGAGGTCGGCGACCTGCATGCCTACCTCTATCGCCATCGCGATGCCGATGCGGTTCGTCATCTGTTCCGCGTCGCCACCGGCCTGGATTCGCTGGTGCTGGGCGAGCCGCAGATCCTGGGCCAGGTGAAGGACGCCTGGGCCAGCGCGCGCAATGCCGGCAGCCTGGGCAGCCAGCTCGACCGGCTGTTCCAGCACGCCTTCACGACCGCCAAGCGCGCGCGCACCGACACGCGGATCGGCGCCAACCCGGTCTCGGTCGCTTCCGCCGCGGTGCGCCTGGCGCAGGAATCGTTCGCGCGCCTGGACGATTCGACCGTGCTGCTGATCGGCGCCGGCGAGACCATCGAACTGGCCGCGCGCCACCTGGTGCAGGCGCGTGCCAAGCGCCTGCTGGTGGCCAACCGCACCCTCGCCCACGCGCAGGAACTGGCCAGCCGCCACGGTGGCGTCGCCCTGCCGCTGAGCGAACTCGACAAGCATCTTGGCGAGGCCGACGTGGTCATCTCCGCCACGGCCAGCCGCGATCCGATCCTGCGCAAGGCCCACGTGGCCGCGGCGCTGGCGACGCGCCGGCACCGGCCGATGCTGCTGCTCGACCTGGCCGTGCCGCGCGACATCGGTGCGGACGTGGCCGAGCTCAAGGACGTGTTCCTGTACACCGTCGACGACCTCGAGCGCGCTATCGAGGACAACCGTCGCAGCCGTCGGGAGGCCGCGACCGAGGCCGAGGCCATCGTCGAGATGCAGGTCGCACGGTTCACCGAATCCTTCGCCGCCAGCACCCGCACCGCGCCGCTCAAGCGCCTGCGTGCGCATGGCGAATCGGCCAAGGCCGATGTGCTGGCCAAGGCGCAGCAGCAGCTGGCAGCCGGCCAGGACCCGCAGGAAGTGCTCAACTTCCTCGCCCATACCCTCACCAACCGCTTGCTGCACGCACCGACCGTGGCGCTGCGCGAGGCCGCGCTGACCGGCAACGTCGAGCTGGCGCGCGCGGCAGAGAAGCTGTTTCCGGAAAGCGAACAGGGCGTCGAGCAAGGCGGGCAGCGCGAAGGCTAGCGACCGTTCCGGCCGCAGTACGCGCTCCCACTTCCTCCACACCCGGTTCGCCCATGACCCCTTCCCTGCGCCGCAAGCTTGAAGCCCTCGTCGAACGTCGCGAAGAACTCGAGCGTCTACTGTCCGATCCGGGCGTGATCGGTGATGCCGACCGCTTCCGGAAACTGTCGCGCGAATTTGCCCAGCTCGAACCGGTCGCCAATGCGTTGACCGCCGAAACCCAGGCCAAGCGCGACCTCGCGGCGGCCGAGGGCATGCGCGGCGATCCGGAACTGGCCGAACTGGCAGAAGAGGAAATCGCCGACGCCAACGCGCGCCTGCAGCAGCTCGACGCCGAGCTGCTCGCGCATCTGGTGCCGAAAGACCCGCGCGACGACGGTGACATCTACCTGGAAGTGCGCGCCGGAACCGGTGGCGACGAAGCGGCAATCTTCGCCGGCGACCTGTTCCGCATGTACGCGCGCTACGCGGAACGCCAGGGCTGGAAGGTAGAGATCGAATCCAGCAGCCCGGGCGAGCACGGCGGTTTCAAGGAAGTCATCGCGCGCGTGGAAGGACGCGGTGCCTATTCGCGGCTGAAGTTCGAGTCGGGCACGCATCGCGTGCAGCGCGTGCCTGCAACCGAGTCGCAGGGACGCATCCATACCTCGGCGGCGACGGTGGCCATCATCCCGGTCGAGGCCGAAGGCGAGCCGATCGAGATCAACCCGACCGACCTGAAGGTCGACACGTTCCGTTCCAGCGGTGCCGGCGGCCAGCACGTCAACAAGACCGAATCGGCGATCCGCATCACCCACGTGCCCAGCGGCGTGGTGGTCGAATGCCAGACCGAGCGCAGCCAGCACGCGAACCGCGACAAGGCGATGAAGCGACTCGCGGCGATCCTTTCCGAGGCACAGGCAGCCAAGGCGGCGGCCGCGCAGGCGTCGATCCGCAAGCTGCAGGTTGGCAGCGGCGACCGCAGCCAGCGCATCCGCACCTATAACTTCCCGCAAGGGCGGATCACCGACCACCGAATCGAGGGGCTCACGCTGTACGACCTGCCCAACGTCATCGAGGGCGACCTGGAAGAGCTGGTCGGGCGCCTGCAGCACGAACACCAGGCCGACGAGCTGGCGCGACTGACGCACGATACCTGAGACGCGCGCCGGCCGGGCATGGGGGCTGACGACGCGCTGTACAGACGACGTGCCGTCAGACGAAGTGCCGTCCACATGACGCGTTGTCTACAATCGGCCACACCCGACCTGCGGAAATGCCGATGACCCTCGCGATCAAGCGTGCCGTGACTGCCGACGTCGACCAGCTGGCACCGCTGTTCGACGCCTACCGCAGGTTCTACGACCAGCCACAGGACCTCGGCCTGGCGCGCGCATTCCTGACAGACCGGATCGGCAACGGCGAGTCCGTGGTGCTGCTGGCGACAATGGAGGGCGCTGCAGCCGGCTTCACCCAGCTGTACCCGGGCTTCTCGTCGGTGCGCGCGGCGCGGGTCTGGCTGTTGAACGATCTTTTCGTCTCGCCAGGCGCACGCCGCCACGGCGTCGGACAGGCACTGCTGGCGGCCGCCACGGCCTTCGCGCGCGACTCCGGTGCGGCCCGCCTGGAACTGGAGACGATGCCCGACAACGCCACCGCGCAGGCCCTGTACGAGTCGACCGGCTGGCAGCGTTACGACGGCACGTTCCGCTATCGCTTCGAGCTGGCCTGAGTCGTGCACAACGACCCTCGCATCGAGCTGCGTCGCGCGGTCGAGCACAATCCCGGCGACGCCTTTGCCTGGATCGTGCTGAGCGAGCACGAGCTTGATCGCGGCGATGCCGTCGCCGGTGAGCTGGCCGCCAGCCGTGCGCTGGCGCTCCGGCCCGGCCATCCCGAAGCACTGGCGAGGCTGGGTCGTGCGCAATGGATGCAGGGCAAACGCGGCGATGCCGTCGCCAGCCTGCGCGCGGCCGCCGTCAACGCCCCCGATCATCCGGGCATCGCCGTCTGGCTAGGCCATGCGCTGGAGGACAACGGCGAGGCGGAAGCGGCATCGCAAGCCTACGCGCGGGCGCACGCGCTGGCGCCGGACGAACCACAGCTGGCCGCCTACCTGCTGGCATGGCGGCGCAAGCTGTGTGACTGGCGCGATCTCGACGCCCTTTCGCGCCAGGTGCGCGACGCGGTCAACGCCGGGCTTGCATCGGTGGAACCGTTCGCGTTCCTCAGCGAAGACGCCAGCGCAGCGGAACAGCTGCGCTGCGCGCGCCTGCGTGCAAACGCCGTGGCCTCGGCCGTGCGTCCGATGCCACCGGCGGCGCCTGCGCGACCAGGGGCGGCAATCCGCGTTGGCTTCCTGTCGAACGGTTTTGGTGCCCATCCCACCGGATTGCTGACCGTCGCGTTGTTCGAGCAGCTCCGGTCTCACGGAGACCTCGAGATCCACCTGTTTGCGCTCAACCGCGACGACGGCAGTCCGATCCGGCAGCGGCTGCAACTTGCCGCGCATGCATTGCACGACGTTTCGATGCGTCCGCACGCGCAGGTGGCACAGGTCATCCGCGATGCCGCGATCGAGGTCCTGTTCGACCTGCGCGGCTGGGGCGGTGGCGGCGCACCGGAAGTGCTGGCGATGCGGCCGGCACCGGTGCAGGTGAACTGGCTTGCCTATCCAGGCACGTCCGGCGCACCGTGGATCGATCATGTGCTGGCCGATCGCTTCGTGCTGCCGGAAACGATGGCGAAAGATTTCAGCGAAGCGGTTGCGTGGCTGCCCCGCTGTTTCCAGCCCTCCGACACGACCCGCGCGATCGTGCCACCGCCGTCGCGAGTGCAATGCGGGTTGCCCGAACGGGGTGCGCAGGGTGAAGGCGTGGTGTTCGGTTGTTTCAACAACAGCTACAAGCTCAACCCGCGCAGCATGGCGCGGGCGTTGGCGGTGCTACGCGAGGTCCCCGGCAGCGTGCTGTGGCTGCTGTCGGGACCGGGGCATGCCGATGCGCGACTGGCCGATGTCGCACGCATGCACGACGTCGACCCGGCACGTCTGGTCTTCATGCCCAAACAGCCGCACGCGCAATACCTGGCGCGATTGCAGCTCGCCGACCTGTTCCTCGATACGGAGCCCTACAACGCTCACACCACGGCCTCCGACGCGCTCTGGGCCGGTTGCCCGGTGCTGACGCGACCGGGCGAGACGTTTGCCGGGCGGGTGGCCGGCAGCCTCAACCATCACCTGGGCATGGCGGACATGAACGTCATCGACGACGCGGCGTTTATCGCACGTGCGGTGATGCTGGGGCGGGATCCGCAGGCGCTGGCTGAGGTCAAGGACGTGCTGGCCCAGCGGCGCGACGCAAGCGGCCTGTTCGACATGAACGGATTCGCGCGTGATTTTTCCGGCGCCGTCCGGGCGATGGTCCACGGCGATCACACAGGCGATCGGTTAGGCTCGCCGCCATGACTGCCGAACGCGACCTCATCCCCCTCAACCTGTGCGTGCTGACCGTCTCGGACTCGCGCACCCTGGCCGACGACAGTTCGGGCGATTACCTCGTGCAATCGCTGACCAGCGACGGCCACCGCCTGGCCGACCGCAAGCTGCTGCCCGACGACCGCTACCGCATGCGAGCCGTGGTGTCGCAATGGATCGCCGATGACGCGATCGACGGCATCCTCGTCACCGGCGGCACCGGCTTCACCGGTCGCGACTCCACGCCCGAAGCGTTGCTGCCACTGCTGGACAAGCAGATGCCTGGCTTCGGCGAACTGTTCCGCGCGATCAGCTTCGGGGAGATCGGCACCTCCACCGTGCAGTCGCGCGCGTTCGCCGGACTGGCAAACGGCACGTTCGTCTTCGCCCTGCCCGGCTCGACCTCCGCTTGCCGGACCGCATGGGAAAAGATCATCCGCCATCAGCTCGACGCGCGAACGCGGCCGTGCAACCTGGCCACGCTCAGACCTCGCCTCAAGGAACGCTGACCCGCAAGGCCCGCCGAACGGGTTCAACCACCGGAGCCAGACCATGCCGTTGGACACCACCCTGCAACTGCTCGCCAGAGCCCGCGGCCTGAGCGCGGCCGACATCGCCACCGCCATTCCGCGCGCCGGCGTCGCCACCGTCAGCGCCTGGCTCAAGGGCGAGAAGATGCCCGGCAAGGACCAGCTCGACGCGCTGGCGCGCGCGTTCGGCGTGCCAGCCGGCGCCCTGCTCTCGGAAATTGCCAGCACCCTCGACCCGGCACGCACCCAGGGTGAGCATGACCTGCTCGCCGCCTACCGCGCCCTCTCCACGCGCCAGCAAGGCGCGCTGCTCGAGGTCGCGCGCAGCATGGCCGGAAGCGCCAGCACCGACGCGAACAAAAAACGCCGCAGGAGCAAGTGATGGCCGATCTCAAGCGCAAGGAATACGACGCCCTGCTGGAACCGCTGCAGGTGGAGCTGGCCAACATGGCGCGCTGGCTCAAGCACAACGGGCGCCGCCTGGTGGTGCTGTTCGAAGGCCGCGACACTGCCGGCAAGGGTGGCGCGATCAGCGCGATCGCCGAGCACCTCAACCCGCGGCAGTGCCAGGTGGTGGCATTGCCCAAGCCGAGCGAGCGCGAAAGCGCGCAGTGGTACTTCCAGCGCTACGTGCCCTACCTTCCCGCGGCCGGCGAGATCGCCCTGTTCGACCGCAGCTGGTACAACCGGGCCGGCGTCGAGGAGGTCATGGGATTTGCCAAGGATGCGCAGGTCAAGGCATTCCTCAAGCAGACGCCGACGTTCGAGAAGCTGCTGGTCGACGACGGCATCCTGCTGTTCAAGTACTGGCTGTGCTGCGACCAGGACGAGCAGGAACAGCGCTTCCTCGAGCGGCTCGACGATCCGCTCAAGCGCTGGAAGCTGTCGCCCATCGATTTCGAGGCGCGCAAGCATTACGACGACTACACGCGGGCGCGCGAGGCCATGCTCGAGGCCACCCATAGCAAGCATGCGCCATGGACGCTGGTCGACTTCAATGATCAGAAGCGTGGCCGGCTGACGCTGATCCGCGACCTGCTCGACCGCCTGCCCGACACGCACGTGGCCGAAACGCCGATCGTGTTCGAGCCGCTGAAAGGCAAGGCGAAAAAGGAACGCTACGGTGTGATCAAGCCGATCCGGACCATCAAGACCTGAGCCTATCGGGTCTCGAAGCCGTCGCCGGCTTCGTCGTCGCGCGCGGCCAACCGTTCCAGATCGTCGACCTGCGCCGTCGGCGGCCCTTGCCGCAACCAGGCGGCAAGACGATCGAGGGCCACCTCGTCACCGGCGGCAAGCACTTCCACCCGGCCGTCGGCCAGGTTCCTGGCGAATCCGCGCAACCCCAGCGCCACAGCCTGGTCGCGGGTGGACGCGCGGAAGAACACGCCCTGCACGCGACCGCTGACGATGAAGCGCGCGGCGCTCATGTCTTCGCGGCCGGGGCTTCCGGCGCCTTGGGCCCGCCGGCCTTGGCGATCGCCGCCTCGATGTCGTGCGCGGTGACCGGGCCGAGGAACTTGTCGGCGATCTTGCCGTCCGGGCCGATCAGGTAGGTCATCGGCAGGCCACGCGGGGTCTCGAAAGCAGCGGGCGGGTCGAACGTGTCGATGATGGCGACCGGGTACGCGACCGGGTGTTTCGTCAGGAAGGCGCGCATGTCCGCCGGCTCGATTTCCTCATAGGCCAGTCCCAGCACTTCGATGTGTTCGCGCATTGCGTCGAGTGCGGACAGCTCCGGCATTTCCTTCAGGCACGGCTTGCACCAGGTGGCCCAGAAGTTCACCACTACCCACTTGCCGCGATGCTCGGACAGGTCGTACGGCTTGCCTTCCACGGTCGAGAGCTTCAGCTCGGGTGTGTCGGAAGGCGCCACCGGCGTGGCCGGTTCGACCGGCGCAGCCGGGGCGGCGGGCGCTGCTTCCGGCTTCGCGGGAACCTGCGCATCCGGTGCCGGCGCCTGCTTCTGGCAGCCGGCGACGAGCAGCACCGACGCGGCCATGAAGACCGCCAAGGCGCATGCCTGGGAACGGGACAGGACGTGCCTGGAGAGCGGACGGCTCGACATCGGATCAGACCTCTTCGGAATGGATGGTGGATGCGCGGCGCTTGAGCAGCTCGCGCAACGGGATACGCAGCTCATCGAGAACGGCAATGGCGGTACGGCCCAGTGCGTCGTCGCGGCACGGCAGCACCGCTTCGGCGATGGGAATGCGCAGGTTGCAGGCTTCGTACAGCTCGGCCAGGGTGAGGTCGTCGAGGTCGCGGGTGAGCAGCCACTCGCCGTCTTCGGCGCGGCGCACGACGTTGATCTCGTCGAGCTGGGCCAGCATCTGCTGCACCAGTGCATCGGTCAGCATCGGTTCGAGCTGCTCGATGTCGTCGATGTGCAGGCCGTTGCCCTTCCTGCGTGCCTCGTTGAAGCGACCCAGCAAACGCAGCAGGCCGTAGATCTCGTGGCCCAGCGGCAGGCGCATGCTCGCCGGCTGGTAGCGGAAGGCCGACATCGACGAGGCCAGTGACGCGCCCAGCAGGATGGCGATCCAGCTCAGGTAGATCCATAGCAGGAAGATCGGCACGAAGGCGAGCGTGCCGTAGATCTTCGAGTACGAACCGAAGTTGCCCAGATACAGGCCGATGCCCCACTTCACCGATTCGAACAGGAACGTCGCCAGCATCGCGCCGGCGATGGCGTGACGCCATTGGATCGTGCGGTGCGGCACCACGCGGTAGATGGCGGCGAAGGCCAGCAGTTCGATCGCGATCGGCGCCAGGCGCAGCAGCAGCTTCTGCAGCATGTGCCCGGCTTCGGTCTCGAACATGGACATGGCGAAGAAGCGCGCGGAGATCGCCAGGCTCGCCGCGGCCATCAGCGCGCCCAGGGTCAGCACGGTCCAATAGACCAGGAAGCGCCCGACCTTCGGCCGGCCGGTCTTGACCCGCCAGATCCGGTTGAAGGTCGCTTCCACGCCATTGAGGGTGATCAGCAGCGACACCACCAGGGCGATCACGCCGGCGGCGGTGAGCTGGCCGGCGTTGGCCGAGAACTGCTTGAGATACGACTCGACCGAGCGTGCGGCACTGGGCACGAAGTTGGAGAAGACGTAATCGCTGAGGCGGTCGCTCCATTCGCCGAACACCGGGAACGCCGACAGCACGCCGAACACCACCATCGACAGCGGCACCAGCGCGAACACGGTGGTGTACGACAGTGCGCCGGCGGCCTGGAAGAGGTTGTCGTCCAGGAAGCGTTTGGCGAGGAAACGGAAGAAGGTGCCCGCACGTGCGCGATCGCGCGCTCGCTCGCTCCAGCGGTTCAAGGTATTCAGCGGCTCCATCGGGCGGAGGGTAACCGATGCGCGGGTAGCGCGGGGTCACGGGCCTGGCCTGTGCCACGCGTGCGCCCGGTCACGCCTGCCCGCCACATCCACTATCCTTTGCGCCTCACGGGAGGATGCGATGACCGAGATTCTGGTGCTCTATTACAGCCGCGGCGGTTCGGTGGCGCGTCTGGCGCGGCACATCGCGCGCGGCATTGGCGAGGTCGAAGGCGTGTCCGCACGCATCCGCACCGTTCCGCAGGTGGCCGCGGTGACGCAGACGGCGGCACCGCCGGTGCCCGACGACGGCGCGCCTTACGTCGAGGCCCGCGACCTGGTCGAATGCGCCGGAATCGCGCTGGGCAGCCCGACCCGCTTCGGCAACATGGCCGCACCGGTCAAGCATTGGCTCGACGGCCTGGGCGCGGAGTGGGCCAGCGGCACGCTGGTCGACAAGCCCGCGGCGGTTTTCACCTCGACCGCGACCATGCACGGCGGCCAGGAGTCGACCCTGCTGACGATGATGGTGCCGCTGCTGCACCACGGTTGCGTGCTGGTGGGCATCCCCTACACCGAGCCGGCGCTGACCAGCACGCGCAGTGGCGGCACGCCGTACGGCGCCAGCCACGTGGCCGGCAGCGGCGACGACCCGCAGCCCAGCGACGAGGAGGCGCAGCTGGCCCGCGCCCTCGGCCGCCGCCTGGCAACGCTGGCCGCGAAGGTGGCCGCGTGAGCGCGCGCTGGGTGTTGATCGTCGCGCTGCTGACGCTGGCGGCCTTGTTCGTGGCCTGGTTCGCGCCGCAGCCGTCGCCATGGGTGGCCCTCGGGGTGTTCGCGCTACCGCCGGTGCTGCTGGCCGTGGCGGCATTGCGCGGCAACCGCAAGGCCAGTTTCTGGGCCGGCGTGTTCGCGCTGGGCTGGTTCAGCCATGGCGTGATGGTCGCCTGGTCCCGGCCCAACGAACGCGCGCATGCCATTGCCGAAATCGTGCTGGCGCTGGCGATCATCATTGCCGGCAACCTGCCGGGCCTGCGGGCGCGCTTCGCACGCAAGCGCTGAGCGCGTGGCGGGGCTTGCGGCGGCCGTATAATCGCGGCCACCTCCCCCAGCGCGCGCATCAACGATGGATCAGCTCTGCATCGTCACCACCGGCGGCACGATCGACAAGATCTACTTCGACGACAAGTCGGACTACCAGATCGGTGAGCCGCAGATCGGCGGGATCCTGCGCGAACTGGGCGTCGCCTTCCAGTTCAACGTGATCCCGATCCTGCGCAAGGACTCGCTGCACATCACCGCCGAGGACCGCGAGCTGATCCGCGCCACCATCGCCGCCCAGCCCACGCGCCATATCCTGCTTACCCATGGCACCGACACGATGGTCGAGACCGCTCGCGTCCTGTCGAGCCTGGGCGACAAGACCATCGTCCTTACTGGCGCATTGAGCCCCGCGCGCTTCCGTGGTTCCGATGCCGAGTTCAACGTCGGTTGCGCCGTCGGTGCCGTGCAGTCGTTGCCGCCGGGCGTCTACATCGCCATGAACGGCCGCATCTGGGACCCGACCAGGGTCCGCAAGAACGTCGCTGCGAACCGGTTCGAAGCGAACTGATCCTCGGTAATGCCGCATGAAAACGCCCCGGCTGCACCGGGGCGTTTTTCGTGGCCCTTCTTCCGGTCAGTTCTCCGCAGGCGCCGGTAGCGGCGGGATTGCCGCGTCCAGCGCCGCCTTCGCGTTGACGATGCCTGCGCCTATCGACCTGGACGGCCGCGCCCTCGTTGCGGTTGCCGTGGACGTGACCAGCGCCTCGACCTCCTCGGGGGTTTTCGGCTTGCCCGCCACCGACTGGATGATCGCCACGACGCCGGAGACGTGCGGCGCCGCCATCGACGTGCCGCTGAGGAACCCGTAGGTTTCATTCCCGGGTCGGGTTCTGCCGCTGTTGATGGTCGACAGGATCCGGACGCCCGGCGCGGCGACATCCACCTTGTGGCCATAGTTGGAGAACAGTGCACGCCTGCCTGCGTGCGTGGTCGCGGCCACCGTGATCACGTTGTCGCAACTTGCAGGCGTGGCACCGGCTGCGTTTATCGCGTCGTTACCGGCGGCGACGACCAGCGTGGCCCCACGCCTGACCGCACTGTTGACGGCGCGCTGGAAGGTGGCGCTGCACTGGCCACGGCGGCCCAGGCTGAGGTTGATGACTTCGGCCGGGTAAGTGATGTCCGGCACGCCGGCAACGCTGCCTCCGGATGCCCAGACGATCGCATCGGCAATGTCGGAGTCGAACCCACCGCAGGTGCCCATCACCCGAACCGGCACGACCCAGCCGCCGTGGGCAACACCGGCCACGCCCTGGCCGTTGTAGGTGACGGCCGCGATCGTTCCCGCAACATGCGTACCGTGCCAGCTGGAGTCGCGGGCCGGTTGGCCGGGACCGCACTGGCCGGCCCGTTGCCAGTCACCCGGATCCGAAGGATCGCTGTCGCGTCCGTCGCCATCGTTGGAGACAACGGGGCTGCTGATGAAGTCGTAGCCAGGCTGCAGCTCCAGGTTGTCATCGAGATCGCTGTGCCGGGTGATGCCGGTGTCGAGTACGGCCACCACCGTGCCGTTGCCCTCGCTGAGCTTCCAGGCTTCTTCGGCGTCGATGCCATGAGGGCCCCAGTACGCCCACTGGTTCCCGTAACCGGGATCATCGGGCTGCAGTGTCGGCAGATTGAGGTGGTCGACCTCGATGTACTCCATGCTCGGGTCGCTGGCGATCCTGCCCATGATCGAGACGGCTTCCGCCTGGTCGAGCTTGCGACTGGTGCTCACCACATCGGCGCCCGTGGCAGTGCGATGCAGATGCGTCAGGACCACGCCCATCCGGCGTCCGATGGACCGAAGGGAACGTTTCAGCGCTGCGGCGTCGGCGTAGGCCGCGCTGCCATCCCGGTACTGGACGATGAAGCGGTCGTAACGCCCACCGGGCTCCATGCCGGAAAGGTTCAGGCGCGACTCCTGCGCCGTGACCGGGGCGACGACGGACAATGCCACTGCAACTGCCGCACAGAGCGAACGAGCGCGGGTCGAGTGAGGAACTGACATGGTGACAACCTCCTTGTGTCGATTTGCGGAAAGTCCCGGCCGGTGTCCATACACGTGCCGGAAAGACGCGACCCCACTCGCTGTGGCCGAATGTAGCGCGGCGCCCGCGCGTTCACGACGACGCCCCGGCCACCAGTGGCGTGCCGGCACGTTTGCCGAGAAAACACCTCCACGGTCGGTTCCGGCCCGGGGAACCGCCTGCGTGAACGCTTCCGCGCTTCCAGTGCTTGTTGATGGCCTTTCACCCATAGGCCCTCGGCCAATGCTCGCAAGTTGTTTCGGCCACCGTCCGCTTTGCCGCCCTCCCATCAGCGCGCCGCGCGACCATCCCGGGCCGGGATGGTCGCGACAGCGTTCGAACCGCCGGGGAAGGCTACAGGCTGATGCTCCAGCCGTTGATGTAGCCATCGCCGAAATAGCCACTGTCATTGACGCGCAGTTTCCACGTGCCGATGCGGGCTTCACCGGACAGGTCCAGGGTGACTGTCTTGCTCAGGCTGCCGACCTTGGCGCCGCTGCGATCGTGGATGTTGTGGATCGAGCCGTCCGGCGCAACCAGGTCGACGACCAGCTCGCCTTTGTAGGGGTGAACGATATCGACCGTGACTTCCGCGTTGACCGGGGCGTTGCCGCTCGGCCCGGCGACCGTGATCGGGCTTTCGACAATGGCGAAGTTGTCGATCACATGGTCGCTGTCATTGCGGTACGTGTGCATGCTCCAGCCAGCGTTGCGCCTTACGGCATTCACCACGGCGGCGGCATCGAGAATGCCGGGGCCGATCGGCTGCGACGGCGGCGACGGGAATTCACCGACGTTGTCCTTGATCAGCGCTTCGACTTCGGCCGGCGAATTCGGAACGGCGGCCAATGACTGGATCAATGCAACAACGCCAGCCACGTGCGGCGCCGCCATCGACGTTCCGTTGGAAACACCGTAGGTCTCCGCTTGGGGGCTCGTCGCACCGACGTTGAGTGTGGACAGGATGTTCGAGCCCGGCGCGGCGATGTCGATCAGCGAGCCATGGTTGGAAAAGCTCGAACGCGCGCCCGTGCTGGTGGTCGAGGCCACCGCGATCACATTGTCGCAACTGGCGGGCGAGACTCTGGCCACGTCGATGTTGTCGTTGCCAGCCGCGATGACCAGCGTGGTTCCGCGGGCGACTGCGCCGTTGATCGCCGCCTGGACGGTCCTGCCGCAGCTGCCGACGGCGCCGAGACTGAGGTTGATCACCTCGGCCGGATCGGAATTCGCAGGCACGCCCCGGACCACGCCGCCTGATGACCAGGTGATTGCATCGGCGATGTCGGAGTCGTAGCCACCGCAGGTGCCAAGCACGCGCACGGGAAGGATCCTGGCACCGTGGGCAACACCGGCAACCCCCTGGCCGTTGTTCGTTACCGCGGCAATGGTGCCGGCGACATGCGTCCCATGCCAGCTCGAGTTTCGCGCCCTGCTCCCGGCACGGCACTGATTGGCGGCCGCCCAGTCGCCCGGATCGCCGGCATCGTTGTCACGGCCGTCACCGTCGTTGGATATCGCGGTGTCGGTGATGAAGTCGTATCCAGCCAGGACGTTGCCGTCGAGATCGCTGTGTCGGGTGATGCCACTGTCGAGAACGGCGACAACCACGCCCTCGCCGCGGGTGGTGTCCCAGGCCTGGTTGGCCTTGATGCCATAGCGGCCCGAGTATCCCCACTGCTGGTCGTAGCGCGTGTCGTCCGGGGTCAGCAGCGCCTGGTTGAGCTTGTCGACCTCGACATACTCCACGTTCGGGTCGGACGCGATCTGGCGCATCAAGGTCGCAGCCTCTACGCGATCCAGGTCGCGGTCGGTCCGGACCACGTCCGCACCGGTGGCGATGCGGCGCACGTGAACCAGCCGCAATCCCTTGCCGCCAACGCCATGAGCGCCCGCGCGGTCGAGCAGACCGCGAGCGGCCGCGGCATCGTTCCGCGCGGCGCTACCGGGCCGGTACTTGACGATGAAGCGGTCATTGCCGGCGTGAGGCTGCAGGCCGGAAAGGCTGGTCTGCGGGTGCTGGGCCAGGGCCGGCGTGGCGACCGTCGACGACAGTACAAGCAACGCGGCAGCGGTGAGTGCATGCAGGCGGTTATGACATGGGAGGCGGTTCGACATGACGTAACTCCAGGTTGGGATCGCGGGTTGATTGAGGAAAGAGCAGGCGCAAGGTCTGCTCCCAAGTCCCACAACGCCGTCAATTCAGCCTTCCCCACGCGACAGATTCGCGTTCCTCGCACCTGCAGTGCAGAACGATTTCCAGTGCTCGATGATCGCGATCACACGAGCTTCGCCGCGTACTAACGGCAAAGAAAGGGTCCTGTCCCAACTGAGGGAGAGGGGTGAGGGTGAAGGCTGCTTCGCGTGTGGGTCAGCGTGTGCGCAAGGAGGGGGTGGGGTGTATTCCGCGAACCTCCGCTTCGCTCCGTTTACTGTTCGCGAAACACACCCCACCCCCTCCTTGCGAACGCTGCAGTTGGTTCATTGACTTCGCGTGCAGGTTCCCCGCGATGTGCGCGTGTCGTGACTGCAAGGAGCGGACTCGGGCTGCCGGGATACAAGGCGGTGTCCGTGCCCTCGACTCATTCGCACGACTGCTCGGTGAGCTCGGGCCCGGACGCCCGCTGGAGGATCAGGTGGTTTCAAAGCCGCTTGTGCGCGCAGCTCCGTGGATTCCCGCTTCGCGGGAATGACGGCTTTCGGTCGAAGGCCGGGCAGCGAGTAGCCGAAGCGTCGTCCGCCGGGCTGGGGATTGATCCGCAGCGGGACATGGATGTCCCGCGCCCCGCATCGGACAAGGATGTCCGACTAAGGGGCGGAACAATCCCCAGCCCGGCGGACGACGCCACTCCGCAACCCTACGCCCGCGACGAGCGACGCCACTGCGCCAGACGTATACGCCCGCGAGGAGCGATGGACGTCACGCGAATGGGAGAAGAACCAAAAAGAGAACGCCCCGGCGGGTGCCGGGGCGCTCGATGGCGTGCCGCGGTGGCGACGCGCATGCGTGTCAGAACGTCACGCTCCAGCTGTTGATGTAACCCACGTCACCGCTGGCGTTGTCGTTGACGCGCAACTTCCACGTGCCATTGAGCGGCTCGCTCGACAGGTTCAGCGTGACCGTCTTGTTGACGTTGTCGGTGCTGCCGCCGGTGCGGTTGTGGATGTTGTAGAGCGAGCCGTCCGGCGCGACCAGGTCCACCTTCAGGTCGCCCTGGTAGGTATGCACGATGGCCACCGTCACCGAAGCGGTGCTCGGGGCGTTGCCGGTCCGGCCCGACACCGTGATCGGGCTGTCGACCGTGGCGTTGTCGCTGATCGTGTAATCGGTGCCGTTGCTGTAGGCCTGCGTTCCGCCACCGCCGCCGCCGCCGCGGAACGCTGCGACCGTCGCCTTGGTGTTCACCAGCACGCGCTGGTTGTGGCTGCGGTCAGCGGTGCCCATCGCCACGCCGCCGTAGGTCACGTCCGGGTTGGACCAGTAATTCAGGCGTGCGCAGGCGGTGGTGCAGGCGTAGGCCATGATCGTGCGCCACGCATTGCCGGGCGCGCGATAACCATGTCCGTAGACGTACGGCGTGTTGGTCGGATCGGTGGCCGGGTCGTGGCGCGCGGACTGCAGATGGCCGATCTCATGGGCAAATGAGTAGTAGCCGGTGATGCAATCCCAGTACGCGGTCGCGAACGCGGTGCTGGCGGTAGAACCGATGCCCGATGCCAGGCCGCAGGCGGAACTGTCGTTGCCGACCAGCACCGCCACGTCGGCGGCGCTGGAGTCACGCAGCGCGTGGATGGTGTCCATGTAGCCATCGCTGGTGCCGCGGAAGCGGGTCAGGTCGGTGCTCATTCCCAGTTCGCTGTAGGCCACGGTCGAGTAGCCGGCCAGTTCCATGTTGATGCCGACGTTGGAGTTGACGTAGCCCTGGTTGGATTCAGCCACGGCCAGCTGCACCAGCGCCTGCATGTCGCCGCCGTAGGCAGTGACCGCGGCATTGGTGGCAACCACCAGCACGCGGATCGTGGCGGTGGCGCCCGGGTCGATCGCCAATGCACCCACCTGACCTGTCGCCGGCGCCGCCATCTGGATCTGCGGCAGGTCACCAAAGGCGCTGGGGTGGTCGGGCGGCATGGCCGCTTCGTTGACTTCGATCACGGCATGGTTGCCGTCCGGCAGCGGGCGGACGCGGTACAGCTGCCCGTCGACGCGGATGTTGCCGGTGACGCCCTGGCCGCGACGGACCAGGATCACCGAGTTGCGTTCGTCGTGGCGCACTTCGCGCGCGGTCATCGTGCGTGCGCGGGCGGTTTCACGGACGTGGCCGATCCAGACCACGCTGCCGTCATCGCCGGATTTGGCCTGTTCGAGTACCGCATTGACGCGGCGCAGGCCCAGATCCAGTTCGATCTCACCGGTGCCGGCACTGACCACGGCGGCATTGGCGCGCATCGGACGCAAGGTGATGGTGTCGGGCTTGGATGCCAGCCGGGTCGCAGCGGCGGTGGCGGCAGGCTGCACCTTGGCCTGGCCAGTGAAGAGCGGTGTACCTGCGACGGATACGCCGCACAGAAGCATGGCGCCGGTGGCCGCCAGCAGGCGGACTGCGCGCAGACGAGAACAGAGCGGGACTTTGCGGATCATTGTTCGCTTCCTCGTGCGTTGATGGGAACTTCCCTGCATGAGCAACACCGGCAATCCACCCCCGGCGAGCGCCGGGGGTGGATCGACGGGCTGGATCAGAACGTGACCGACCAGCTGTTGATGTAGCCGACGTCACCGCCGGCGTTGTCGTTGACGCGCAACTTCCACGTGCCATTGAGCGGCTCGCTCGACAGGTTCAGCGTCACCGTCTTGTTGACGTTGTCGGCGCTGCCGCCAGTGCGGTTGTGGATGTTGTAGAGCGAGCCGTCCGGCGCGACCAGGTCCACCTTCAGGTCACCCTGGTAGGTGTGCACGATGGCGACCGTCACCGAGGCGGTGCTCGGGGCGTTGCCGGTCCGGCCGGACACCGTGACCGGGCTGTCGACGGTGGCGTTGTCGTTGATCGTGAAGTCTGCGGTGTTGCTGTAGGTCTGCGTGCCGCCGCCACCGCCGGTGGTGTAGCTGCCGGTCAACGACAGGCCCGAGTAGGCCGCATAGCCACGCACCAGCACGTAGTACTTGCCGGCCTGCGCGGTGGCGATGTTGCAGGTCTCGGCGTTGGTGCTGGTCTCGGACTTGCAGTCGAACGTGGTCGTGGTCGGCGCACTGCCGAACTTGACGTACAGGTCGGCATCACCGGTACCGCCGGCGGTGACGAACTTCAGGCCGGTGGCACCGGCCGGCACGTCGAGCGAATACAGCTTGTCGCTGCCGGCGGCGCCACTGACGCCGGTGACCGCCACGCCATTGGTCAGCGGCGTGGTGGTGGGCGGCGGCGTGGTGCCGTTGGTGGCGTCGACAACGGCCTTGGCATTGAGGATGCCCGGGCCGATCGGCTGCGACGGGGTCGACGGGAACGCGGTGACGTTGCCCTTGATCAGTGTCTCCACCTGCGCCGGCGTCTTCGGCGTGGTAGCCACCGACTGGATCAGCGCCACGACAGCGGCGACGTGCGGGGTCGCCATCGAGGTGCCGTTGTAGGACGCGTAGGTCTCGCTACCCGGCGTGGTGGCACCGGTGTTGAGGGTCGACAGGATGTTCGAGCCCGGCGCGGCGATATCGATCAGCGTGCCGTAATTGGAGAAGCTCGAACGTGCACCCGTGCTGGTGATCGAGGCCACGGCGATGACGTTGTTGCAGTTCGCCGGCGAGGCATTGGAGACGTTGGTGTTGTCGTTGCCTGCGGCGATGACCAAGGTGGTGCCGCGCGATACCGCGCCGTTGATCGCGGTCTGCGTGGTGGTGCCGCAGGCGCCGCTGCCACCGAGGCTGAGGTTGATCGCTTCGGCCGGGTTGGCATTGGCCGGAACGCCACTGACGGTGCCGCCCGAGGCCCAGATGATCGCGTCGGCGATGTCGGAGTCGTAGCCGCCGCAGGTGCCGAGCACGCGCACCGGCACGATCTTCGCGCCGTACGCGACGCCGGCCACGCCCTTGGCATTGTTGGTCACCGCCGCGATCGTGCCGGCGACGTGGGTGCCGTGCCAGCTCGAGTTCTGCGCGGCGTGGGTGCCGCCGCACTGGTTGGCGGTGACCCAGTCGCCCGGATCGCTCGGATCGCTGTCGCGGCCATTGCCATCGTTCGATACCGCGGTGTCGATGATGAAGTCGTAGCCCGGCAGGATGTTCGCGCTCAGGTCACTGTGGCTGGTGATGCCGGTGTCGAGCACCGCGACCACCGCGCCGCTGCCGTTGGTGACGTCCCAGGCCTGGTTGGCCTTGATGCCGTAGGTGCCCGAGTAGCCCCACTGCTCGCTGTAGCGCGTGTCGTTGGGGGTCAGCAGCGGCTTGTTGAGCTTGTCGACTTCCACGTACTCGACGCTCGGATCGGCGGCGATCTGACGCATCAGCGTTTCGGCCTCGACGCGATCGAGCTTGCGCGCGGCGCGAACCACTTCGGCACCGGTAGCGACGTGGCGGACATGGGTCAGGCCCACTGCCTTGCCGGCGCTGCTGAGCGCGCTGCGCATTGTCGCGGCGTTGGTCTGGGCGGCGCTGCCGTCCTTGTACTTGACGATGAATCGGTCATTGCCGCTGTCAGCCTGCAGGCCGGAAAGGTTGATGCGGGCCTGCTGTGCCAGTGCCGGCGCGGCGACGCCGGCCGAGAGGGCAATGACGGTTGCGACGGAGAGCGCATGCATGCGGATGCGACGCTGTTGACGATCGGACATCGGATGGAACCCCCAAAGCAAGGAACTGCGTGATGGTCGGGTCCGGCCTGCCGATGCGGATGACGACGCTGCGAAACCAGTCGCAGCGAAACACCACGCGAGGGGGCCGGGCACGTTCGGCGGTGCACCACGTCGAGGTGGCGCCCGTTTGCGAGTCGAGAGCAGCCCCCTCCGCTCTCAAACCAGCTCAACGCATCAATACCGTGGCCCCCTACCGTCAATCGAGTGAACAGGGTCGGCACAGTCGCGGAAATGAGAACGTCATCGCGTTCAGCTATGGGAGCTGCGCGTTCAGTTTTGTGAGGTGTATTGGCCAGTGATCGTGGCCTGACGGGCGGACAGTCAGGCAATGTCACCGCAACCCCGCGCTGGCGGGATCAAGGGCTTCAGGCGGGCAGCGCCGCAGGTGTTCCGATCAGAACATACCGGTTTCGAGGCGTGCCGCTTCCGACATCATGTTGCGGTTCCACGGCGGGTCGAACACCAGGTCGACATCGGCCTCGACCACGGTCGGGATCATCTCGAGCTTGTCGCGCACATCGGCGACGAGGATGTCGCCCATGCCGCAGGCAGGCGCGGTGAGCGTCATGCGCACTTCGACGCGGCGCTGACCCGGCTGAGCGGGATGCGGCTGGATCGTCGCCTCGTAGACCAGGCCCAGGTCGACGACGTTGATCGGGATTTCCGGATCGAAGCAGGTGCGAAGCTGGCGCCACACCAGTTGCTCGACCGCCTCGTCGTCGGCGCCCTCGGGCAGTTCCAGCGGTTCGGGCGGTTCCTTGCCGATGGCGTCGGCATCGCGGCCGGCGACACGGAACAGGTTGCCTTCGACGAACACGGTGTAGCTGCCACCAAGGCCCTGGGTGATGTAGCCGATGCTGCCCGCGGGCAACGTCAGCTCCTCCCCCTGGGGGACCATGACGACGGCGCAATCGCGCTCGAAACGGACGGGTTCGCTGCTGCGGGAATACATGCCGGAAAGATTGGGGTGCCGGGACCTGGCACAAGGGCTGCGATTCTACCGGCATGGACCGGCGAAAGCGCCTGGACGCTTCGCGGGCTCCCGGCCACGCACCGCCCGTGCACCCGAGGGCGCGGCCTCCCGGCTATGCTGTCGCATTGACCGTCCCCCTGAGCAATCGATGACCCCACCGGCCCCGCCCGCCCGCCGCGCCTCGCTGTTTTCGTGGTTGTTGTTGCTGCTGGGCGCCTGCGGGTTTGCCGCGGTGTGGGTGCTGCTAAGCCTGTACACCGGCCGCCAGAACGGCTGGATGGCGGTACTGGGCGCGCTGGATATCGGCTTGATGCTGCGCCTGGGCGGCTGGCGTCCGGGTCCGAAGCGACTGCTGGCCGGCGTCCTGGCGACAGCCGCGATCGTGATCGTGTCCAACTGGTGGATCACCGCGACCCAGCTGGGCGCGATGCTTGGGCTGCCGCCGTGGGAATCGGCGACGAAGCTCGGCATCCATCACGCCTGGATCCTGATGCAGCTGGCCAATGGTGTCTCCGATCTGGTCTGGATCGCCGTGGGCCTGATCGTCGCCGCCTGGCTGTCGCGCTGACGCCGCGCCGCTACGCGGACTCGTCCAGGCAGGTCTCGAACAGGGCCACCGCCTCGTTGATCTCCGCCACCGAAAGCGCGCCGTAACCCAGCAGCAGACCGGCGCGGTCAGGCGGGTCGAGGTAGTAAGGCCGGATCGAATACAGCCCCAGCCCCAGGCTGCGCGCACGTGCGATGAAAGCATCGCCCTGCTCGGCAGTGCGGTCCTTCAGCCACACCACCAGGTGCATGCCGGCGCGCGAGTCGTTGATCCGCAGGCGTCCGCGACTGCAACGCTGCAACCCGCCGAGCATCGCCGCGCGACGCTCCTTCAGCGTCTTGCAGGTGCGGCGCAGGTGGCGCTCGAATCCGCCATCGACGATGAAGCGCGCCAGCGCCGCCTGCTCGATGCCGGACGATCCGAAGTCGTCCTGCCACTTGGCGTTGACGAAGTCGCCGCGAAGCCCGGGCGGCACCACCAGGTAGCCCAGGCGCAGCGACGGGAACATCACCTTCGAGAACGTGCCGACGTAGATCACGCGTGCGCTGTCGTCGAGCGAGCGCAGCGCCGCCAGCGGTCGCGCGTCGTACCGGAACTCGCCGTCGTAGTCGTCCTCCAGGATCCAGCTGCCGTGGCGTCGGGCGTAGTCGATCAGGGCCAGCCGACGCTGCAGCGACAGCACTGCGCCGCTGGGGAACTGGTGGGATGGCGTAACGCAGACCAGCTTCGGCGCCGGCACCGGCAGCTCGTCGCAGATCAGCCCCTGCGCGTCCACGCCGACCGTGCGCACGTTGGCGCCATGGATCTGCAGCGCTTCGCGCATCGCCGAGTAATGCGGCTCCTCGAGCAGCACGTCGTCGCCGGGGTCGAGCAGCACGCGTGCGGTCAGCGCCACTGCCTGCTGGGTGCCATGGACGATGACCACGTCCTCGGGCTGGGCCTGGACGCCGCGGCGCCGGCCCAGGTAATCGCAGACCGCGTCGCGCAACGCCAGCATCCCCTGCGAGGGCGGATAGGTGGGCGAGGTGTACGCGGCCGCGTGCGCGAGCTCGCGTGCCCAGGCGCTGGTCAGGGCCGGATTGGTCAGCGGCACGCCGTACTGGAAGGCATAGCGGATACCGGGGACGCTGCGGCCGGGGATGCGCAGGTGATCGTGGACGACGCGGGCCCGTTTGGCGAACTGCGACTGCGCCGGCAGCGGCGCGTCCACGCCGTGCAGGGGCCTGGCCGTCTGCACGGGCGGGGTGACGTAACTGCCGGAGCCAACGCGACCGTCGACAAACCCTTCGGCGCGCAACTGGTCGTAGGCGGCGAGCACCGTATTGCGCGAGACGCCCAGCTCGCGGGCCAGCTGGCGGGTGGCCGGCAGTCGCGCCCCCTGGCTGACCCGCCCGGCGAAGACGGCGCTCTTGAGGGCGCGGGTCAGCTGCGCGTGCAGCGGACCGCGACCGTCGAGTTGCAGGTGCATGGCCGGCCTCCTTGGAGGGCGTGGCGGATTGGCCCCATTCAAGCCCGATGAATTGGACCTTGCCAGTGCCACTTTGCCACGGCTCCATAGGGCCAATCCCGTGCGAATGGACCGTGCCATGAAAGCGCCCGCCCGCGACCCTCTTTCCGCCGCCAGCTCGACTGCCTGGGAGCGCCCCGCGGCCTGGGCCTGGATCCTGATCGGCGGCCTGACCGTCGGCGCATTCGACCTGATGTTCGCCATGATCTGGTGGGCCCCGCTGGGCACCTCGCCGATCCGCATACCGCAATCGGTCGCGGCCTGGATCATCGGGCGCGACGCCGCGTTTGCCGGCGGTGCCGCGACTGCACTGTTCGGTGCCGCGCTGCACTTCTACATCATGACCGCCATCGTCGCGTTCTATCACGTGGCCAGCCGTGGGCGCCCGTGGCTGCTGCAGCATCCGCTGCGCAACGGCGCGATCTACGGTGCGCTGTGCTACGTGCTGATCCACGTCATCGCGGTGCCGATGTTCTCGGCAGCCCCGCCACGGCGATTCCTGCTCGACTGGTCCGTCGCCTGCCTGCTTGCCCACATGCTGCTGGTCGGCGTCCCCTGCGCGCTGTTCGCGCGCAGGTGGCACGAGCCGGGCTGACGCCGCCCGCTGCACCGGGCCGCTGAGCTGACCCTCAACCCGGCCCTTGCGGGTGCCGGGTTCGGGCTCCTGACCTACACGCACGGCCAACCTTTGCAGTCCTAGACTGCAGCGGTCCGTGCATGCGGGCCATCGCAGGAGGCACGTCATGAACGGCATGCCGGTCGGCCGCGCCTTCGTCGCGGTGCTGGCACTGGCTCTGGTCGCCTGCGGTGGTGGCGGTGGCTCGTCCATGGTCGCCACCCCTCCCGCTCCGCCGCCGGCCCCGCCTCCGCCTCCGCCGCCGCCTCCGTTGCCGGCCGTCGATCCCGAGTACCGCGCCTCCTCGCAGACGCCGTTCGCCGTCAATTGCGACAACGAGCCAGTCAATGGCACGGTCTACCTAAACGCCGAAGTAGAGCCCTACGTGGCCATCGATCCCCGAGATGCGAACCACATGATCGGGGCCTGGCAACAGGATCGGTGGTCGAACGGCTCCGCCCGGGGCGTGATTGTCGGCGTCTCGATTGATGGTGGCGTCAACTGGTCGCGGCGCGCCGTCGCCTTCTCGCGTTGCGGCGGCGGCAGCGCCTTGAACGGTGGCGATTATTCGCGCGTCACCGACCCCTGGGTGACGTTCTCGCCCAACGCAGTCGCCCACGCCATGGCGTTGTCGACCACTGGCGCCTCGTTCGCACCGGGTTCGGTCAATGCGATGCTGGCCAGCCGCTCCCTCGACGGCGGCAACACCTGGACTGCGCCGATCACGCTGATCCAGGATGGTCCGGGATTCTTCAACGACAAGAACACGATCACCGCCGACCCGGGCGACGCCAACCTGGTCTACGCGGTGTGGGATCGACTGGTCGCTGGCAACGCGGGCGGCCCCACCTACTTCACTCGCAGCACCGAGGGTGGCGCCAGCTGGGAGCCGGCCCGGTCGATTTTCGATCCGGGCGCGACCAGCCAGACCATCGGCAACGTCATCGCGGTCACGCCGGAAGGCGTTCTGGTCAATCTTTTCACCCAGCTCACCACCGTCAACGGACAGCAGAGCGCATCGCTCGCGGTGATCCACTCGCTCGACAAGGGCCTGACCTGGTCGACACCGACCAGGATTGCCGATGCGCTGGCAATCGGCGCGCGCGACCCGGACACGGGCGTGCTGGTGCGAGATGGTTCGCTGCTTGCGCAGATCGCGGTCGCACCCCGCACAGGTGATCTGTATGTGGTCTGGCAAGACTCGCGCTTCAGCGCTGGCGCAGTCGACGCAATCGCGCTGTCGGTCTCAGCAGACGACGGCCTGACGTGGTCCGCACCGCGGCGCGTCAACAACACCGCGGTCAACGTGCACGCCTTCACCCCGAGCGTCCACGTGCGCGCCGACGGAATGGTCGGTGTGAGCTACTACGACCTGCGCGCCAACACCACCGATACCACCGTGCTGCAGACCGAATACTGGCTTGCGCGCTCAAGCGACGCCGGTGCGAGCTGGACAGAGACCCGGATCGCCAACGCATTCGATCTGGACACAGCGCCCAACGCCGGCGGCTACTTCCTGGGCGACTACCAGGCGCTGACCAGCCGCGGAGACGTCTTCGTACCGTTCTATGTCAAGACCACCAGTGGCGCCCCCAACAATCCCACCGATGTGTTCGCCGCACCCGCGGTATCCGCCACCAGGATGGTGCCGATGGCCAATGCGACGGCCCCTGGTATCCAGGCCCAGATGCAGTCGGTGCAGGTGCAGGTCACATCACAGTGGCAGCAGCGGATAGATGCCAACATCAGCCACTCGCTGGCCGCCCGGCACGCCACCCAACAGACGAGACGGGCCAAGCCTTCGCGCAGGTCGTACAACCGGGTGTTACCGCGCTGAGGCAGCCGTTCCGGCGCGGCTGCTCAGTGCGACGGCGTCGCCCTATTCCTTCGCTTTGTCTGGGGGCGCCCTCAGCATCTCGCCCACTTCGCTGGAAATGCTGCGCAGGTGCACATCCTGCTGCGGGAACGGCATCTCGATGCCGGCATCGCGCAGCGCCGCATGCACGCGCGTGAGCATGTCGCTGCGGATGTTGGTCCAGTTGTCGAAGTCGTAGGTCCAGGCCCGGATCGAGAAATTGAGCGAGCTCGTGCCCAGGCCGGTGAACAGCACGACCGGCGCGGGCGACCTGGCCACGTGCGGCGTCTCGGTGCTCACCTTCGTCAGCAGCGCGATGACGTCCGACGGCTCGGAGCCGTAGCCCACGCCAAGGTCGACGTCGACGCGCCGGCTCATGTCGAGCAGGGTCCAGTTGGTGAGCTTTTCCGACAACAGCGTGCCGTTGGGCACCACCACGTCGGCGCCGTCGAAGGTCTTGATGGTGGTGGCGCGCATGCCGATCTCGCGGACACGGCCAGCGGTGCCGGTGATCTCGACCACGTCGCCCGGCTGGATGGGCCGCTCGAACATCAGGATCAGGCCCGACACGAAATTGTTGACCACGTTCTGCAGGCCGAAGCCGATGCCGACGCCGAGTGCGCCGAACAGGAAGGCGAGCTGGCCGACCTTGAAGCCCGCCGCGGCCAGCGCCACGACCAGACCGATCAGCAGCAGCGCGTAATAGCTCAGTGATGCCACCGAGTTGCCAACGCCGCGTGGCAGCGACATCTTCGGCAGCACCTGCTCCTGCAACAGGAACCGGACGGTGCGCGCGGTCCAGTAGGCGATGAACACCGAGACCGCGAACACCAGGATGTGGCCCAGGCTGATCGAGATCTCGCCGAACTTCACCGAGTAGGTCAGCACCGACTCGGCCACGCCGTAGACCGGCCGGAAGATGCGGAAGCGGCTCATCGCGAAGGCGATCCAGCCGACGACGGCGGCGATCTTCAGCAGCTTGTTGAAGCCCTCCAGGATCGGCGCGGCGTGCTCGCGCGCGATGCGGAAGCGCGAGGCGCTGCGGCGTGCGATCAGCAGCTGCAGCAGCGTGTTGAAGACATTGATGCTGGCGTACAGCACCAGTCCCAGGTAACCGCTGTCGACCACGCCGGCCGTGAGCATCTCCGCCAGCGAAACGTTACCGACGATGTTCGACACCGCCGACGCGAGCAACAGCACGACCGCGCCCCAAGCGATCCCATGGATGATGCGGCTCACCCGCGCCGCCGGGTCCGATTCGGCCAGCGGACGACGCGAACGCCACAGCAGCCACAGCATCAGCGCCAGGGCCAGGACGGTCAGGCCGAGGTAATACCAGCGGTACATGAGCTCGCTGGCGAGGAACACGAAGCTCAGACGCTCCAGCAGGTACAGCCCGGTGGCGACGAAGGGCCACGGTCCGAGCAGGCGCTTGCTGTGCGGCGGCAGCAGGCGCAGCACCGGCACCAGCGCCACCAGCATCGCGACCTGGTGCGCCAGCAACGGCGCATCGGGCTCGAACACCAGCACGCCGATCATCGACAGCAGGATCCACGAGGACAGCGGCCGCCGCAGGACGCGATCGGATGCGTCGTTTTCCAGTCCGGTGGGCGCCTGCTTGCGCTTGCGGTAGCTCAGCCACATCAACACCGGCAGCAACAGCAACTGCAGCCAGTGCAGCGCCCGCTGGTTGCCCAGGTCGGCAGCGCTGTACTGGGTGACAAAACGGGTCTCGATGTCGAGGCCGGTGCGGATTGAGTTGAGCGCCGATTCGGTGTCGGGTTGCGCGCGTTGCGCCGCCCACAGCGGCGGTGCGTCCAGGCGTATCAGCCGGCTGTCGATGAAGTCGATGGCGGCATTGACCGCTTTCTGCCCAGCCTGGATGCGCATCTCGACCGCGTTGCCGCGACGGCCCAGCGCGATCTGCTTCTCCAGCGGCGCCGACAGCGCCTGCTCGGCTTGCTTGAGCCTGGAAATAACCGACTCGATCCGGTTGTCGAGGGCGGTGGCCAGGCTGCCTGCCTGCGCAGCGACCTTGGTGGCATCCCAGTCGGCCCGGCGGCGCGCCAGTTCGGCCGCGTCCTCGCCGAAGGGCGCGCTGGCCTGGCGCAGCTCGGACTGCCAGCGTGAGTACTGGCGCGCATCGAACTTCCAGTGCCGGTCCAGGCTTTCCAGGCGCTGCACCGGCAGCGAACGCAGGTCCTTGGACACGAACAGCTTGGCTTTCTCGTCGACCGAGCGTTCGATGGTATCCAGGCGCGGCGCCAAGTCCTTCGTGAGGTCCTGGGTCGTTGCGCGCAACACGACGTCCTGGGCAAAGCGCTCGTCGTCGTCGGCACGATTGGGGATGTCGGCGACCGGAACGGCCGCGGGCCCCTTGTCCTTGGCCTCGATCAGCGTCGGGGTCGTCTGCGCCATCGCAGAAGGAGCGGCGAGGATTCCCGACAGGGACAGGACGCAGGCAAGCAGGGCGGAAAGGCGGGACATCATGGCTCCAGGCCGGCGGACGGGTCCGCTGCAAGTCGCCTTCGAGGCCATCTGCAGCACGGATGCTGCGGCAGAGCAAACCCCAGTGGCGCGGCATCGTCAACGCTTCATGCCGCCCCGCGCACGGATTTCACGCAGCCATCACGGTAACCCACCGCGCACGCCCCCACGGTAATTCGCCAGGATGGCGGCAAAGCCGCCGCGACCAGTCGTGCCGACTGGCCGCGGCGGAGCAGCAATCACATCGACGATGCCTTCAGCGAAACGCCGCTGAAACTGGTCACGCCCAGCACCTTCACGTAGTACGCGCCGGCGGCCGGTGCGTTGATGGTGATGGTCTGGTTGTTGCCCGGGCGCTGGGAGATCGCATCGTTGCTGGTCGTGGTCGGCTCGCTGCCATTCTTGACCAGCAGCTTCACCTGGCCGGTGCCGCCGTAACTGATCACATTGAGGCGCGCCGTTCCTGCAGCAACCGGGAAGACGTAGACATAGCCATCGTTGGCATTGCCGCGCAGCCCGGTCTTGGCCACACCATTGGACAACGGCTGGCCGCCGGTCCTGGCCACGACCACCGCGGCACCGGCGTCGACGATGCCTGCGCCCAGAGGGCGGTCGGGCGTGGTCGGGAACGGCCTGGCCGTCTGCTTCAGCAGCGCCGCCAGCTCGGTTGGCGTCTTCGGCGTGGCCAGCGCGCTCTGCACGATCGCGGCGACACCGGCGACGTGCGGCGCGGCCATCGACGTACCGACCATGCCGCCGTAGCCGGCGACGGTGGGAACGGTGGCGCCCATGTTCACTGTCGACCAGATGTAGCCCTCGTTCTGCGTGGCGCCGTCATTGATGCCGCCGCCCGGGGCGGAGATGTCGATGCGCGCACCGTAGTTGGAGTAGCTGGCACGACGCCCGCTGATGCCCGAGGAACCCACCGTGATGACGTTCTGGCAGTTGGCTGGCGAGTGCGACATCACGTCATCGTTGTCGTTGCCGGCGGCCACGACAATGGTGGTTCCGCGCGACACCGCGCTGTCGATCGCGGCCTGGGTCGGTGCGTCGCAGGCGCCGCTACCGCCAAGGCTCATGTTGATCACCTCGGCCGGGTACTGATTGTCCGGCACACCATCGACGTGTCCCCCCGATGCCCACACGATCGCGTCGTTGATGTCGGAGTCGTAGCCGCCGCAGTGGCCGAGCACGCGCACCGGCACGATCTTGGCGTCGCGCGCGACACCGGCCATGCCGACGCCATTGTCGGTGACTTCAGCAATCGTGCCGCTGACGTGGCTGCCGTGCCAGGAGCTGTTGCGTGCCGCGCTGCCGCTGTAGCACTGGTCGGCTTCGGTCCAGTCGCCGGTGTCGGCGCCGCCGGCGACGCGGCCGTCGGTGGCGCGCCCCGATACTTCGTGGTCGATGATGAAGTCGTAGCCGGGCAGCAGGTTGGCGGCCAGGTCCGGGTGGTCGGTGACGCCGGTGTCGAGCACGGCGACCACGACGCCTGCGCCGGTGGCACCGGAATCCCATGCCGCCTGCACGCCAGCCCCACCCACGGGGTTATTGAAGTGCCACTGGTGCGAGGCGTAGTAAGGATCGTTCGGCGCCGCGGTGGCCTGGCGCAGGCGATCCGGCACGACGTATTCGACCGCCGGATCGGCCGCGATGGAGCGCATCAGGTTCTCGGCTTCGACGCGGTCGAGCTTGCGCGACAGGCGCACCAGGTGCGCGCCGCTGCCGGCGAGCTGGCGCAGGTGGCGCGCGCGCGGCGCGGCCAATCCAGAACGCACGGTGACGGCACGGGCCGTGATGGCGTCGAAGGCGCGGGTGAGCTGGCTGACGTCAGTCTGCGCGGCGCTGCCGTTGCGGTACTTCACGATGAAACGGTCGTAGCCGGCGCTGTTGCCGCTGGTTGCGCCGGTATCGGCGCGTACGACTGCCGGCTTGCCAGCGGCGGCGGACAGGGCGGTGCCGGCTGCACCGGCGATGAGGATGGCGGCCAGCGCCACCGTAAGGGTCTTCTGCTTCATGGGTAGTCCCGGATGTGTTGGAGGTCGATCTGGAGATCGGTCTGGATGTCGCTTGCGTAACGGGCGCCGGGATCGCGGCGCCCGCGGTGATTACCAGCTGAATCCCGCGCCGGCGCCGAGACTGGAGTCGTCGCTGGTGAAGGCGGCACCGGCGGAAACGCTGGCGCGGTTGTTGTGGAACGCGCGCTGGTAGCCGACCGAGATGGCGGCTTCACTGCCGTAGGTACCGACACCGACGCCGACGCGATTGACGCCCGACAGCCCCGAGGTGTTGGACGACATCTGCGCCATCGCCGCGCTCATCGCACCGACGCGCTGGATGCGCTCGTCCTGCTTGATGAAGCGGCCGTTGACGGTGTCCTGCCAGTCGTCCAGCGCCTGCAAGCGCGAGTCGGTATAGGCGTTGGCGCGGGTCAGCGTCTGCGTGTTGAGGTCGCGCACCTGCGCCACGTTGGCTGCGTCGGTGTCGGCGGTGCCGGCAGCGACGTTCGCCACCTGGCGCTCGCCGCCGGCCGTGCCGACGGAGACGGTGTTGGCGCGATCGGCCAGTGAACCCTGTCCGAGCGCGACCGCACCGGTTGCCGCTGCATCCACCACCGCGCCCTGGCCCACGGCCGTACCGCTGGCCGCCTGCACCGATGCGCTTTCACCCACGGCCACCGCATTGGTCGCCGCCGCGGCGATCGTCGCGTTGGCACCCACCGCGGTGCTGCCGTCGGCCTCGACGCGGGCATTGCCGCCCAGCGCGGTGTCATTGGGACCGGCAGCGAACGCGCTGTTGCCGATCGCGATGCCGTTGCTGCCCTGCGCGCTTGCCGACGAACCCATCGCCACCGACTTGCTGCCGGCGGCCGCCGAGGCCTGGTCGCTGCCATCGCCGTTGCCATCGACCGAGATCAGGTCGATCTGTTCGGCCGCGCCGCTCAGGCGATCGATGTCGCTTTCGACGTTGTCCAGGCGGCCATCGACACCGTCGATGCGGGCGTTGGTGTCGGTCAGCCCCTGCTCGACGCCGTCGACGCGGCCGTTGGTGTCAGTCAGTCCCTGTTCGACCGCATCGACGCGCACGCCGGTGTCGCTCACACCCTGCGCGATCTGGTCGACCCGGTCCTGGACGCCGTCGATGCGCGCACCGGCATCGACCAGCCCCTGGGAGAGGTTGTCGACACGGGTACCGACGTTGGCCAGCCCCTGCCCCAGTTCCGCCGTGGCGGCATTGAGCTGGTTGACGTTGACCGCATCGGTGCCGTTCTTGCCGGCGGCAACATTGGTCACCTGACGCTCGCCACCGGCACTGCCAACCGACACTTCGCCCACCGAGTTCTGGCCGCTGAGGCGACCGCTGCCATCGACGTAGTCACTGAGCGCGCCAACCGTGGTGCGCGAACCGGCGCCGAGCGCAACGGAGTTGGCGAACGAGGCGTTGGCGGCGGCACCCAGCGCCAGCGCGTTTGGCGTCGACGCCGCCACCTGGCTGCCGCTGCCCAGCGCGATCGAATTGTCGCTGGCAATCGAACTGGAGGAACTGCCCGCAACGCGCGCGTTCGCGCCCAGCGCCATCGCATTGGAGGCGAACTGGACCTTTGCGTTGTAGCCCACAGCCACCGAGTTGGCGGACTTCATCAGGCTGAAGTCCAGCGAATCGGGCACGAACCCCGGTGCGGTGGAATCGGCACCGCCGCTGCCGGGCCTGAGCGCCGGCGCCACGTCCTGTACGCCGGCGCTGGTGCCCAACGCAAGACTGCGCACGCCGCCGGCGACCGCAGCCGAACCCAGCGATGCCGCGCTTTCGGTCGCAGCCGCCGTGGCGCCGATGGCCGTACCGTTGGCGGTGAACAGGTACTCGCCCGGGATGGCTGCCGGCGCCGCGGTGAAGCTGTAGTAGGCGGTCATGGCCTTCGACCCCATCACGGTGTTGTTGTTGCCCGGTGCCACCGCACTGTTGCCCACGGCAATGGAGTTGGTACCCACGCCCGGTTCGATCCGGAAGTTCTGGTGGTAGCCGGCAAAGTTGCCGATGGCGATGGAATTGTCGCTGTAGGCTTTGGCGTTCGCGCCCACTGCCACGGCGTTGTATCCCTGCGAAGCCGATGCAAAACCGATCGCGACCTGGCCTGCCGCGTTTTCCCTGGTTGTGCTCCTGATGATGTCGGTGTTGGCGTAGACCGGCAGGTAGCCATCGGTGGTCGCCGCCGGCCCGAGCACGACGCTGTTGTTGCTCTTTGCCCACGCCTCCGTGCCAATGGCGGTCGAACTTGCGCCCGATGCGATGGATGCGGTGCCGGCCGCAAAGGCATTGGCCGCCGTGGAAGCGGCGCCGGTACCGATCGCCATGGCGTTGTCGGCGTTCGCGAGCGCGCTTCCCACGGCGATGGAGCCGGTTCCGGCGCTGTTGCTGCCACTGCCAAGGGCGAGTGCGTCGTAGGCAGTGGCCACGCTTGCGGCACCCACCGCGACGCTGCGCTCGCCGCTGGCGTTGCTGGCGGTGCCGGTGGCCGTGCTGTCGGCGCCTTCACTGACGGCGCCATAGCCATACGCGCTGCTGTTGAGACCGGTGGCGGCCGCGTTGAAGCCGGTCGCGGTGCTGTTCTCGCCAAGCGCGAACGTATTGGTGCCAAGCGCGACGCTGTTGATGCCGTTGGCCCAACTGTACGCACCGAAAGCCGTGGCGTTGTCTGCGTCGGCGGTTGCGTAGGCGCCGGCCGCCGTGCTCAGCAGGCCGCTCGCCATGCTGTGGCTGCCCAGAGCGGTGGACTCTTCGCCGCTGGCAGCGGCGGCCATGCCGATGGCCGTTGCACGCACCGCCGAAGCGATGGCGTCAGTGCCGCATGCGAGCGAATCGGGCCCGCTGGCCGAACCCACCGGTACGCCGGCGCCATCAACGCAGAACGATTGAGCTGCGGCCAATGCCGGGCTCAGGCCCAGTCCAAGGACGATGGCGTGTGCCAGGTACTTTTGCGCGAGGCGCGTGTGTTTCTTCACGAATGATTCTCCACGGAACATGCCTCATCGGCACGGCCGGATCAGGGGTGTGGAAGGGTCATGCGTCGCGTGCTCCCCGAAACGCATTGCGGCAGCCTAGGCAGCGCGATCCGGCGTGGATTTGATCGCCGGTGCCAACGTTTGACCGTGCGTACCAGGCGCACGCATGAACAGGCATCAGGCCGGTTCGGTTGCCCTTGCCTGCCCCGGGGTCATGGCGAAGCGCCGTTTGAACAGGCGCGTGAACGCGTGCAGGTCGACGAAGCCGTGCTGGAACGCAATCTGGCCGATGTTGGCCTGCACCGGCGCGGCAGCCAGCGCTGTCCGGCAGCGCTGCAGGCGGGTCTCGCGCAGGAAGCCCAGCACCGTCAGCGATTGCGCCGAAAACAACCGGTACAACGATGTGCGCGAACAACCCACCGCCGCCGCGATCTCGTCCACCGACAGGTCGTGGCGGCGAAAGTGCGTCTGCATGTGCAGTTGCGCCTTCGCCAACAGGATCTCGTGGCCTGTGCCGGCATCGCTGCCGGCATGGGCGGTGGCGCGCAGGCCCATCACGGTCTGGTCGACCATTGACGCCAGCACCCGTGCACGCGCATCGTCGTCCAGTTCGCTACCGCGTGCAGCCAGAAGGCGTAGCTGCGACTTGAGCGCGTTCGACAGTACCGGGTCATCGATGGGAATCACGGCGCGTCCAGGTTGTCCCGTCGCGCCGCCGTGCAGCAACAACCTGTCGTGATCCGGCAGTTGCAGGCACAGGTCGGAGTGCGCCGTCCACTCGGCTTGCTTGACGACCGAGGTGTCGAGCAGGAACAGGTCGCCCTTGCCCACCTCCTCGCGGCCTTGGCCACCATGGGCGCTGATCCTGGCCTGCCCTGCCAGCAGGAACACCAGGCGGATGCGGCCCTGCGACGAATCGAACGGGCGCACGCGCGCAGCCATCGCCCGGCTGTGCAGGAAGCGGACATCGCCATCGCCCCAGGCGCTGTACTCGCCGACGAACTGATTGGCGCCCAAGGCGCCCGACTGCAGCTGCAGGTCCCAGTTGTAGCGCTCGCGAGATACCTTGCGCCATTGCTCCAGCGTGAAGCGCACGGTGCCTTCGGTCTTCGCGCCGAACGCACTGGCGGCCGACGTGCGCGCGGATGCGTCCGTGCGCGGCGTTCGCCGGCGCGGAATGGAATCGGTTGTGCGCCTGCCTTCGGACATCGGGGGGTCACTGCGTCTGACCCGGGCCGGGACGCGCGTGCGGATTCAATCATCGAGCCAGCGGCTCGCCAGCCACGAATTAGCGCAGGGAGCGGCCCCGGCTGGCTTGTTGCGAAGCGACAATGCTTTGCCATCACGCGACAATCATCGAAGGACGCGTAACTGCCTCGCTGCCGCAACTGCCGTCGAACGCCGCCTTGGCCGGACCCCTGATACGCATCACCGCACTGACCAACTACCGTGAGCTCGTCCGCGAGCTCGGCGGGGATCCGGACGCGCTCCTGCACCGGTTCAACATCGCGCCAGAGCTGCTCGACGTGCACTACGCGATGGTGCCGCTGCAGTCGGTGGTGCAGCTGCTTGAACTGACGGCAGCCGAACTGGACTGCCCGGATTTCGGGCTGCGCCTGTCTCGGGTGCAGGACTGGAACATCGTCGGCCCGGTTGCGCTGATCGCCCGCAACTCCCCGGACGTCGGCGCCGCCCTCGACGACTTCGCGCATTTCATCGGTTTCTACAGCCCCGGCGCCGTATTCGGGCTCGATCGCACTACCAACCCTGATGCCCCCCTGCTGACCTTCCGGTTCGATGTGGGCAACGCGTTCGAGCCGGGCCGGCATTCGGTGGAGCGAGCGCTGGGCCTGATGCACCACGTCGTTGGAATGCTCCTGGATGACCCGGGCTTCCATGCGCAGTCGGTGTTATGCCGGCATGGGCCTGCGCTTCCCCAGGTGCTGTATCGCAAGCACTTTGGCGCGCGGGTCCTGTTCCTGCAGGAGGTCAACGCCCTGGTCCTCACCCGCCAGCAGATTGCGCGCCCGATCGACCGGCACAACCGGATGATGCGGGCGTTCCTCATCGACTTCGTCAGTCGCGAAATCGAGGAACACCCGCGCAGCGCGCGCGAGCACGTGACCTCCTCGATCGATCGCCTGCTTCCGACCGGGCGATGTTCGCTGGCGTCGGTGGCAGAGCAGCAGGCGATCCACCCGCGCACCCTGCAACGCCACCTTGCCGATGAGGGGCTGACGTTCCTGGCGCTGCTGGATTCGGTGAGGCGTGAGCGGGCACAGGACTACCTGGCCGAGCCGGCGATGCCGATGTCGCAGATCGCCGGCCTGCTCGGTTTCGCCGAACAAAGTTCGTTCAATCACGCCTGCCGGCGCTGGTTTGCCCGGACACCGCAGGCCATGCGCCAGTCGCTGCTCGCCCCCGCAACTTGACGTTTGCCAGCGCCGGGGTGTTCATGGGCGCGCCCCCTCGTCATTCGGGAACCTTTTGCCTGCCACTGCGTCTGCGCAATCAGGAAGGTCATCACACCGGAGCAGCAGGACATGGCGTCAACCGGCACCCTCAAGGCCATCGACTACGGCGCGCTTGAAGACGCAGCCCTGGCAGCGCTGGTCCAGTGCGGTGATCGTGATGCTTTCCGACACATCACCCAGCGCTGCAACCGCCGCATGTTCCGCATGGCGCGCGGACTGACAGGCAACGATCCCGAAGCCGAGGACGTGGTGCAGGAGGCGTACCTGCATGCCTTCGAGCACATCGATGCGTTCCGGGGCGAATCCTCACTGATGACCTGGCTGACCCGGATCGTGCTCAATGGCGCGCACAGCCGGCTGCGGCAACGCCGCATGACGGTCGATCTCGACCAGGTCGAAGCGCTTCAGAACGCCGGAGACCGTGTCGTGCAATTTCCTTCCAGGTTCGGCAGCGAAGATCCCGCCGCGGCAGCGGCACGCCACCAGGTACGGCGCCTGCTCGAGCCCGTCGTGGACGACCTGCCGGAATCATTCCGGCTTGTGTTCGTCCTTCGCGACGTCGAAGGCTGCTCGGTGGAAGAGACTGCGGCCACGCTGTCATTGCGCACCGAAACGGTCAAGACCCGCCTGCACCGGGCGCGTCGATTGCTGCGCACGGCGCTGAACGACACGGTCTCCGCGACGGTCTCGGACACGTTCCCCTTCCTGGGCTCGCGCTGTGAACGCATGACCGCCAACGTCATGGCCCGGATCGAACGCATGCACGAAGGCACGCATGCGTCGCCGCCACCGCTTCCGCCCACCCCGCCCACCGACTGACGAGGATTCCACCATGTTGACCGCTGCATTGATCGTGTTCGCCATCGCCGCGATGGGTGGCCTGTTCCTGGCATCCCACGTGCTGCGCGGTCGACTGGCGCCGTGGGTCGTCTCCGTGCTGCACGCGCTCCTGGGCGCCACCGGACTGTTGCTGCTGATCATGGGCGTCGGCCAGGGTGGCACGCCGGCACGCGCCACCGCGGCGTTGGCCGTGCTGGTACTCGCCGCGCTGGGCGGCTTCTATCTCGCCTCGATCCACTATCGCGGCAGGGTCGCGCCGAAGGCGGTCGTGTTCGTGCACGCGGGCGTGGCCGTAACCGGTTTCCTGGTGCTGCTCAGCGCCGTGCTCGGCCTGTGAAGCATCCACTGCATCCTGCGCTGGTCCACTTCCCGGTCGCCTGCTGGTCGCTGGCGTCCGGGTCGGACCTCGTCGGGATGTTGTGGATCGCCTCGGCCTGGCAGCTATCCAGTGTGCTGATGGCCATCGGCACACTCGTCGCCACCGTGGCGATGGCAGCCGGGCTGGTCGAGTTGCCGGACCTGGAGCCCGGCAGCGCGGCGGCACGCGATGCCAGGCGCCACATGCTGCTGGCATCGGCGGCATGGAGTTGCTATGCCGCCAGCCTGCTGATGCGCATCCAGGCCGACGCCCCGGCGCGTCCTGGGTGGCTCACGATCGCACTGGGCCTGGCAGGCTTCGTGGCCTTGTGCGGCGCCGGCTGGATGGGCGGGAAGCTGGTCTATGTGCACGGTATCGGGGTACGCAGGCGGGACTGAGTCGACTGCCGCCCATTCACGGTCCGCGACGTCCGGCGCCGCGCAAATTGGCTCTGCCGATCCGACGTCGAGTGGCTCTCCAATCCGCCGTTCCACATCGATAGCGTGGTGCCATTGGCGCCTGAGCAGCGCGCCGCACCAGCGAGATCGTCATGGCCCTGCGCTATCACGCACTTTCCGCTTCGGCGCCATTGCCGACCCCGGCTGACGATCAATGGCTCCTGCTCGTCGCCCGGGGCGAAGCAACCGCACGCCTGCCGCGGCACTGGACGTCGCTGTGGCTGCCGCTGCGCGGCGGCCTGCAACTGCAGGGCATCGACTGCCAATGGCAACTGCACCCGCACCAGGCGCAGCTGTGGTCCGCTGGTGCGCTGCAGGCGCAGGGCGCGCGTGATGCGTTGTGGCTGTGCCTCACCGGCAGTCCTGCTGCCTGGGCCACGCACCTGGGCCACGTCCCCGGTGGCCGCGAACTGCTAGCGTGGCAGCACACGGCGCCGCGCCCGCTGCGCCGGCACCTGCTGCAGCTTGCACGCACGCTGCGCGATGAGCCATCGGGCCAGTTGGACGAACCCTCTGCGATTGAAGCGCTGGCCAACCTGCTGGTCGAACAGCAGCGCGCGATCGCGGCACGCCTGCCGCGGTGCCGTGGACGCAATCAGTCGCATCGCCGCCAGACCCTGCTGCGCCTGCTGCATGTGCGCCATCTCGTGCGCTGCCATGTCGAAGCGGAAGACGAGTCCGAGCCGGCGATCGACCTGTCGTGGCTGGCCGATCGCGCCCACTACTCGTCCGGGCACCTGATCCGCATCCACCGCGAAGTGTTCGGCGAAACGCCCTCCGAATACCTGGTCCGCCTGCGCAGCGCGCGCGCGTGGCGACTGGTACGCGAAACCGCGATGCCGGTGGGCGAGATCACCCAGGCGCTCGGATTCGAGAGCCAGAGCGCGTTCTGCCGCGCCTTCAAGCACACCTTCGGCATGACCGCGACGCAGGCCCGACGCATCGAGGTCGCCGCATGCCCAGCGTGATCACGACCGTTGACCCATCGGTGCGGCGCGCACTGGCGTGGATGCTGCTGGGCGGCCTGTGTGCCGGCACGCTCGACATACTTTTCGCCACCGGCTTCTGGGCGATCCGTGGCGTCGCCCCGCAGCGCATCCTGCAGAGCATTGCCGCGGGCGTGCTGGGCAAGTCCAGCTTTGCCGGCGGCGTCAACAGCGCGGTGCTGGGACTGCTCCTGCATTACCTGATCGCCTTCGCGATGGCGAGCGCCTACGCGATGGCGGCACGCGACGTCACCGCCCTGCTGCTGCGCCCATGGCGCTACGGCGCGCTTTACGGCCTGCTGCTGTATGCGCTGATGGCGTTCATCGTCGTGCCGCTGTCGGCCGCTCCACGCAGTGGCTCGCCCTTGCCGCTGTGGATCGTCTGCAGCGTCGTGGCGCATGTGGTCCTGGTCGGCTGGCCGTGCGCCTGGTTCGCGCGTCGTGCCTGGCTGGGCGCATGGGGTTCGCCGCCGATGGCGACGATGCTCGAACGACCCGGCTGATCACCCAGGTTTCGAAAACGCCCGGCGCGCATCTGCTGCAGGCGTCACCGGAGACCGACCCGCGCCCCGGCTCCGCACTCATCGCACGGAGAATGCAATGAACCACGTCGCCCCCGCCCTGCTCGTCCTGCTCACCCTGGCCACGGCACCGGCCCTCGCCAACGGCAACAAGTGCAAGAAGGTCCACGCCGACCTGATCGAAGTATCGTCAACGCAAGGCTGCAATCCCGGACTGGCAACGTGCTTCCTCGGCGAGGTCGACGGCAACCACGGCCTGCGCGGCGTCACCCACTTCAACGGCGACAGCGGCGCCGCCGGCCCGGCGACGTCGCCGGGCTTCATCTCCTACAGCGGCCCCTTCGAGTACCGCCTCGAGAAAGGCACGCTGACGATGCGCGAAACCGGCGTCACCACCAGTGGCCCGGTGGCCGGCGTGGTCACGGCGTACCAGAAGATCGTCTCCGGTACCGGCGAATTCGCCGGCGCCACCGGCTATGTCTTCGTCAGTGGCCTCAAGGATGGCCACGGCATGATCGACACCTTCATCAACGGCGAGATCTGTTTCCAGAAGTGATCCGCCTGGCTGGGTCTGCCCTACCCCCTGCCCTCTCCCGCACGCGGGAGGGGGTTCTTTTTTTCAGTGCCCGCCGCCGTCCAGCGCCTTCAACTCGCTGACCAGCGCACTGGCCATCTCCGCGCCGTCGCCATAGAGCATGCGCGTGTTGTCCTGGTAGAACAGCGCGTTCTCGATGCCGGCAAAACCGGTGCCCTTACCGCGCTTGATCACGACCGTGTTCTTCGAGTTGGTGACATCGAGGATCGGCATGCCGTAGATCGGCGAGGCCGGATCGGTCTTGGCGACCGGATTGACCACGTCATTGGCGCCGATCACCAGCGACACATCCGTGTTGGCGAACTCCGGATTGATGTCGTCCATGTCGGCGATCAGGTCGTACGGCACGCCCGCCTCGGCCAGCAGCACGTTCATGTGGCCCGGCATGCGCCCGGCGACCGGATGGATCGCGAACTTCACCTTGACCCCGCGCTCCATCAGCTTCTGGCTCAACTCCCAGATCTTGTGCTGTGCCTGCGCGACCGCCATGCCGTAGCCGGGCACGATCACCACGCGCTCGGCGTAGGCCATCATCGCCGCGACATCGCCGGCCTCGATCGGCTTCTGCGTGCCGCTGATGGCCTGCGCCTGCCCGCCGCCGCCGAAGTTCGAGAACAGCACGCCGTGGATCGGCCGGTTCATCGCCTTGGCCATCAGCTGCGTCAGCAGCGTACCGGCCGCACCCACCATGGTGCCGGCAATGATCAGTGCCTCGTTGCCGAGCACGTAACCCTCGAACGCCACCGCCAGGCCGGTCAGCGCGTTGTACAGCGAGATCACCACCGGCATGTCGGCGCCGCCGATCGGCAGCGTCATCAGCACGCCCAGGGCGAGCGCGAGCACGAAGAAGGCGATGATCGCCGGCGTGGCGAGCGTGTTGATGGCAATGCCGCCCATCACGATCATCGCCACGAACACGGCCAGGTTGAACAACTGCTGGCCCGGGAACACCACGCGCTTGTCGAGGCGACCATCGAGCTTTGCCCAGGCGATGATCGAGCCCGACAGCGACACCGCACCGATCGCCGCACCGATCACGGCCAGCACCAGTGAGGTCATCGATGGCGCGCGGCCCTCGCCCGAGAAACGCAGCAACTCGACCGCACCGATCGCCGCCGCCGAACCGCCGCCCATGCCGTTGTAGAGCGCGACCATCTGCGGCATGTCGGTGATGGCGACCTTCTTGCCCGACACCCACGCCAGCACCGTGCCGATGCCCAGCGCCAGCACGATCAGCGCGAGGTTGTGCAGGCCCGGCAGCAGGAACGTCGCCACCGTGGCGATGACCATGCCCAGTCCGGCCCAGCGGATGCCACTGCGCGCGGACACCGGCGAGGCCATGCGCTGCAGGCCCAACAAGAACAGCGTGGCAGCGACGAAATAACTGGCGGCCGCGATCCAGGCAAACGTGTTCTGCAAGGCACCGCTCATGCCTGGCCTCCGCTCTTGGCGGAGCCGGGCTTGCGGCTGGCCTTGAACATTTCCAGCATGCGCTCGGTGACGACGTAGCCACCGGCGGCGTTGCCGGCGCCGAGCAGCACCGCAACGAAGCCAATTGCCTTCTCCAGGGTGGTGTCGGCATGGCCGAGCACGACCATGGCGCCGATCAGGACGATGCCGTGGATGAAATTGGACCCGGACATCAGCGGGGTGTGCAGGATCACCGGCACCCTCGAGATGATCACGTGGCCGGCGATCGCCGCCAGCATGAAGATGTACAGCGCTACCATCCCGTCGCCCATCATCCGTACCCCGTCTCGATGTCTCCCGCATCATAACCGTGGATGAACGCGGCGCCAGCGGTGTCAACCGGACCGGCCGGCAGGCGTTGTCTCCCCCGCAGACGGGCCATCGTGGCCTGCCAGACCGGGAGAGACCGCAATGCATGCAGCACTGAAGCGAACGCTGTCCGCAGGACTCGGGGTTGCGATGCTGGTGGCGACCGCCACGGCGTTCGCCGGCGACCGTGGTGACCGGGTCGAGCGCCGCATGGACCACAAGGGCGACCGCATCGATGCGCGCCTTGACGCCCGCGGCAACCGCATCGACCAGCGCCTGGACCGCCGCGCCGCCTGGCAGGACGCACTTGGGCACGACCGCTGCGCCTGGCAGCTCGACCGCAAGGGCGACCGGATCGATCGCCGCCTGGACCGCCGAGGCAACCTCGCCGATGCGCGCTGGGACCGTCGCGGCGACCGCTTCGACGCACGCTGGGACCGTCGGCATTAAGCCAGGCCACGTATGCTGCGACGCGTGAGCCGCGAAACCGACGACGACGTGCTGGCCGCCTCTCCGGCGCAGGCACATGTGCGCGCCACCTCCAGTGAGGAGGCGGTCGCACGCCTGCCGGCGTCGCTGGAAGAATTCCTTGCCGGCATCGGTACGCGCGCGTTCCGTTTCGCCGAAATGGGACTGCGACAGCGCGACGACGCACTCGATGCAGTGCAGGACGCAATGATGAAGATGCTGTCGTACCGCGACCGCCCGGCCGCGGAATGGACGCCGCTGTTCTGGAGCATCCTGCGCAGCCGGATCGTGGATGTGCAGCGCCGTCGCACGTTCCGCCTGCGCTGGCTGATGCCCACGCCGGACCGCGACGACAGCCCGATGGACTGGGCCGACGACGGTCCCGATCCGGCGCGCACCTTCGACGGCCGCGAGGCCTACGCGAAACTGTCGGAGGCACTGGCAACACTGCCACGCCGGCAACGCGAGGCATTCAGCCTGCGCATCCTGGAAGAACTCGACGTGGCCACGACCGCGCAGGCGATGGGCTGCAGCGAAGGCGCGGTGAAGACACACCTGTCGCGCGCGCGCGAAGCGTTGCAGCGACAACTGGAGGACTGGCGATGAGCCACCACGAGCAAGACGATCACGCATTCGACCAGGCCATGCGCCGGATACACCTGCAGGCTGTGGAGCAGGTCTCGCCTGCGATCCGCACTCGCCTGCGCGTTGCCCGCCAGGCCGCGACCACGCCCGGTGCGGCGCGCGAGCGACGCCGCGGGCCGGGCTGGGTCCTGGCGAGCGGTTTCGCCGCGGTGTTCGCGCTGGCGATCGGGCTGCTGCTGCGCCCGTCGCCGCAGGCCCCCGCCGCTGCGCTGCCGCCGCCGGAAGTGGCGACAGTGACCGCACCGGCTTACGACGCCGACACGGCCCTGGCCGCGCTCGACGAAAACCCCGACCTCTACCTCTGGCTGGCCTCGAACGACGACGCCATGCCAGCTTCGGAACAGTGACATGCGGACCAGTGACATTCGGAGCGATGACATGCGTAGCCTTTCTTCCAGCTTGATGCGCGCGGCTACCTTGCTGGTGCTGGTGCTGGCCACCTCCACGGTTTTCGCGGCCGATCCGCCGAAGGATCCTTCCAGGGATCCGGCCAGGGGTCCTGCGGCCAGCAGCACCGCCAAACCGCTGCCGGCCTGGGAACAGCTCACGCCGGCGCAGCGCGAGCAGCTGATCGCACCGGTGCGCGAGCGCTGGAACAGCCAGCCCGAGGAGCGCCAGCGCATGCTCGACCGCGCCGACCGCTGGCAGGAGATGACACCCGAGCAGCGCCAGAGCGCCCGCCACGGCATGAAGCGCTGGGAACACATGAGCCCGGAGCAGCGCGAGCAGATGCGGGCGCTGTACGCGAAGATGCGCAGCCTCAACGAGCCCCAGCGCACCGCGCTCAAGGCACAGTGGCGGCAGATGACGCCCGAGCAGCGAAAAGCCTGGGTGCAGGCCAACCCGGCGCCGCCCGAGACGGACGGCGACCGCCGGCACCGCTGACGACCAGGGGTCGCCAGCATGCTGGCTCCTACACTAGGATGCAGTCATCAGGTTCTGGAGCGGAGCATGGCGGGCATCACCATTGGCGTTGCAAGCGAGACCGCAAACGGCGAACGCCGTGTCGCAGTGACTCCCGAAACCTGCAAGAAGCTCGTCGCACGCGGCGCGCACGTGCGCGTGCAGCGCGGCGCCGGTCGAGGCGCCAGCTTCGACGATCAGGCCTACGCCGATGCGGGCGCCGAACTCGTCGATGACGCCGCCGCGGCCTGGGCCGACGCCGACGTCGTGTTGTGCGTGCAACCACCCGCCGCGCAGTCACTCGACACACTGCGCCAGGGCACGGCGCTGGTCGGACTGCTGGCGCCGCAAGGCGACGCCGCACGAGGCGAAGCAATCGCCGCACGCGGACTGCTCGCCTTCCCGCTGGAACGACTGCCGCGCACGACCCGCGCGCAGGCGATGGACGTGCTCAGCTCGCAAGCGGGCATGGCCGGCTACAAGGCGGTGCTGATCGCCGCGCAGCTGGCACCGCGCTTCTTCCCGATGCTGACCACCGCTGCCGGCACGATCCGCCCGTCGAAGGTACTCATCGTCGGCGCCGGTGTTGCCGGCCTGCAGGCAGTGGCCACGGCCAAGCGACTGGGCGCGCAGGTCGAAGGCTTCGACGTGCGACCGGAGACACGCGAGCAGATCGAATCGCTCGGCGGCAAGTTCCTCGACCTGGGTGTCAGCGCTGCCGGTGAAGGCGGCTATGCCCGCGCGCTGACCGACGAGGAGCGCGCCGAGCAGCAGCGACGCCTGGGCGAACACCTCAAGGGCATCGACGTGATCGTGTGCACGGCCGCGGTTCCGGGTCGCCCGGCGCCGAAGATCATCACCGCGGCCATGGTCGCGGGGATGAAACCGGGCAGCGTGATCGTCGACCTCGCCGCCGAGACCGGTGGCAACTGCGAGCTGACCCGGCCGGGCGAAACGATCGAGAGCAACGGCGTGACGGTCGATGGCCCGCTCAACCTCGCCAGCAGTGGCGCGGTGCACGCAAGCGAAATGTATGCACGCAACGTGCTCAACTTCGTCAGCCTGTTCGTGACCGAAGAGGCGTCGAAGGAAGGTCGCCTGGCGATCGACTGGAACGACGAACTGCTGGCGCGCACGGTGTGGCCGGAGCGCGCGGCGCAGGCGTAAAACCCACCGTCCGCTTCGGCGTCATCCCGGCGAACGCCGGGACCCATTGATCTCAGCGCGCGACTGGCGCCCGGTCGAGGTGACGACGCACCTGCCGCATCGCCTCGTCGAAGGCGGTGCGTTCTGCGCCGATGGTCAGGCGCCCGGCACTGGCCAGTGCGGCCAGGTCTTCCGGAGAAGCGACCAGCATGCGGATGCCGCGTCGGTTGACCAGCAGGAAGCGCGAGGTCAGCGGGCTCACCCAGGCGATCTTGGCCGCGACCGACTCGCCCTGGGAATCGGTGATGCGCACCCAGTCGCCGGTTTCCAGGCTGCGCATGCGCTCGGCGAGGATCTGGTCGTGGGTCATGGTGTCGGTACCGCCGACAAGCCACAGCTTGCGCTCGCTCTCGGTGGCATCGTCCTCCGGCATCGTCAGCGGCGGCGTCGCACGGCGGCGACGCGGCGTGTCGGGCGTCGCCAGCGCGCGCACCAGCCCGGCCATGCCGTGCTGCGCGGCGCTGTCGTCGAGTCCGGAACTGGCCAGGCAATCGACGATCGCCGGCTGCAGGGCGAGCAACTGGTCGGCCAGTTCACGGCCGCGGTTCTGCTCGGCCATGCGGTCTGCCATCAGCAACGCATCGCCCAGGGCAATGGCCTCGGCGTGGCGACGCTGGTCGGAGCCATCACGCAGCAGGGTCTGCACGACGTGGTGGCGCCATGGCATCGCCAGGAAGTCGGCCACGGCCTGGGTCAGCTCGGGTTCGGCAAGGCGTTCGGTCAACGCCACTTCGGCCTGCTCGCGCGCGGCACCCAGGCGCTCGCGGCCGTAGGTGGCCTTGGCGGCACGCTGTTCCTGCAATTCGATGCGGCGGCGCTGTTGCGCCAGCAGTGCATCGAGCTCGGCGTGGGCCAGCTCGAACACGGCCAGGTCTTCGTTGTATTCGGCGACGATGCGCTGCGAGATCTCGGTGGCGCGATCGAGCAGTTCGCGGTCCTGCGCCGTCTCGGCATCGTTGCCTTCACAGGCTTCGGTGATCGCATCGAGCAGGCGACGCGCCGGGTGTTCGCGCTTGACGAACACACCATTGTCGGTCAGCGCGACCTTGACGTAGGGCAGGACCAGCCTGGCGTAGAGGCGACGGGCGCGGTCCTGCAGAGCGTTGTGCTGGAACAGCGAGTCAAACAGCATTGCGACCAGGTCGATGGCGTCCTCTTCCTCCGAGCTGAAGCACGCTTCCTCGGGGTTGAGGCCCAGGCGCCGCGCGCCGTCCTGGAGGTGGTCGCGAATGGTCTCGCCAAGCCGCCCGGTCACCGCCAGCGCGCGTGCGAACGCATCCGGCGGTTCGGCCTGCAGCAACGAGGCCACGCTGAGGATCTCGTCCACCCGCATTTCGCGGCGCGGACCGGTGGAACGTGCGGACGCCGAACCCAGCGCGGGCGCGCCTTCGTCCCTGGGCATGCTTTCGCGCCAGGCGTGCAGCTGGGTGCGCAGCTCGGCCAGTTCGCTGGCCATTGCCGCGATGTCCTGGTTGGACATCGGCGAAGACAAGGTGCGCCCAAAGTTGCCGGCGCCGGCCGCATGGGCAAACGACGTCGAGCCGCCGGGGCCACCAGGACCACCCGCACCGCCGAAGCCCTCACCGCCACCCGGGAAGCCGGTGGCTGGCGGGTAATTGTCGCGGCGCGGCTCTTCCGCGCGCGGGCGGGCCGTCGCAGGGGCCGCGCCGCCGTAGCCGGAGGTCGACAGCACCGTGTTGACCCGGGCATAGAGCTCGCCGAGCACACGCACCAGTTCCTGTTCGTAGTGACGGAACAGGCGGGCGCGAAGGGTGTCGGGAACCTGTGCCTCGAGGAAGGTCTGGGCGAAGGCCGCGACCAGGCGGTCCGGACCGATGGGGTTGACCCCGATCGGCACCCGCATGGCCTCGGAGAGGGTCTGCAGGCGGCTTTGCAGGGTGTCCAGCGGGCGCGCGAACCGCGCCACCAGCGCCTCGTTCAGGCGGCCGCTGGCAAGCTCGTATTCCAGCTGCTGTTCATCGACCAGGCGCAGCTGGACATCGCCGCCACTGCGGATACGCAGGGCGCGGAAGTCATCGAAGCCCTGCGCGACCTGCTGCCGGTACCGCATGACATGCGAGGCCTGCTGCTGGCGCAGGACCCACAGCGCCGCCTGCTCTTCATAGAAGTTGTTCTTGCCATCGGTCTTGAGGGACGCAAGCTTCAGCGCATCCTCGATGGGACCGTAAAGCGTGCCCGGCAGCCCCCCGAGCGCTTCCAGGGCCTGCCGCTTGATTTCCTCAAGCATGCGCATCGGATCGGTACGCGTAGCTTGAGCGACGCCGTGCGGATAGCCGGACACTAGCTTGTTCCCCAGAGTTGCGTGGACCGAACCTGCCGTGCGCCGGCAGTTGGTAGGCGCATAGTGGCAAGATACG
>DATDBI010000086.1:0-48466 GCA_036524915.1 Lysobacter sp. | reverse complement strand
CTCGGTCCGGTTATACGTCGGCTTGTTAGCCGGACCCAGCTTGCATAAGCTCGAGCCGAATCAGGGGGTTGCATCCCATTCGCTGGGGTGTGGCGACGGATGTATAACCGGACCCACGGGTCCGTCTAATCAGTAGTTAGGTTGCAATGACAAACTCTGCGCAGCTTGTACTTTGGCAAGGCTTGTTCTACGGGTTAGGCGCTGTTGGACTTTTTGCAATTGGCGCGCTGCCGCTCCGTACGTACATGATTGTTGCCCGATTGAGAGCCGCATCGAGGCCTGCTTGGCACCTCTTTGCGGTCTTATCAGCTTCTGTCGGTTCGGCAATTCTGGCCAGTCAGTTCTTGCTTCACCTAGGCAGATGTCTCTTGGGGTATCACTGCTCCGCAAACGCTGCTGGCGGCTGGATCAACTCCGCATTCTTGGGCGCAATCTATGCTTGCTTTGAGGTTATGGCTTTCGTTGTTCTCTGGGTTGGCGGGCGTCGCCGCTCTGCAACCTAACAGTTCATTCAAGCCGAAGCCGCTTCGCGGCTCGGCTTAATTCAGGCGTTAGGTTTGACATGCAGACCCTTTTGGCCGCCGTAGCGATTGGAGCAACGACTATGAGTGCACTTGTCGTTGGGACCATTCTATTGCCCGGTAGATCACCAAGCGCCCTGCGTAAGTCGGCATTTCATACCGTCGGATTCGCCTTGGCTTCATTAGCGGCTGCGTACGCATTTGCGCGCTCGGTTCTTGACGCGGCGGATGCGGAAACGGCAGTACTCAGCCGGCGTCTAGGACTAGCCTTCGATCTGGCGACCAATCCAGTCGGGTACTTCTCGACCATCCTTGCGCAACTCGGCATGATCTGGCTTATGGTCGTATGCCTGTGTGTCATCTTTAAGGCCCCAACTGGAGCCAGCCGGGATCAAACCTAACAAATCATTCAAGCCGACGTCGCTCCGCGACGCGGCTTAACTCTGGCGTTGGCGAACGTCCGCTCCTGGCCGAAAGCGGTCATCACCAGCAGATTGGCCAACACGGCGATCAACCCGTCCGGCATCCGCAGCACCCTATCTCTATCGGTCAGATTGCGGCACCAGATGCTTTGGCGCTTCGGTTGCTGGGTTTCTCGCCCGGCGTTGGGTCCTTGAAATCGGGCCGACGGTCGCTCCGGCTGGCAGGGCGTGGATGGAACCGCATACCTGGATGAAAGCTGCGGAACAGGTGCCGCAACAACACCTGGGCAATACCGAAAAGGCACCACTAGAGTGCCGAGACGTCTACATCGGTCCCATATCAGGTGCCGAAACGGCACCGATAGGGCCATAGAAGGAGCTTCGCGAGGTGCTGAATCGGCACCCTATCTATATCTGCCAGGTATCGGCACCAGATGCTTTGGCGCTTCGGTTGCTGGGCTTCTCGCCAGGCCTGTCGTGGCGGGGTGGGCCGGGGGGGGCGAAGCCGCAATCTGGACGGGGTGGCCCCCACCGGACGGGGGCGCGCGCACTCAACGGCGCAGGTTAAAGCAGGGGGGGATTCTGGTCCCGACGCCTGGTCGCTTGGTCGCCTGCCGGGTCCGGCCTTACCCGCCTTGTCCCTTCATTTCACTCTGGACGGCGGGCGCGGCATGCACTCAGCCAGCGCATGGTGCGCTACTTCGTGTTCCTCGTGATCGCTTCGAGCTCCGCCTCGGTCAGTTCGCGAGTGTTCTGCGGCTTGCGGACGGCCCATACGCGAGCAGCGCAGATGGCGCCGTCACTAGTAGAAAGCGAATAAGTGCACATCAGTTCGCTCTTGAAGCTGCTGATGACGGGAACCTTTCCTTTAAGGAGCTTTGCCGCGGATTTGATGGAGGGGCTTCCCGACAGTGACGCGATGTTCCAACTAACCGTTGCTTCAGCTTTGAGGAGATCAATCACATCTTTGTCAGCCCCCCTGGTCCCAACGGTGGTATCCCAGGACTCCTTAGTAGTCAACAGCGCGACAAAGGAGAAATGCTCGGATAGGGGGTACAGCGCCGCGGCGCGCATGAAGTCCTTGAACAAATCGCGTCTTCTGTTCGAGGCATTGCTGGCAGTGGCTTGTCGCCAGAACTTCAGTTCGACACCGCCAACAATCTTCTCAGTGCCGTTGGAGACTCGACACACGACGAGGTCGACAGCGCCATCCCAGCCTGTAGGTATGACCTCCCGGTTGAGGATCCAAGCTTGCTTGTGGCTAGAACCGACCGACGCTGCCGAAACGACCAAGCCGTCTCTCAAGGTAATTTCGCCGGTTCCCGAAAGTGAGCTGGTCGAAACTCCATGAGCAGCGTGAGAGACAAGCATGCTGGCGATTGAATTTGCTAGATGCCGAACCTGGGCAGGCGTCATCAGTTTCTCTCTTGGGCTGAATGCGGTTTCGCGTGTCGACTCCGGACGGGATCGAGTTCCGAGTGGTACCTATCCTGCTTTGCGGAGACGATGATCACTTATGCAACTGGCGATCGATCCAGCAGTCCCAGTTCGTGTGCCCATCATCGAACCCGGTTGCCCTCATAATCGTGAGCGAAACGAGCATCGATAGGTTGAACAGGTACTCAGAGCAATTAAGCGTGATCCGTTCGTTGTTCATCTGGACTGTTGTCGAGAAGTCCCCTTGGTGGAAGAGCGCATTACGTATGTGAAGATATGTTGATATGGACCTTGCCAGTTCGTCAGGCCGGTCTTGGTAGACAGCAAAACCGTACTCTTGGAGGGTTCTCGTTATGGGGACCGCGGCATTCTTGGTCTTATAGTCATTCTGGACTGCTCTCGCGAATGTCTCGAGTCCAGAGATGAGTAAGAAGTAGGATATTTCCAGGTACGGTTGCCTTTGGCGAAAAGTCTCTACAAGTCTGAAGAAGAGAGATCTGAAGCGGGTTCGCTCGCAGAAGGATTCATCTACCAGCTTTCCAAGCGCAAGCTCGATGAATTGCTGGCGCGATTCGCGCCAAGGCGAAAACGCATCCGGGCCGATAATTGCGCCGCCCCCGTTGTTGCGCCAACGTGTTGTAAGAGCAAGTTCGAAATACGCGTGCGGGTTCGTTGCTGCGTCGCCGGCATCCTCAGGCTCGGACAGAATAACGTCCAGGTGCTCGATGAAGGACAGTACGCCCTCGAGATCAAACAGCGTTTCGCGCGGGAGTCGGTCTCCCGATACGGTTCCGGTGGCATGGTGTTCCGCAAGGTTGCGCGCTAGCTTCCGCGCGATGGAATGCTCTGGTGCGAGTGGTCGAAAGTGGAGACCCGCTGCAGAAAAGGATCTAGTGAACTCAAACCCGTAGATCGCCGACGTCTGCGGCATACTCAACCTCTCCCCTTCAAAGAGTTTGGTGCTTTTCGTCTCTGAGACTCTCGCCGAGAACGGCATCGCTCTCCGAGTCCAGATGAAGCACTTTAAGGGTTGTCTCAAGGTGCGAGTAGTCCCCTGATCAAAGCGGTTCTCCCTGGAGCCCCGGGGTGGGGCGTTATGGGGAGGTCATCCAAGGCGAAGGGCTCCGTAGGGCGAGCCCCTTCCAGCATGGAAGGGCGTTGGCTAAGCTGGCTAGGGGAACCTGACGACGGGGGGGCGCCCGGCCTCGCCAAGAACTGACGCAATCCGAGGGGAGTGTTGTGGCAGCGATGACCGATCCAACATACGCCATGGACTCATTCCAGCAGGGGCTGCTGTCCGGCGGATTGGAGTTGGACTGCAGCCCTTCGGGACCCTCTTCTCCAATTCCTAAGGGACCAAATTCATGGGAAGGCGAGGTTCACCTGCGTTCGCACCAGTGGCAGGACTGTCACCGCATTTGCGAACTTTGTGTTCAACGACTTCTATGGGCGGGTCCCTTGTTTTGCGCTTGGGTATGCCGTCCCACACGCATACCGAACAAATGGTGCCGCGACGAACCTGCTTCGCTCCGCAATTCTTGAGCTACATGAATGCCTTCGTGAGTACGATGGCGTCGCGGTAGAAGCGGTCGTTGGGAGAGTGGGCTTGGCGTCGCAGAAAATGGCCTGTCGAGCCTTGACCGAACAGCGAGTCTCGATCATCGACGGGGTGTCAGGAATGCCTGCATATCAATACATTTGGAAGTTCACAATTGCATAGCCGCGGCGCTTTGGCGCGGACCGTTGCAAGCTGTAAGTTGAAGCGCCGACGCTGTGGGTTCGGATCATCTAGGCGGTAATCGAGTAGGAAGCAGATGCACATCTCAAAAGTCGGTCTTGTCAATTATCGAAACTTTGCCAACGCCAAGTTCATCTTTAAGAAGGGAATCAATACCGTCATCGGCGAGAACGGGTCAGGAAAGACCAATCTGTTTCGTGCGATTCGACTGCTATTGGACGACAACCTACTCCGTTCCGCGCATCGGCTTGACGAGAAAGACTTCCATCGGGGGCTAGTGAGATGGCAGGGGCATTGGATCATCATTAGCATCGAGTTTCAGGACGTTTCGCTCGATGAAGCCATCCAGGCGCTGTTCCTCCATGGGGCCGGTAATGTTGGCTCAGATTCCGTTTCTAAGGCGACCTACAATCTCATCTTTCGTCCAAAGGTTGATGTGCGACGACGATTGGCCGCCCTGAGTGAAGGGGATCTGGCTGGTCTCGAGGAGATCGTTTCACGAGTCTCTATTGACGACTACGAGACCGTCTTCACTGGCAAGAGTGAGGCAGACTTCAACGATCCTGCAATCTATTCGGCGATTGTCGGTGACTTCGAACGGGTCAGGTTCTGCAATGAGATGGAGCATCCCGCAGTTGGCCCTAGGATCCCCGGCATGCTGTCCGTTTCAAAGGAGATCTCATTCACTTTCGTTCAAGCACTCCGTGACGTGGTTGGTGAGTTTCAGAACAACAGGACGAATCCACTACTCACTCTGCTGAGGCGAAAGAGCGGCGATATTGACCCTGAGACTTTTCTCCCAATCACTGGAAAGGTTAAAGAGCTCAATGACGCAATCGAGGGCCTCGATGACGTCCAGTCAGTGCGGACGGATATTGTGGAAACGATCAGAGAGGCCGCTGGAGAGGCGTACTCACCCTCGTCCTTATCGATCAAGTCAGATCTGTCAGACGAGGCTGACAAGCTCTTCCAGTCGTTGAAGCTCTTTGTTGGTGAGTCCGGAGGTGGGTACGAAGGGGGGGTGCACGAGCTGAGTCTTGGCGGGGCAAATCTGATCTACTTGACCCTTAGGCTTCTCGAGTTCAAGTATCAGAAGGCCAATCAGTCCTTCGCAAATTTCTTGGTCGTGGAGGAGCCGGAGGCTCATATCCATACACACATTCAGAAGACGCTTTTTGATCGCCTGGACTTTCCGGATACACAGATCATCTATTCGACGCACTCGACTCACATCTCAGAAGCGAGCAACGTCGAGAACATGAACATCCTTGGAAAGGTCGGTGAGCAGTGCGAGGTGTATCAGCCGTCAGCCGGGCTCGGATCGGACGAGATTGGAAATGTTCAGCGCTACCTGGACGCAGTTCGAAGCAACTTGCTCTTCGCGAGAAGTGTGATGCTCGTAGAGGGCGATGCGGAAGAGATTCTCATCCCGCTGTTGGTGCGGAACGTCCTCGGAGTGACGCTGGATGAGTTGGGAATCAGCCTAGTCAACATTCGAAGCACTGGTTTCAAGAATGTCGCGGTCTTGTTTCACAACGATCGAATCAGGAAGCGATGCGCGATAGTGACTGACTTGGATGCCGCCTTCATCGACGTTAGTCCCAGTTCCGAGGACGACGCAAGCTTGGCCAAGTTCAAGTTGAGGTGTGCGGCTTCACAAGCCAAGGGCATCTCTCGGAAAGCGGATCTGGACGCTTTTTCAGAGGCGAATCCGTGGATCCATTGCTTCTATGCGCCACATACCTTCGAGGTCGATATCGTTGATTCTGGAAACGTGGAGTCAGTCGTCCGAGTGATCGGAGACGTTTACACCGATCTGGCAACGATTCAGATCGCCAAAAGTGAGATTGAATCGAAGGATATCTCGCTCTTCGGCCGAAGGGCGCTGACAATGGCAAACCATCTAGGGAAAGGATGGTTCGCGATCGCCCTCGGTAGTCGCCTGGACCATCAAGTAGCGATTCCTCCCTACATATCTCGCGCTATTCAGTTCTTGTGCCCAAAGCCGTCGAGGGAGCTTTGGGTTCAAATTCTGAGCTATAGACTTTCCTGTATCGAGAGGTCTGGGAACGTCTCGGCTGAGGAACTGCAGCGCTTTCGCGAAGTGATTCTGGCATACAGAGCGGGAAACATGGAGTTCCCGGAGGTCAGCGCATTCTTGCTGACAGCTTTCACCGAAGATTCTCTTAACCGAGTTATCTCTGGATAGCCATATGCCCGTCTGGCCTGAGGATGATCTTAATGTTCCGCAGAGGGATGCAATCACGGAGGCCCAATGTGTCTTTCTGGTTGCCTGCCCAGGAAGTGGGAAGACTAGGACGCTCACGTACAAGATCGTCGATGAGCTGGAGCGCCTAGCGTCCCGTCGTCAATGCGTTGTCGCGATTACATATACCAATCGTGCGGCTGAAGAGGTCAAGGAGCGAATCGAGAAGCTGGGGGTCAGCACTTCTCAGCTATGGATAGGAACCATCCATTCGTTTTGTCTCGAGTGGATCTTAAGGCCATACGGCGTCTATCACAGCGCGTTGCAGTTTGGCTTCACGGTCCTAAGTAGTCACGAGTCGGAGGAGCTGTTGACTGACTTATGCGCTCCCCATAGGGCGTCTAGGGTCAGCTACTGGGACTGCGGATTCTACTTCACGAAAGACGGATACCAACTCACATGCCAAGATCGGCGCAAGCACGACATCATTCATGGGGTGCTCGAGGAGTACTTCCAGTCGCTCGCTGAGCAAAGGAAGATTGACTTCGAGCTGATGCTCTCCTACGCATACGCACTCGTCTGTTCCACGCCTTCGATTGCGAAGCTGCTTGCTAACCTTTTTCCATTGATCCTGGTCGACGAGTATCAAGACACAAAGGAGATCCAGTATTCGATCATCTCGAAGATCTTGGCGGCGGGTCAGGGAGCTACAAAGGCGTTTGTAGTGGGTGACCCTAATCAGGCGATATTTCAGTCTCTCGGGGGCTATGCAATATCGCCAGAAGCGCTGTCTGAGATGTCCGGGCAAACGTTCAAAGTGGCAGCTTTGACGCACAACTACCGCTCCTCGGAAAGAATCGTGGAGTACTTCGGTCGGTACGACCTGTATGGGGCGGAGGTTGAGCCTGCGTCTGCCGACAAGAAGTATCCAAGCATCGTTACGTACGATACGGACATAGGTAAGGAGCGGTTAGAGGATCGCCTCGTTGGACTCATTCGCCACAACATCGATTCGCTTGGTATCAAGCCGTCTGAGATCTGCGTGCTCGCTCCCCAGTGGGTGCACCTTGCTGGCATGACTCGCCGACTGGTGGGTCGGATGCCCGACTTAGAGTTCGATGGTCCTGGGATGGTCCCGTTTGCTCGTGATTACGACAACTTTTGGTACAAGTTGGCTCGGATTGCACTAACAAGTTCATCCCCGAGCATGTATCTGCGTAGGCTCCGCTGGGCACGAGAAGTTATCACTGACTTGGCTTCGGCTGGTGTTGCCACCGCTGGTATCACGCCGAAGACGCTCTTGCGGGAATCAAATAGCATTGTTGTCGAAGAAACTGTCGGTCTTGAGTATGTTAGGACCTATTTCGACGCTCTATTTTCCCGCTTTGGTGTCGACTTTGCTTCGAACTCCGCACTTTTCGATCACTACACGGCGTTCTTCGATAGTTCGACCTCACGTGTGACAAGGCTTGCTAAGGAAGGCTCAGAGTTTATTGGGGATATCGACGCATTCCGGCGCGTCTTTAGAGATCGATCGGGGGTGACGTTGTCCACAATTCATGGGATCAAGGGCGATGAGTACGATACGGTCATTGCCTATGGTCTGTTGCAGGGAATGGTTCCGCATTTCGGGGACCCAAGAGCTCAGGAGAGCGCCAAGAGGCTCCTGTACGTGATTGCGTCACGGGCAAGGAAGAATCTTCACCTGGTTTCGGAGTTGGGTAGACGAGATGGCCTCGGGAATCCGTACGGTGCAACCCAGGTTCTCCGTGAGTGTAGGTTTGATTACGACCGTCTCGACACGTAGGGCTTTCCAGATTGCGAATGCTGATATGTGGTGGCGAGCTGCAGCCGATGGCCAAGCTCCGACTTTTGCTATCGCCGCCGCCCTATGGATGTTGCGCCAGACAGGGCGAGCCCTCCGAATGAGGGCATTTGCGAGATCCCTCGTGCAAGTTCATCGGGAAGGTACTGTGCATAGTGCCGTCGGGTGATGCGACTATCGCTATGACCTAGGGCTTTGGCGACCAGTTCGATGTCACGTGTGGCGATTAGGAGGAGCTTTCCATACGTCGAGCGCAAGACCTTGAACGTCATGTTCTCAAGCCTGGCTGTCGCCGCGACCTCTGCGAAACGGCGACGGTAGTCGCCTCTTTGCCACGCTCCACCATCAGCGCGGCGAAGCATGGGGGCCCTTCCGGAGCGACCGGCACAAATCGATCGAAAGAACTCGACTCCAGAAGCAGTGAGGGGTTGCGTCAGTACCTTTCCGGTCTTTCCTTGATTAATCCGTATCCGGCCGGTCTCCTCGGAGAAGTTTTCAACTAGTAGAGCGCGTAGTTCGCCGGCGCGAGCTCCGGTCATAAGGGCAGCAACGATCAGTTCATGCAGATCGCTGTAGGAGCGGGCGGAGTTCAATAGTCGCCGAACTTCCTCTTCGTCAAGCATTCGTGGCGGTGCGTCGTTTGAAGAATGGAACTTCTGAACGTTGTTCCACCAGTCGCGGTTGATCGAATTTGGTAGCGACTCTTGCGCCCAGGCAAGATTCAATGCTGCCTTGAGGATTGTGAGGACGCGGTTGGCAGTCTCTCTGCGTGCTCGGAGTTGGTTGGGGTCGTTTGCGTCGAACGTCATGACTTTTCCGCGATTCAACGGGGCGCTTTGAGAGATGCTGGAATGCCAGCGGCGGATGTCGGCTGCTGTCAGTGAATCGGCCGGGTGGAGGCCGATCGTGCTTTGGCCGTGCGTCCTCCATTGAGACTCTGCGGTCATCCTTGCTGCTGCGTTCATCACGCGACCATTCCTTCCGCTTGGAGTGGTGCTGCGATGGTCAAAGTACTCTCTGACAAGCTCGTCGACTGTTGCGGTTCCGCCGATTCGCCGCACGCAATGTGCGGAGAGTTTCACGTTCTCGCTGAGGCGGCCGGAGGTGACTGGCAGGGCATACGTGTGTGCCCGTTCAATGGCCTGTTGAAACGAGAGGACGTCCAGGCCGTTAGCTTTGCCATAATCATCGGCCGTCGCGATGCGGGCCTTGTGGTACTTGCCACCAACTAGGAGTCTGACGCGCCAGCTCGACGCGGCGCGGTTTTTCGCAGGCCAGTATCCAAGGAACCGGCCGGGTGTAAGGATGAGCCAGTATGGAGCGGATTGCGCCAGGAGTCCGGCCCTGGCTGAGGGTGACCGCAACTGCGCGGCAGAGATTGGGCGCGGTCCCGGTTTGGTGTTCATGCTGCGGTCGAATCCTCGGTCGGGCAGGCCATCTCCCCCAATCTCGTTAGGGCAGCGCTCATGGGCATTTCATGGGTAATTCTGCCCACGTAACGCGTCAGAACGCTAGAGAATGTGGTGGGTAGAATGTGCTTAACTATCCGCAACTTATGACGACATGGCGCAACGTGATGAACGCCATTTCTTACCCTTTCACGGTAGCGACCGGGGTTCGAATCCCCGTGGGGACGCCATACTAGCCCCGGCCGAAAAGCCGGGGGCCACCAGAAGACCCGGTGGCAACATGTTTAACCTAGGGTTGCCGCGAGGCGGCCCTATTTTTTTCCTGGAGGTTTCGCGTTCACGGTGCAAGTCCGCCGCGAGGCGGCTTTTTTGTTTGCCATTGAACTGTGGAGGACGGGCCGCATCGTCAGCGTCATCGGCCGCGGCACGGCGAACACTCCCGGACTGTTAGTCAGCGCACAGCAAACGCATCTTCCGTTCGGCAATGCCGAGGCTGGCCTCGTCCTTGGCTTTCGAGAGTTCGTCCTTTGCTGCCGTGCACGCTGATGCATCGCGGGTCGCATTCGCAGGCGGCTTGGCGCCTGCAGCACAATGCCAATCGGCGGACAGGCGCAAGTTGACGTAAGGTCCTTGCTCGACGGCAACACAATCGCCCACGCGCAGTCCCGCTTCATCGGTGACCACCGTTGTGGTTGATTGCCCTCCCATCAGGATCGTGTACTCGAAGGCCTGCTTCGAGCCAGCGGCCTTCCCCACCTGCTTGCCCGCAGCGCCGCCGGCGACAGTCCGCAATGCCTTGTTGCTGCTTGATTGACCACGTCCGGAGGCCAGGCCGATCATGCCTCCCAACAACGCTCCGCCGGTCTGGGCTTGCGCACTCTCGACCGGAACAGGCTTTACGGCAGTGATCTTTCCATAGTTTACGGACGTCTGCGCCCACGCCACTGACGTTACAACCGCAGCGACGACAAGAACGAGCGCGCGCGAATGCTGGTTGGTGAAAGCCATGATCGACTCCTGCGTATGTCGTCGGGCTCAGGCACGTCTGGCCGACCGATCGGTCGCCGGACCCGGATCAACACGAGGAAGGCGACGCTGAAGTCGACCGCCTTCACATACCTTGAATGCGAAAGGGCGCAATAACGCCTTCATTCATCGGGACAGAGCGGGTTCCGATTGCCGTAATTGGGTCAGCGCGTAGACCTGCGCGCGATCACCATACGCCATACCGACCGGCCGCGTGTCGACATTTGCGTCAGCGACATTGAGTTCAGCGTAATCGACGCTGTCGAGGGCCGGCGCCTGCGCGAACAGCAAACCGGATCAGCGGCGCCGCTGCGCGGATGCCGGACTGAGAGGCCGCAACAGACGAGGAAACCGTCATGACCAGACATCTCACGCCGCTTGCACTTGGAGCGCTGCTGCTCACCAGTGGTGCTGCCGAGGCCCAGCAAGGTCAGTACCCCTTGATGGAGAAGATCGCCCAGAAGGTAATCCAGCACTACCAGACCACTCCTTGTGGCACCTTGAAGCAGGAACAGAGTCAGCCGAAGACTGGGGAGAAGGCGCAAATGGAACAGCGGGCCATCCAAGAGCTGCGCACCAATCCGGACATGCGCAAACAGTTCCTAAATCGCGTGGCAGCGCCGATCGCAAACAAGATGTTCGAGTGCGAAATGATCCCGTGACATCGTCGCACGGTGCCGTAGCGGAACCGATCGTTGCGACCGGCCCAGGTCAGAACAGGATCGAGACCACCCGCACGACCAGGTCCTTGAAAGAGAACATCGTCAGCAGCAACGGCAACATCGGCACCGGTACCGCGATGAGCAACTTGACCAGGGTCGACTTGTCGATCGGGATCAGGTGCATTGCCCGCACCGATTCATAGCTGCTGTCGAGGTCGGCGAGTGTCTGCGCATCGGAATTTCCGAGAAGCGGTTCGTCCGGCGCGGACCCGCTCAACCATTTGTGGTCGAACCTGCGTGCATATTGCATCGAAAGTTCTTCATGCTTTAGCAGTCCGATCTGCTTGGCGCGCGAGAGATTTGGCGTGAAAACGCATAGCGGCCCGGTGACAAACAGTGTCATCGCCACGCTGATTGCCACAATCTCGACCTGGAAGTCGGTGAGCGAGGCGCCCACGTAGAAGATCTGATCGGCTATGACGCCCGATACCATCGCGCCCTGCGCCAGAAGCAGCGGCACGAACGCGCTACCCAGACGCGACAGGAAACCAAGGCCGCCCATTCGATCCGCGTGCAAGGGCTCGAGGTTCAGCTCGATCTTCGACACCTGCCACAGGAAGCGCCACCAGATCAGCAGCCGGAAGTACCAGCGAACCATCAGCAGCTGGTAGAGGGGCAGGCTGACCAGAGCGCCCCACCAGCCGGCCATTGTGAGCACATGGTGCCCGTCGCGGATCTTTCCGTGCCAGCTATCGACGGTGAGTGTCGCCACCTGCGGCAAGGCCCCGCCCAGGGTAAAGGCATAGACGAGGGCCAGCAGCACCAATTCCGCCGGCATCGAGTCGAGCCATCGGCGAGCGGAGGTAATCGCGCTGGCAAACTGCTCGCGCTTCGGACCGTCGACCAGCCCCCTTGCTACGAACATCGGGATGCTGTCACGCATTCGCTGGTGAATTATCGCTTCCGCGGCAATCAACAGCGGCAGCGAGACCAGCAGGCGAACCTGGGCGCCGATGTGTTTCAGGAACGGGACGCCCACCCCGTCCCATGCGTGACCTTCCAGAATGGACAGGATGAGCAGCGGCAGCCAGGTAATGGCGAGGATTGCCAGTGTCCGACGCTGCAGAAGGCCCAACGCGGGATCCGACAAATGCAGGCGCGCCAGAAGTCGATAGAGCGGACCTCCGGTCATCAGCGAGAGCGCGTATGGCCGCGTCGACTCATCTGGACTGCGCGGGACGGGGTCGCTCACATGCACCTCCATCCGTCGAAGGGGGCAAGCTGCAGCGTTGCAGGACATGGACCCGGGCGGCGTGGGCCGGATCGTACGTCACCCTGCGTTACACGGGTGGAACGAAGAAATCGTGCAGCGACGAGGCGATCTGCCGCAGACTGGTGGTGGGCGTGAAGGCGGGGATCGAAATGTGTTCCCTGAAGCAGGGCGCCGGTTCTGAGTAGCCGGCCGCGGTCCCTCACGCGATACTAATGTTGTTCGCGCTTTCATACCCGGTGATATCTGGCCCAGCCTTGGAGTCTCACATGAGGCGCTGCGAGCCGTGGATGGTCTTGTCGGGATGTCTGGCGGTAGCGGTGATGGCCGGATGCCAGCGTGAACCCGCCGCGGACGCCGTCCCTTCCAAGGCTGATCTGGCCCAACAGGACGGCGCTTCGGAACCTAAATCCGATCCGCTCAGGCAGGCGTACTTCGGCGAACTGCATCTGCATACCGCCTACTCGCTGGATGCCTACATCTTCGGGAACACGATGAACGACCCGTCTGTCGCGTACCGCTTCGCACAAGGCGAGGAGGTCACGCTGGTCAACGGCGTCAAGAAGCGCATCCGCAAGCCGCTGGACTTCGCCGCCGTCACCGACCATGCCGAGGCGCTGGGCGAGTACGAGCTGTGCACTAACGCCTCCAGCGCGCAATACGACACCCCGGTTTGCACAGGCATTCGCGGTGGTGACTTGCGCCCGTTCGGCGCTGTCTTCGCCGGCCTCGCGAAGACACCGGCGAAACGGCTGCTCGATCTCTGTGGCGAGGACGGGAAGGTATGCGTAGACGCCGTCGCTTCACCGTGGAAGCGCACCCAGCAGGCTGCGGCACAGAACTACAAGCCGGGCAAGTTCACCACCTTCGTAGCGTGGGAATTCACGGCCAATGCCCCTGAAGGCAAGTTCGGCATGATGCATCGCAACGTGATCTTCCGCAGCGACAAGGTCCCGAACCCGTTCTCGGCTTTCGACGGCACCGGAGAGGACCTGCACGCCTATCTTGAGAAGAACTGCACCGGCGACTGCAAGGTCCTGACCATCCCGCACAACTCGAACTACTACTGGGGGCGCCTGTACTGGGGCAAGAATTCGGACGGCACCGAGTGGACGCAGGATGGCCTGGAGCGCCGCGCGCGCATGGACCGTCTGGTCGAGATCATGCAGATCAAGGGCAATTCCGAATGCCAGACCGGCATAGGCACCAACGACGAGGAGTGCAACTTCGAGTTGTTGTTCCAGGAGTGCAAGCCAGGGCAACAGGGCGGTTGCAGCAATGAAGATGCGTTCGTGCGCAACGGTCTCAGGAAGGGCCTGCAGGTCGAAGCCGAGCGCGGCGTCAACCCGTTCAAGCACGGCATCATCGGTTCGACTGACACCCATAACGGTACGCCCGGCGACACCGCGGAGAACGATTTCGCAGGACACGCCGCCAACAACGACGGAACGCCTGAACTTCGCCTGGGGCTGAAGCTCAATCCCGCCGCCGCGGCCGCGGGTGTCAGCGCCGCTGACGACCCCACGAAAGGTTTCAATCCCGGCGCGCTGGCCGGGGTCTGGGCCGAGGCCAATACACGCGAGGCGATCTGGGATGCGCTGCAGCGCAAGGAAACATTCGGCACCAGCGGCACACGCGCCAAGATCCGCCTGATGGGAGGTTTCCACTTTCCGACCGACCTGGGCAGCCGCCCGGACTGGGTCAAGCTCGGTTACGAAACCGGCGTGCCACAGGGCGGAGATCTGAAGGGCGCGCCCGCTGGCAAGGCACCGACCTTCGTGGCATGGGCGCAGCGCGATCCCGACAGCGCTCCTCTGGCCCGCCTTCAGATCATCAAGGGCTGGACCGACGGCAAGCAGACACGCGAGATGACCTATGACGTGGCTTGTTCAGATGGTGGAAAGCCCGATGGCAAGACTCATCGCTGCCCCGACAACGGTGCCACGGTAAGCCTCGATGACTGCTCCATCAGCACCGACAAGGGAACGTCGGAACTGGTTGGCACCTGGAGCGATCCGGACTTCAAGCCCGGCGAGCGGGCGTTCTACTACGCGCGCGTTATTGAGAACCCGGTCTGTCGCTGGAGCATGTACGACGCCAGGCGAGCCGGCGTGGCACATCCGAAGGAGCTGCCCAGCACCGTCAAGGAGCGGGCCTGGTCGTCCCCGATCTGGTACACACCGACCAACGGTGCTGCACCGTCCAACTGAGGCGCAGCCATCGATCCGACTCCGGACGACTGGTTTGTTGGAGCGTGGCATCGTCGCGACTCCGACACGCTCCGCGACCGCCACCTCCCATCGCGATAGCGAGGGTATGCAATGAATACGATCACCAGATTGGCTGCAGCGCCCGCGTTGGGGTTCGCTGCCATGTCGTGCGCATTCGCGGCACGTGCCGCGGAAGGCGAGGCTTGGGAATGGATGGTGGTGCCCTATGTCTGGGCGGTAGACATCAGTGCCGATCTCGATACCCGGTTCCCGCGGGTGTCGGGGAGCGCCGATGTCACTTTCAGCGACATCGTGGACAAACTCGACGGTGCGTTCCAGATGCACACCGAAGGCCAAGGCGATCGCTTTGGCGCGTTTGCCGACTTCACCTACCTTGGCGTGAGCGACAGCAACAACGATCGGCCGCGCCTGCACACTGAGTCGACCCTCGACACCTTGCTGGTGGAGGTCGCCGCGGTCTGGAGCCCTGGTGACGTGCGTTTCCGAGGCGTCGATGTCTTCGCCGGACTGCGCTACCTGGACATCGATCTCACGACCAACCTGATTCCGACGAACCCCGTGTTGGGCAGGGTGAGCGTGGATGGCGGTGACTCCTTCAACGATTTCATGCTGGGTGTGCGCTACACCTGGGCGCTGTCGGAGCGTTGGGGCCTGACGCTGCGCGGAGACGGATCATTCGGCGACACCGAGGGCACCTGGAATGCCAGCGCGATGGCGCACTACCGCACCAGGTCGGGCGCATGGTTCCTCGGCTATCGGTATCTGGAGGTCGAGATCGAGAACGGCAACAACAATCTCGAAATCACCATGAGCGGACCGGGGCTTGGTTATGGCTTCAGGTTCTGACCCGGTGGTGGACGTACTCGCTGGCTGGCGATCCGGCGGATTCATCCAGGCCGGCGCCGGGGCACGGCCCGGCCTGGATGCAGCATGAAACCGCCAGGCGATCCGATCCTCGATCGGGAGAGGTTCCTGGCCCTTTATTCATCTTACGCACGATTGTACGAACGATTCCTGGAGAACGGCTTCAAGACCTCGACCACGCTGGTTGTACTCATTGGCTGGCTGCTGGGTTCGGAGGGAATCCGCAACTACCTCAAGGCAAGCCCTGCGATGCGGTGGGCCGCGATACTGATCGTGGCCTTCGGGGCAGCGTCCATCTTCTTCGCCTTCAGGCGGATCGCACTTCTCTCGTTCATGCTGCGCGCGCGGTTGGATGACCTCAACTATGTTGGTTCCGACAACTACGACCAGCATGAGATCCCGTCACGCATCTATCGGACTGTCGTTGGTCAGAATCTTGCAGCTTGCGTACTGGTGATCGGCATCCTCGTGTCCCTGGCCTGGCGATGACCGGTACGAAGCAAGGTCCGCGGCAGGAGTAGGTTTCTTATTGGCAGTAGCGGAGGACAAAGCCATGCGGCGTTTTGTACTGATGATCCTCTCCGCGGGCATCGCGTTGCTTGCAGCTTGTGCGTCCAGCACGGTAGCCCTTCCTGAAACCACGCCGTTGGCAGACCAGATGACGCGACCGGGGCGCGTGGTCGTCTACGACTTCGTGGGAACCCGCGACGATCTGCCACCGGATTCGGCGATCGTGCGCTACTACGAGCAGCGGACCGTTCCCCAGACCGCGGCGGAAATAGACCTGGGTCGGAAGCTCGGTCGACTGGTGGCGCAGGATCTGGTCAAGGAGCTCAACAGCGCGGGAATAACGGCGCATCATTCCGACTCGGTGGCAAAGGCACAGATTGGCGACGGCATCGTCCGGGGCGAGTTCGTTTCGGTCAACGAAGGCAGCCGGACCAAGCGCGTGCTGATCGGGTTCGGCGCAGGGGCAGGGGAGCTCAAAACCTTGGCGGAGACCTACCAGGTCACCGAGACTGGCTTGCGCCCCCTCGGATGGACCCAGGTCGACACCGCGGGCGGAAAGCTGCCGGGCATACTGGTGCCCGTCGGCGTCGGCGCCAGTGCCGCGGTCGCCGGCGGCGCCAACATCGCGCAGGAACGAGGGCCAGAGGCCATGCAGGCTGCCGCGCAGCGCACCGCCAAGGAGTTGGCCAAGCTGATCATCGACGGCTACCGCAAGCGCGGCTGGCTATAGCTGGTCAGGCGAACGCAGTGGGCCTTGGAAAGCTGAAAGTCGTTCCGGCCCGCTACGACCTCGCCAGCGGCAGGGTTTCACTGCTCAACTAGTTTGCTATGCGCTCGCAGTGCCCATCACTTCTCCATTCCTGCCGCGCGCAGGATCAGTTCCGCGACCTCCGCGGGATGCGACACCAGCGACAGATGCCCCGTGTCGAGCTCAACGGTAGTTGCGTTCATCCGCTTGGCGAGGAATCGCTCCAGGTCCGGGTTGATTGTCTGGTCGAGCTTGGACACCGCGTAGAACGACGGTTTTGTCCTCCAGGCTGCCACAGTGGTTCGCCCTGCGAACAATGTGGCGGCGGTGGCGCCTTGCACGGCGAAGAGCGTCTTCGCCTTCCTCGCCTCGACACCGTTCGCGAAGAACTTCAGGAATGCATCCTCCGAAAGCAGGGTGTAACCGTCGTTGGTCTGGATGCCGGCGCGAACCGCGCCAGTTGGAAATCTGGCTGACAGCGCGACGAAGTCTTCGTTCGCATCCGGTGCGCGCGCCGCGACGTAGACCAGCGCACTGACCTTCGCATCCGTGCCGACTTCGCTGATGACGGTGCCACCCCACGAGTGCGCCACCAGCACGGTCGGGCCGTCCTGCAGCGCCAGCGCCCGACGCGTCTGGGCAACCGAGTCCTGCAGCGAGCTGAGCGGGTTCTGCACCGCCATGACCTTCAGGCCGGCCGCCTGCAGTCGCGGGATCACTTCCGCCCAGCTGGAGCCATCTGCCCATGCGCCGTGCACCAGCACCACATTCCTGGCCTTGACCGGGGTGCTTGTCTGGGCTGTAGCCAGGGCCGGGGCGAGCACGCACGCGACCGCGGCCAGCGTCGCGAGGCTCCAGGCGTTCGTTCGACTCTGCGTCTTCATCGTGTCCACTCCACGGGTTCCGTGACCGGGTGGGCCAGGGGTCGCAACCGGCCGCCACCCAGAGTGGCCTGGGCGCTGTAAAAACCGGGTCGTGGCAGGCGTCATGCCAACGACTCGGACGGACAGCAGGGCAGGCACATACGCAACCCGTTAACACCGCGCCGGGCATAGTCCGGCGCAATGCCGCGAAAACGTGGGCGCCCAGGAAAACGCCATGACAGCCAGCGACGCCAGCCCCCCGCCTGAGACGATCCTGTCCGCCGGCGTGCCAGCGCCAGACTTCTCTCTCAGCGCCACGCCCGACCAGTCGCTGTCGTTGAGCGAGCTGCGCGGAAAGCCTGTGATCCTGGCGTTCTATCCAGCCGACTGGAGTCCGGTCTGCGGTGACCAGATGGCGCTGTACAACGAAGTGCTGCCGGCATTCAAGGAAAGCGGGGCGACGCTGCTCGGCATCTCGGTCGACAGCGTGTGGTGCCACCAGGCATTCGCACTTGATCGCCATCTGCACTTCAACCTGCTGGCGGATTTCGAACCCAAAGGCGACGTGGCGCGACGCTATGGCGCTTACGACTCCGCACACGGCACCAGCCGTCGTGCCTTGTTCGTCATCGACAAGGATGGCGTGATTGCATGGAGCTACCTGTCGCCGACCGCGGTCAACCCCGGCGCCGACGGAATCCTCGATGCCCTCGACAAACTCCAGGCTTCGGCAAAGGTCGGGTAGCGCTATGGCGACTTTGAAGAATCCCATCGGTGCGGACGATCACATCCAGGGCGATGAACATGCCGCGGTGACGCTGGTCGAGTACGGCGATTATCAATGCCCCTACTGCGGTGACGCCTATCCGCTGGTCAAGCAGCTGCAGGAAGCGTTCGCCGGTGATCTGCGTTTCGTGTTCCGCAACTTCCCGATCAGCCAGCTGCATCCGCAGGCGCTCGGTGCGGCAGCGACCGCCGAGTACGCGGCGAGCAAGGGCCGGTTCTGGGAGGCGCATGACGCGCTGTACGAGAACCAGGGCGATCTTGGCGTGACGCTGTACGTCGAGCTGATCGACGGGCTACGGCTGGATCCGGCCGAGCTTCGCGACGCACTGCAATCGGGCGCGTTCGACGAGAAGATCCGCGGCGACTTCAATGGCGGCGTTCGCAGTGGGGTCAACGGTACGCCATCATTCTTCATCAATGGTGTCCGCTTCGACGGCGCGGATTTCGAGGAGATGCGCGGCGTCATCGCCGGATTGATCGCTACCGCGGCGAAGTGAGCGGTCTTGCCGCCGGGTGCGTCGAGGGAATCAATGCGTTTCCGTGCGCGCGCGTTCCGGCAACCGATCGTGCGTGCTTGAATCGCTCCAGTCCGATCCAGCCGCAAGCATTCGATCCGGGAGACGAGCATGGCCAAGAGCGCACCTGACCCGTTCGACCAGCACCGGCGCCTGCTGCTGGGCGGCGCCGCGCTGGGCATGGCCATGGCACCACTCGGTCTTGCAGGATCGCCGCAGGCCCATTCCGGCGCCACGCGAGCCCCGGCATCGGCGCCTCAGCGCACGCAGGGCGCCGCGTTCGCGCCGCTCAGGCAGATCCGCGCGGGCGTCCTCGACGTCGCCTATGCGCAGGCGGGGCCTGGCAAGGGGCGGCCCGTCGTGCTCCTGCACGGTTGGCCGTATGACATCTACAGCTATGTCGACGTGGCGCCACTGCTGGCAGCGGCAGGATTCCGCGTGATCATTCCGTTTCTGCGAGGCTATGGCACGACCCGCTTCCTCTCGGCCGATACGCCGCGCAACGGCCAGCCGGCGGCGCTGGCGCAGGACGTGATCGACCTGATGGATGCGCTGGAGATCAAGAAGGCGATCGTGGCCGGCTACGACTGGGGTGCACGCTCGGCGGGCATCGTCGCGGCGCTCTGGCCGGAGCGGGTGAAGGCACTGGTTTCGGTGAGTGGGTATCTCATCGGCAGCCAGAAAGCCGCGCAGGCGCCGCTGGCGCCGGAAGCGGAGTTGCAATGGTGGTACCAGTTCTATTTCGCCACCGAGCGCGGACGCGCCGGCTACGAGAAGAACCGCCATGACTTCGCCAAGCTGATCTGGAAACTGGCATCACCGAAGTGGGCGTTCGACGATGCGACGTTCGACCGCAGCGCCGCCGCGTTCGACAATCCGGATCATGTGGCCATCGTCATCCACAATTACCGGTGGCGCCTGGGACTGGCCCAGGGCGAACCGAAGTTCGATGAGCTGGAACGCAATCTTGCCCAGTTCCCTGCGGTGACAGTGCCGACGATCACGCTGGAGGGCGACGCCAACGGCGCGCCGCATCCGCCGCCGGAGTCGTACGCGAAACGGTTTACTGGCAAGTACGAGCATCGGCTGATTACGGGTGGGATCGGCCACAACCTGCCGCAGGAAGACCCGAACGCATTCGCGCAGGCAGTCATCGACGTCGATCGATTTTGAGCCACATCCCGTGCGGCGCTGTCGCCTCCACATTCTTCAATCGAAGGAGATCCGCATATGAAGACCCTGATCGTCGGCCTGGCCCTGGCGGCCGGTACCCTTGTCGGCACCACTGCATCGGCGCAGAGCGGCAAGCCGACCATTGTCCTGGTGCACGGCGCGTTCGCGGAGGCATCGAGCTGGAACCGCGTCATCGAGATTCTGAAGAAGGACGGTTACCCGGTGGTGGCCGTGGCCAATCCGCTGCGCAGCGTCTCCGGCGACGGACAGTACGTGTCGGATGTCGTGGCCAGCGTTACCACCCCGGTGGTCCTGGTCGGACACTCCTACGGCGGCAGCGTGATCTCAGAGGCGGCGCGCGGCCACGGCAACGTGAAGGCGCTGGTGTTCGTCGCCGCGTTCGCGCCGGAAGCAGGCGAGACCGCGGCGGGGCTGTCGGGCAAGTTTCCCGGAAGCACACTGGGGCCGACGCTGGCGCCGCCGGTGAAACTGGCGACGGGTGGGGCCGACCTCTACATCCGGCAGGACAAGTTCCACGCACAGTTCGCCGCGGACGTTACTGCGGCGGAAGCGGCGCTGATGGCGGCAACCCAGCGACCGATCACCGAGGCGGCGCTGAACGAGAAGTCGGGTACGCCTGCCTGGAGCAGCATCCCCTCGTGGTTCATCTACGGCGACCAGGACAAGAACATCCCGCCCAAGGCCCTGGCGTTCATGGCCGAGCGCGCGAAGTCGAAGCAGACCGAGGTCGTGGCCGGTGCATCGCACGTGGTGATGGTGTCCCACGCCGGTGCCGTTGCGAAGATGATCGAGCGCGCCGCGGCAGCGAAATGACATCCCGTGCCGGCGGGAGCGACCGGCATTGGCGGGGCTTCAACCTGAAAAGCCAGTGAATTCATTGGCTTGTTGTTGCTCTGTCATCGCTTTGTGATGGTTTTGGCGGCATTTGTAAGCGGACTTTCATGTTCGCAGGGCAGTGGCTTGCCACGGTGGACCGGGGATTTTCGGCAGGGGGGCGCGATGGCGCCGGCGCCGACCCCGCCCAATCCATTCGAGAGCCGTCATGCCTATCCACAGCAACCAGCCACGCCACCTGCAGCGCCGCGCCCTGACCATCGCCCTGTTGTCTGTCCTGTCCGCGCCGGTGTTCGCCGGTGCCAACTGCCAGCTCGTTGACGCTGCCAATGTCCCGATCCCGGTTGACAGCACGTCCCCGGGTGCGGACTCCCTAGCCTGCGGACCGCGCGCCAAGGCCATTGGCGACCGCGCCACCGCGATGGGCGACGAGTCTCAGGCCAGCGGCAAGAACACCACGGCGATTGGTTCCTGGATCGACCTGGACGGCGACGGCCTGGTCGACGCCAGTGAGATCACCTGGGCCAATGGCGACAATGCCACCGCGATCGGTGCAGCCGCCCAGGCGCTGGGCAAGGGTGCGGTTGCGATCGGCGTGCAGTCGGTGGCCAGCCCCGACAACAGCATCGCCATCGGCAACCAGGCGCAGACCCAGGCCCAACGCACCACGACGACCAAGACCACCGTCCAGGGCACGCCGAACACGGTCACCACCACTGTTTCCGCGCCGACCCCGGCCGCTGGCAACCAGACCAACAGTGTCGCCATGGGCAACCAGGCGCGCACCAACGGTGCCAACAACATTGCCCTGGGCACCGGCGCCACCACCGAGATGGTGATCAGCGGCGTCTCGGCTACGACCACGGCCGGCGTGACCACGATGGTCCGCACCGACCTCGCCGGTCCCGTCGCGAACGCCATCGCCATCGGCAACGGCGCGCGCGCCAACGGCAACGGCACCATCGTGATGGGCACCAACGCCCGTGCCGAGGCCCTGGTCTCCTCGGTCGTCACCGGCTTTGGCGAATCGTTCGTGGTCAACGTACCCGGTCCGGCCACCAACTCCACCGTGATCGGCACCAGCGCCGCTTCGCAGGGCACCAACAACGTCGTGATCGGCAACGGCGCGCAGACGATGGGCGACACGATCCTGCCCAAGGTCGACCCGGTCAAGGGCACCTATATCGTCGATCCGGTAACCGGGCTGCAGTTGTACGACCCGGTGATCAAGGACCAGAACTCGACCGTGGTCGGCGGTACCGCCATCGCCGTGCGCGGCTCGGGCACCGCGCTGGGCTACAGCGCCTGGGCCTACGGCAACAAGTCCACGGCCATCGGTCTGAACTCGTATGCGGTGGGTCCGAGCTCGACCGCCATTGGCAGCTACCTCGACATCGGCGCGGCCTTTGGCAATACGCCCAAGCCCAACGCAGGCACCAGCCCGTACGGCCGCGCGGTTGCGCTTGGCATCGGCGCGCAGTCGCTGGGTGGCGGCTCCTACACCTGGGCCAACTACGACGTGGCCCTGGGCGGCGGCGCCAGCACCGGCGATCGCGATACCACCAACCAGAGCTTCCCGACGGGCATGTACGGCTCGACCGATCCGACCGTGATCAACGGCTCGGTGGCGCTGGGTTTTGTTGCCAACGCCGGCGGCCATTCCAGCGTTTCGATCGGCCAGCAAAGCCAGGCGCACGATGCCAAGGCGATCGCGATCGGTCCGGAGAGCGTGGCCTGGGGCATGGACAGCCTGGCCATCGGCGACTTCGCCATCGCCACTTGGAAAGAGGACATCGCCATCGGCATGAACGCCGAAGCATGGGGCGGATTCGGCACCGGCAACACCGCGTTCGGCAACGGCGCGCATGTCGGCAGCAGCGGCGCCAGCGGTGACATCAACAACGCGCTGGCCATTGGCGGGCAGGCGGCGGCGATGGCCGATGGCGCGATCGCGCTCGGCACCGGCGCCAGTGCCGAAGGCGTCAATGCAATCGCCGGCGGCAACGCCAGCATCGCAACGGCCGATTCGGCCACGGCCTACGGTGACAACAGCCAGGCGTTCAACCAGTACTCGACCGCGCTGGGTTCCTATGCGCTGGCCTCGGGCGACTACGCCACGGCAGTGGGCACCAATGCGTTCGCAGTGGGCACCAACAGCCTGGCGTCGGGTTACAACAGCTTTGCCGGTGGTGTCGACAGCGTCGCCCTGGGCGCCGCGGCGGCGGCCATCGCCGACAACAGCGTCGCTATCGGCGCCGGTGCGATCGCTGACCGCGACGGCACTGTCTCGGTCGGTGTACTGGGTGCCGAACGCCAGATCGCCAACGTTGCCGCCGGCACCGAAGCGACCGATGCGGTCAACAAGGACCAGCTCGACGTCGCCATCGCCGGTGTTGGCGGTGCGGTCGGAGACCTCGATGCCGCGGCAGTGAAGTACGACAACGCTGCCGGCAAGGAACGCGTGACCCTCGGCGGCAGCGCCGGTACGGTCATCGCCAACGTGGGCAACGGCGTCAACGCCGGTGACGCTGCCAACATCGGACAGCTCGAGTCGATCGCTTCGCTGATCGGCGGCGGTGCAGCGCGTACCGGTGCCGGGCTGTGGAGCGTCCCGACGTTCGCAGTCCAGGGTGGCAGCTTCCATACGATCGGCGATGCGCTGGGTGCGATGGATACCGCACTGAACGGCCTGGGCAATCGCGTCAACGTGATCGAGCAGTCGTACCAGCAAGGCGCCGGTGGTGCGCCGATGGGTTCGGGCAATGGCCTGGCGGTAGGCGAGGGCAGCGTCGCGGCCGATACGGGCGATACCGCGATTGGCTCTGGCGCCACGGTCGCAGCCGATGGCAGTACCGCAGTGGGCAGCAATGCCACCATCGCAGCGGCTGCCACCAATGCTGTCGCCGTGGGCGCCGATACTTCGGTAACCGCAGCTTCCGCAACGGCTGTCGGCCAGGGCGCATCGGCCACGGCTGCAGGGTCGGTGGCACTGGGGCAGGGCTCGGTCGCCGACCAGGCCAACACAGTCTCGGTTGGCAATGCCGGCAGCCAGCGCCGCGTTACCAACGTCGCCGCCGGCACGGCTGCCACTGACGCGGCTAACGTCGCCCAGGTGCAGGCCGGCGACGCGCAGACGCTGTCCAGCGCGAATGCCTACACCGACACCACGGCAACGCAGACGCTGACCCGCGCCAACAGCTACACCGACTCCCGCCTGCAGGGCCTGTCGGATCAGTTCACCGATCTCGACTACCGCATCGGCAAGCAGGACCAGCGCATCGACCGCATGGGCGCGATGAGCGCGGCCATGATGAACATGTCGATCAACGCCGCCAACTCGCGCAGCCCCCATGGCCGCGTGGCGGTGGGTGCGGGCTGGCAGAACGGCGAGAGCGCGATGTCGGTGGGCTACTCCAAGGCCATCGGTGATCGCGCCAGCGTGAGCATCGGCGGCGCGTTCAGCAGCGATGACCAGTCCGCTGGCGTCGGCTTCGGCATCGATCTGTGACCTGACACCCGCAGCGCGGGCGGCGCCGATGCGGCGTCCGCGTTGCGACCTCATTACCGCCAGTCGGCGCCATTGCGGCGTACGTGGCAAACCCATTCCAGGAATTCATCATGACCATTCGCCGTACCGTTCTGAGCCTGTTGCTCGCCAGTGCCTGCGCACCGGCCCTGGCCGCTGGAGCTCGCATCGATCTGACCTCCCTCGACGACGCGACCGTCTCGCCTCGCTTCATCGTCAAGTACCGCGACGGCAGCGCCGAGCGCGTGCAGCCCGCCGCGCGCCAGCGGGCGCTCGATGCCGCCGCCGGCCGCGCCCGTCCGCAGATGGGGGCCAAGGTGGCCGGCCTGAAGGGCGCTGCCGCACTGCACGTGAACACCCTGCGCGCCACCTTCGGTGGCAAGCACGTCGTCAAGGCCTCGCAGCCGCTGCAGCGCGCCGAAGCCGAAGCGCTGATGCGCGAGATCGCCGCCGATCCGAACGTCGAGTACGTCGGTGTCGATGCGATCATGCATCCAGCTGCGATGCCAAACGATCCGGTGCTCGCCACGCACCAGATGTGGCATTACGGCACCGGCGCCGGCGGCGCGCGCGTGACTTCGGCATGGGATGCGGGCGCAAGCGGCGCCGGCATCGTCGTCGCGGTGATCGACACCGGCGCGACCGCGCACGCAGACCTGATCGGCAACCTGCTGCCGGGCTACGACTTCATCACCGACGCCTTCATGTCGCGTCGTGCCACCGACGAGCGCGCACCGGGTGGCTGGGACCTGGGCGACTGGGCCAGTGCCGGCGATTGCGGTTCCGGCTCGGCTGCCAGCAACAGCAGCTGGCATGGCACGCACGTGTCGGGCACGATCGCCGAAACCACCAACAACAGTGTCGGTGGCGCCGGCATCGCCTACAACGCCAAGGTCGTGCCGGTGCGCGCACTGGGCCGTTGCGGTGGCTACACGTCCGACATCAACGACGCGATCGTGTGGGCGGCCGGTGGCACCGTCGAGGGAATTCCGGCCAATCCGAACCCGGCCGAAGTCATCAACATGAGCCTGGGTGGCGCGCACGAGTGCGACGTCGAAACGCAGGCAGCAATCGACAAGGCAGTGTCGCTGGGCGCGACCGTCGTGGTGGCGGCGGGTAACGACAACTCCGACGTTGCCGGCCATGCCCCCGCCAGCTGCGCCAATGTCGTGACCGTGGGTGCGAGCGGCTATTCCGGCCAGCGCGCCGGCTACTCCAACTACGGCGCGGGCGTCGACCTGGCTGCTCCCGGCGGCGCCGGCACCGAAGGTTCGCCGAACGGCTACATCTGGTCGACGCACAACACCGGCAACACGTCGCCGGAAGGCGATCGCTACGTCGGCATGACCGGTACCTCGATGGCAACCCCGCACGTCTCCGGCGTGATCGCGCTGATGCAGAGCGTTGCGCCGCAACCGCTGACGCCGGGCGTGATCGAGGGCATGCTCAAGGCCTCGGCGCGACCGTTCCCGGTCAAGCCCGAAGCCGGCAAGCCGATCGGCGTGGGCATCCTGGATGCAGCCGCAGCCGTGCAACGGGCGAAGACCTTCGGTCAGCCGCTGGTGGCGCGTCCGCTGACCGCTGGCGCGCTGGAATCGCTGCCGCCGCTGGCCGCGGGCCAGAGCGAGCTGTACTCGATCGATATCCCGGCAGGCAAGACCCGCATCGAGATGCTCACCCTCAGCGGCAAGGGCACATTGCAGGCTTACGCCAACTTCGCCGCCGAGCCGACGCCGAGCGAGAACATCGGTGCATCGGTGCGTCCTGGCACCAACCAGTCGATCGTGATCAACGCACCGGCTGCCGGTCGCTATTACTTCAAGATCGTCGCCGCCGCCGACACCTCCGGCGTCAAGCTGCAGGTCAAGGTCTATTGAGTCCTGCGAGCGGCCGGGGCGCGATGCGCCGGCCGCTGCAAACGATTTGCGTGAGCGTGATGAGATTGAGGCAACGAAGCGGTTTGATTCTGGTGCGTGTGGTTGCGCTTGCGCTCGTACTGCCGCTCGCGCTGGCAGCTTGTGATGGCAGGCACGCCGCACAGCTGGCGGGTGCCTCGGGTGACGAGCATGTGCTGGGACGTTACGTCGGCTGGCTGCCGTGTGCCGATTGCACGGCGATCCGCGCCGACCTGCAGCTGTATGCGGTCGGTGATCCGGAAGTTCCGACGCACTATTCGCTGCGCACGATTCGCGTCGTTCCGGGCGCGGAGGTGCGCGCGCGGGAAGAGCGCGGCAGCTGGAACATCCAGCCATCGGCCGATCGCGGCGGCGACGTGGTGTACCGGCTCGACTCCGCGGTCGGTCAACAAGCGCTGGACCTTCGTCGCCTCGATGACGGCAGGCTGCGGGTGCCGGGGCCGGGCAGGGCTGGCGTCGAGCCGGTGCTGTACCGGGTTCCGGGGCAGCGGCAGGCGGGTCTGGTCGATATCGGGGCGGGCGATGTGGCGATGCCGGTCATGCTCGAACAGGGCCAGCAGCTGCGCGTGAACCTGCGCGGCAGCCCTGCTTCGGGTCGTCGCTGGGAACTGGCCGATGCGGACGCGGGCCTGCTGCGAATGGAGCAGGACCCCGGTCCCGGCCCCATGGACGCGGGCGGGGCCAACACCGGATCTGGCGGCACCCATACATGGCTGTTCCGGGCGGTCGGCAAGGGCTCGGCGCACCTGCGCTTCATCTATCGCCGCGACTGGGAGTCGCCGCAGGCGGCGGCACAGGTCGCCGAGTTCAGCATCAGCGTGCTGTGACGGGCGCCGTGATAGGCATGCCGTGATGGTTCGGCGGTGAGTGGTCTCCAGAGCATGGCCGGGTGCGTATGACTTAGGATGGACACCCACGCTGGCCGGTGATCAAAGCGACGCCGGGGCGAACAGAAGGCAGGTCGGGCGCATGCGCCTTACGCGTTACCGGTTTGGCGAATTCGAGCTCGACCCCGCATCCCGCGAACTCAAGCGCCAGGGATCGCGCGTGGCGTTGCCGCCGAAGTCGTTCGACTGCCTGGCCTATCTGATCGCACACCGCGAGCGCGCAGTGGGCCGCGACGAACTGATTGCCGCGGTCTGGGGCAAGGTCGACGTCAGTGACACCGTCGTCGCCCAGACCCTGTTGCGGGCCCGCAAGGCGCTGGATGACACCGGCAATCGCCAGTCCATCATTCGCACCGTTTCACGCTTCGGCTATCACTGGATCGCACCGGTCGAGGAAGTCGAGGCCGAAGTTGCGCCGCCTGCCGGTGCGGTGGCGATCACTACCGAATCCGAGATCGGCGAGCCGGCGGTCACACCGGTGGCCCCACCGGCTGAAGTACCGGAGTTGCCTCGCCGCGAGCGGCGCTATCTGGCGATGATCGTGTCGGCAGCGCTCGCTTTCGCAATCGCCGCCGCGGGATGGGTCTGGTACTCGTCAAGGACGACGCCCACCACCACGGCAGGACCGGCCCGGTCGTCCGACCTGGTAATGGTGCTCCCCGTGCAGGTCACGCCGGCGGAGGCCGAGTCGACCTGGGTGCGCCTGGGGGCGATGGACTACATGGCCAGCCGCCTGCGCAGCAGTGGTGTGAAGGTGCTGCCCAGTGACCAGGCGATGCACCTGAGCACGCAGAGCGGCTATCTGTCCGCCGACAATGTCACTGCACTTCGCAAACTGGAGCAAAGCAGTGGTGCGCAGTCGATCCTCGCGCCCGAGGCCATCCACGACAACCGCGGTTGGCGCATCCGTTTGCGGGTGTTGCAGGGCGGGAAAGAGCACATCATCGATGCGCAGGGCACGACACCACTGACCGCGGCCGCAGCGGTGACCGATTCGTGGCTGCAGCGCACGGGGCGACGCAGCGTCGACAACGGAGCGCCCAGTCCGCTGGTCGAACGTGTGCAGCGGATCGACGCCGAGCTCATTTCCGGCCAGCTCGCGGCTGCGCGCAGACTGGTTGAAACCGCGCCGGCCGAGCAACGACGCGACCCGCGCCTGCGCGTTCGCGAGGGACAGCTGGAGTATCGTGCCGGCCGCGTCGATGCCGCCGCCGCGATCTTCAACACGATTCTCGAAGTACGCCCGCTCGACCGCGAAACCGAAGCCAAGACGCGCATGGGGCTGGGGGCGGTGGAGATCCGCCGCGGCAACTTTGCCGCGGCTGAAACGCGCTATACCGAAGCCTTGTCGGTGCTGGAATCGGCGAAGGACGCGTCCATCGATCCGAGCCTGCTGGGCAACGCCTATAACGGCCGCGGTGTTGCCCAGGTCGAACAGGAAAAGATGTCCGGCGCGGTCCAGGACATGGGCCGCGCCCGCATCGCCATGCAGCGTGCCGGAGACCTCGTCGAGGCGGCGATGGTCGACACCAACCTGGGCATCATCGAAACCAAACGCGGCCACTACGAGCAGGCACTGCAGGAGTTCGATCGCGCAATCGCGGTCTACGAGCGGTTCGAGGTCCGTGATTACCTTGCCGCAACGCTGAGCTCACGGGCCGCGACGCAACTGCTGCTGGCGCAACCGGCGGCAGCCCTTGTCACGATCGAGCGTTCGAGCGAGTTGGCGAAGTCGTTGGAAGACACGGTGCTGGCGATTTCGATCGGTTCGATCCGGACTCGCGCATTGCTGGCAAACGGCCGCCTCGACGACGCCGCGCGCAGCCTCGATCGCCTCCGCTCGCTTGATCCAGGCGACGGCAACGCGCTGCTGGCCGAACTGCAGCTGCAGTTGCTGATGGCCAGGGGGGAGACCGCGAAAGCCGGGGCGATGGCCCGACATGAAGCGGGAGCCACGAAGTCGACTCGCGGTGCACTCGTGCTTGCCGCGGTGCAGGCAGCATTGCGAGATGGCGATCTGGCCATTGCGCGCCAATGGACCGCGCGTGACCCGGGCAGCAGCAGTGTCACTGAGGGCGGCGCCGTGGCCTGGAGCATCGCGCGTGCCCTGGTCGATGATGCCAACGGTGACAGGGCAGGTTCCATCAACGCGATGCAACGCGCGGTCGGCCAGGCCGAGCAGGGCGGCAGTCCGGACGAGCGCGTGAGTGCCGGCGTCGCGCATGCACTGCTGCTGCTGGACTCGCATCAGGCACAGGCCGCCTCCGCGGTCCTTGGCGACCTCAGTGCATTCGCCACCAGCGACTATCGCGTGGCGTGGGCCATGCTGGCCCTGTACCGCGCTCTGGGCGACCGCACCCTTGCCGAACAGGCACTGACAGCCGCGCAGGCGCTGCGCGGGCAGCGCGAGCTTTCGGTCAGGCCAACGCTGTAGCCGACACGGGGAGACATCCAGATCTCATGGATGCCTCCCGTGCCGCTCAGAACCAGAGGCGGACGCCAGCGACGAAGCGCGTGTCCTGCGTGTCCTCGCCTTCGTCACGGCGAAGGTCCGCGGAATCACCGAACGCACGTTCGTGGCTCACGCCGATGTAAGGCGCGAACTGCCGGCTGAACTCGTAACGCAGGCGCAAGCCTGCCTCGATCGTGCTCAGCCCCGATCCGATGCCGCGCCTGGCGTCGTCCTTCCCATGCAACTCCGCCTCCAGCAGTGGCTGCAGGATCAGCCGGTTGGTCAGCAGCACGTCGTACTCGGCTTCGAAACTCGCGGCGGTGCGGCCGTCTTCGCCGAGGTAAGCGGTGGCTTCGATCTCGAACTTGTACGGCGACATGCCCTGGACGCCTAGTGCGCCCCAGGTCTGTGAATCACCCGGCTTGAAGTCGTGCCTGATGCCTGCGACGACATCCCACCACGGCGACACGCTGTGGCCATACAGCAGTTCGATGTCGGCCGACTCGGTGTGATCGCGGTCGCGTTCGCCTTCGCTGCGAATCCAGAAGCGATCGGTGTCGCCACCGATCCAGCCCAGGAGCTCCCAGGCCTGGCCGCTGCCATGGTCCAGATCGACGACTTCGAGCCGGTCGATCAGCAGGTAATGGTTGACCTGGGCGCCGTGCTGCATCGAGTGGCTCAGCTCGGGAAACGCGGCGGCGCGATCGGCGTCGGTCACCGGCGCGATGGGTTCGGCCGGAATGCCGGTTTGTCCTGCGGTGGCGTTTTCAGTTGTGGCGTGCCCCATTGCGGCGTGGTCATGCACAGGTTGGTTAGCCGCAGCGGCCGGGGTATGCCCGTCGTGGCCGGAATGATCGGGCTTCGTGGCGTCCGGCGCGGTGGCGCTGGGTGCATGCCCGGAATGGTCCTGCGCCCCGGCCGGGGCAGCCATCGGCAATGCGAGCGCGAGCGCGAGCAGGGAGTGGGGAAGCGAAGGTTGCATGCTCATTCCTCCACCCGCACTTCGCGCATCATTCCCGCTTCCATGTGATAGAGCAGGTGGCAGTGGTAAGCCCAGCGGCCGAGAGCGTCGGCACGCACGCGATAGCTGCGCTTCGTGCCGGGCGGCATGTCGACGGTGTGTTTACGCAGATGGAACTCACCGTGGTCGTCCTCGACGTCGCTCCACATGCCATGCAGGTGGATCGGGTGGGTCATCATGGTGTCGTTGACCAGCACGATCCGCACGCGCTCGCCGTAATTCAGGCGCAACGGTTCGGCATCCATGAACTTGCGCCCATTGAACGACCAGGCGAACTTCTCCATGTGCCCGGTCAGGTGCAGCTCCAGCGTGCGGCTGGGTTCGCGTCCATCGGGATCGTCGAACAGGCTCCGCATCGCGCCGTAGGTGAGCACGGTGCGGTCGTTGTCGCGCAGCCCGATGCCGGGGTCGTCCAGCTTCGAGGTGGGCGACATCGTCTGCATGTCGATCAGCGGATTGCCGGCCTCGCTGGCGGGATGCGCCTGCATGCCGCCGGTGGAGTGGTTCATGCCGGCCATGTCGTGGTCCATGCCCTGGCCCATGCCCTGGCCCATGTCGTGCCCCATGTTCGCGCCGCAGCCGCCCTCCATCGGCGTGCCATGGCCACCGTGACCCATGTCGGCCATGGTCAGCAGCGGGCGCGGGTCCAGCGCGGGAAGCGGCGCCTCCAGTCCGTGGCGCACGGCGAGCGTGCCACGCGCGTAACCGCTGCGGCCCATGTCCTGGGCGAAGATGGCATAGGCATCCTGGCCACCCGGTTCGACGATGACGTCGAAAGTTTCGGCAACCGCGATACGGAACTCGTCGACGGTGACCGGGTGGATGTACTGGCCGTCGGCCGCGACGACGGTCATCTTCAAGCCCGGGATGCGTACGTCGAAGTAGCTCATCGCCGAACCGTTGATGAAGCGCAGCAGCACCTTCTCGCCGCTGCGGAACAGGCCGGTCCAGTTGCCGGCCGGTGCCTGGCCATTGAGCAGGTAGGTGTAGGTATTGGCGTTGACGTCGGACAGATCAGTTGGCGTCATCCGCATCCGTCCCCATTCGCCACGGTTGCGAAGGGTTGCCGACAGGCCGTCACGACCGGCGTCGCGGAAGAAGTCGCCGATCGTGCGCTTGTTGAGGTTGTCGTAGTCCGACATCTGCTTCAGGCGCCTGAACAGCGCCGCCGGATCCTTGTCCGTCCAGTCGGAGAGCAGCACGACGTGTTCGCGGTCATGGCGGTAGGGCGCCGGTTCGCGCGGGTCCACCACGATTGCGCCGTACAGTCCGGCCTGCTCCTGGAACAGCGAATGACTGTGATACCAGTACGTGCCCGATTGGCGGATGTCGAAGCGATAGACAAAGCTCTCGCCCGGATGGATGCCATCGAAGCTCAGGCCGGGCACGCCGTCCATGTTGGCCGGCAGCAGGATGCCGTGCCAATGCACGGAGCTGGGTACGTCCAGGCGATTGGCCACACGCAGCGTCACCGTGTCGCCTTCGCGCCAGCGCAGGATCGGCGCCGGCAGAGAGCCGTTCACGGTGACAGCGGGGCGGACGTGGCCGGTGAAGTTGACCGGCGAGGTGCCAATCGACAGGTCGAACTCGGTGCCGGTCAACGTCTGCGGCGCGGTAGCAGCGCCCGTGGCTGCCATGGCCGGCAGGCGCCACAAGCCGGAACCGACGGCCACGCCGCCGGCCGACAGGCCAGTGACGAAGCGTCGGCGCGACTGGCTCGGCACCGAGTCCGGGGCAGAGGGATCAAGAAGCGACATCAGGGGTACTCCGTGCAATGCGATCGAGTGCGGAGGCATCGAAACCGTTGTCGCGCCGCGAGCCTGCAGGGCAGGGCGGTGGCGATTTCAGCATCGGATGCATGGGCGTCGGCACCGGGGTGCCTGGCACTCAAACGATCGGAGGTCGGATCGGGCTCGCCAGCGTGGGAGCGGGACGGTCCGGGCTCATCGCGCGTGCATCGGCGGCACGGGCGATCACGGCCGGCAGCGCCGGGGCATGGGCGGGCGTGGCCGTGGCATGTTGCAGGCAATCGCACGCGCACTGCGCCGATGTGCAGCAATCCGGTTTGGACTTGCCGCCATCGGTGTCATCGCAAGCGGTCGTCGCCGAGGCCATGTCCGCCGCGGCATGCCATGCAGAGTGATTGTCGCCGTGTTCGTCTAGGGCATGGCACGGCATCGCGGCATTCGCCAGCGCAGCGGTCCCGGGAGCGGCCTCCTCCGCCGTCGCATGCATATGGTGCATCTGCGTGGACGCGGACGCGTAGCCCCATCCATTCAGGACCAGGCTGATGCAAAGGAGTACGCGGAGCAGTACGGCACGCGGCGACATGGCGGCAGTTTAGCGCGGGCGCGGCATGCGCGCGACCGCGCCCGCCAACTATCGGCGCCGGTCCGGCTTCAAGTGAGGGACGAGTCCCGGGCGTGGGCGATCTGGCCTGCCCGCAGCCCTTCATCGATTGCGGCAAGTATCTCGTCGATCGACGCGGGCTTGACGAGGTGCTGCTGGAACCCGGCCTGGCGCGTGCGATCGCGATCGCTCTGCTGGCCGTAACCGCTGTAGGCGATGAGGTACGGGGAGTCGCCCGATGCGCGCAGCATTCGAGCGACGTCGTAGCCCGAAAGCCCGTCCTTCAGTTCCAGGTCGCAAAGGACAACGTCGAACCTGTGCACGCCGACCGATTGCAATGCCGTTTCGGCGTCGGTGGCGACGCTGACGCGGTGCCCTTCGAGTTCCAGCAATGTCTGCAGTGCTTCGGCGTTCTGGCGTTCATCTTCGACGATCAGTACATGGGCATGCAGCGCGTCGGACTGGATCGCCGGCGCGATCCGTACCGGTCCGTCGTCGCAACCGCATGCGCTTGCGGCGTCTTCGCAGGGCAGCTTCAGGCTGAATGACGCGCCTCGACCCGGGCCGTCGCTGTGCACGCTCACCTGGCCGGCGTGCAATTCGGTGATGTGCTTGACGATGCTGAGCCCGAGGCCAAGCCCGCGCGATTGCCATGTCGGCGACTGCACGAACGGATCAAACATGCGGGCGACAAAGTCCTGATCCAGTCCCTGGCCTTCGTCACTGACGGTGATGATCGATTCGCCGTCCTGCTCGACCACCGACATGAAGACACGCTGCCCCGGATCGCAGGCCTTGATGGCGTTGGAGACCAGGTTGTCCAGCACCTGCCTGAGCCGGGCGTGATCGCCGCGAACGTGGCACTGCCCGACGTGGTGCGGCGGCACCAGCACCACGCCGTGCTGCTGCGCCACGGGGAGGTTGTCGCGATGCACCTCATCGATCAGTTCGCCGATCTCGACCAGGCTCCGCCGCAGTTCCACCTTGCCCTGGGTGACGCGCGAGATGTCGAGCAGGTCGTCGACCATGCGTCGCAGATGCTGGCTCTGGCGCTGCAGTGTGGCCAGCGCCTGCCTTCGTTGCGCCGCGTCGGTATCCTCGCGGTGCAGCAGTTCCGAAGCACTGGTGACGCCTGCCAGCGGGTTGCGCAGCTCGTGGCTCAGCACGGCCAGGAAGCGGCTGATGCGCTGGTTGGCGAGCGCCAGCGTCTCCATGGCACGTTTCTGATCCTCGATGTCGGTGCTCGCTCCGTACCAGCAATGCACTTTGCCATCGGCGCCAATGATCGGAACGCCCTTGACGAGGTGCCAACGGTAGGTGCCGTCGGCGCGGCGAAAGCGCATCTCCAGGTTGAGCGCCTGCGCGGTCGCCATCGAGTCGCGCCATGCCTCCATGCCGGCGCCCATGTCGTCGGGATGCACGATGGCTTCCCAGCCTTCATCTCCGCTGAGGCCGGTGTACTCGTACCAGTAGCGGTTGTGGTATCGCATGGTGCCGTCGGGCTCGGCGACCCACACCATCTTGGGCAAGTGGTCGAGCAGGGCACGCTGGTCGCGGTCGGCCTGGAAGCGCTTGAGCACGTCGACCGGCCTGCGGCTGGCCCGCGCCTCGGCGGCCAGCCAGGCGATAATCGCGGCGACCGCCGAGAAGGCGGCCATGTCGATCGGCCCGGGTGGGAGCGTTTCGCGCATCAGCACCGCGGTCACGACGGCGACCACCGTCAGCAGGCCACATCGCCAGCCAAAGATGGCCGCTGCAAGCAGCACCGCGGCATAGCCGAAAGTCATCGGCAACTGGTCGGAGGGCAACCCGTAGGAAAGCGATGCCAGGGCACCCAGCACCACCGCCACGAGCAGGTCACCCATCAGGGCGGCGAGATACGGCCAGGGCATGCTCAGCCGCCGTCCGGCCATTCCTTGACGAGGGCGTGGCAGCGTCGGCACGCAGCCTCCGCGCGCTCGAGGTGCTCACGGACGCGGTCGATGCTCTCCCCGTGATGGATGAGGCTCACCGCGGTCGAGGTGGCCATGGTGATGACGTTGAGCTCATTGCGCAGGCTGTGGCGCCACCGTCGCACGTCGTCGCTGGGCGGCGGAGGTGTGTTCATGGCGGGCCTTCCGACTCGCCACGCATGCGCGCGAGCTGGTTGTGGATCGTGCGCACGCTGACACCGAGCGCTTCGGCGGTGCGCGTCCGGTCGTTGTCGAAGTGGGTCAGCGTCCGGATCAGCATCTCGCGTTCCACCTCGGTGTAGCTCATGCCCACGCTGAAGCCGACCGTGTCAGCGCCCATCGGCGCGACACGCGCGCGATTCTGCAGCGGGCGGATCCGCACCAGTGGCCCTGCGCTGGACAGGTACGAACGCTGGATGCTGCTGCGCAGTTCACGGACATTGCCCGGCCAGGGATGCCGGCTCAGGGCGCGCTCGCTGCCGTCGGCCAACTGCTTGCTGGTGCCATGGCGGACATTGAGGTAATCGAGAAAGTACTGGGCCAGCAGCATCACGTCGTGGCCGCGCTCACGCAGGGCCGGCATGGCGATCTGGTAATCGGCCAGCCGGTAGAACAGGTCTTCGCGCAACGCGCCGCTTTCGAGCGCGGCATACGGGTCGCGGTTGGTTGCAGCGACCACGCGTACGTCCGTCGGGATGGCCTCCGTTCCACCGACGCGGGTAACGGTTCCGGTGTCGAGCACGCGCAGCAGATACACCTGCAACGGCAGTGGCATCTCGGCGATCTCGTCGAGGAAAAGGGTGCCGCCGCGTGCCTGCTCGAAGAAACCTTCATGCCTGTGGCTGGCGCCGGTGAAGCTGCCGCGCTCGTGACCGAACAGGTGGCTGGCCAGCAGCTCAGGGGAAATGGCGCCCGCGTTGACGGCAACGAACGGGCCGGTGCGACCGCTGGATGCGTGGATAGCCCGTGCCACCAGTTCCTTGCCGGTGCCGCTTGCGCCGGTGATCAGCACGGTGGCATCGGACGCGGCAACACTGTCGATCTCATCGTGCACTCGGCACATCGCCTCGCATTGACCGATCATTCCGTGGCGGACATGGTCCGGCGGCGCGCTGCCGCGGGCGGCGGCAGCCTGCCTGAGCAGCGTGTCGAACTCGATCGGGCACAACGGCTTGAGCAGGTAGTCGACAACGGGCCTCGATACCGCCTGGATCGCAGACTCCACCGAAGGCTGACCGGTAACGATGATCGCCCTGGCGTGTTCGGGCATGGACGGGTCGTCGAGCAGCTCCAACCCATTGCCGTCGGGAAGCTGCAAGTCGAGCAGCAACAGGTCTACCGCCGGCAGATTGCTGAACTGGCGCGACTGTTCCAATGAATGGGCGATGTACGGCTCGAAACCGCGCAGCCGAGCGAAATCGGCGGCGGATTCAGTGAAGTCACGATCATCGTCGACGATAAGCAGGGAAGCGGGCATGGCTTGCTCCCGGCGGGCAGGCTCGAAGCCTATGCTCGTTGCGGTGAACGCGGTTTGAAGGTGACACCAGCCCAGCCAGGAAAATGTTTCCGGGCACGGTCGCAAGTTTCATCTGGTTCTCAACCGCGAGCGGAGCCTCGCCGTCTCCAGGTCTCGCCAGGGCACCATTTTCAATGGCACGGTAGTTGCGTCTTGATCTTGGTCAGCTCGATTTCGCTGGCACACGAATCGCCCATGAGAACCAGGGATCAAGATGAACACCAATCTTTTCTATGGCACGCGCTCCAGCGTCGTCGAAGTCGTGGATATCGAACGTGAGATCGCCTCGTGGATCCGCCACTACCGCCAGTACGTCGTCACGTTCCGCGGAGAGGACTACCTTCCCGCGGTGAAACTCGGACTGAGCACGTACCTGCGCGGCCAGTCGTTCGACGACTGCCTCGAGGAGCTGGAGCAGAGTTACCTTCGCGTCCGCGGCACATCCCGCCTGGACTGGTACGAGGCGTCGCCGGTGGCCCGCGCGGCGTGGTCGAGGCTGGTGGAGCAGCAAGCGGGAAAGGCAGGCCGCCGGCAGCCACAGTCCTACGGACTGGATACTGCAGCGTAAGTATTGGGGTAGGTGCATGCGGCGGCTGCGGCCGCCGCATGCGTCGTCACGAGCGCGCGATCAATGCGGCCTGGCGACACCCTTGAGCAGCTCGTCGGACGACTCCTCGTCGCCGCTGTAGGCAAAGTCGGCCAGCGATACGTACCCGACCAGCTGACGTTGCCGGTTGATCACCGGAAGCCTGCGGACTTCCAGGCCGGCCATGTTGCGGGCGACGTCGTCGATCTCGTCGTCGTCATAGCAATAGTGGATCGCCTCGCTCATCACCTCGCTTACCGGCGTCTCGGTGCCGAGGCCATTGGCGACGGCGCGGACAGTGATGTCGCGATCAGTGACGATTCCCACGATCCGGTCGCCGTCGCCCACGGGAAGGCTGCCGATGTCCATGCGCTTCATGGTCTCTGCGGCCTCGCGGATGCTCTTGGTCGGATCGGTCAGGAAAACGTCCGTTGTCATGATCTGGCCCACTTTCATGCTTCATTCTCCTTTCGCCGTGTTGAGACACAACCTCGCACGCGCGTAATTCCTGTGGCGTGAAAGTGCGAAGGCAATGGCGTGAACAGGCGCGCGCGACCCACCCGTTTGTGAGCGCCTGGTGATCGGGTTGTTCCACATTGTCGGGACGGCGTACGACAGGCTGAACGCCAACTGGCCAGCGAGCCGGAGGAATCAGGCAGACGAACTAGAGCAGTCCATTCCCGCGCGCATAGGTGTACAGGTCGATGTCGTTCTCGATCTCGAGCTTCGCCATGGCATCGACCTTCTGCCGACTTACAGTCTTCACGCTCCGGTTGAGCTGTTTGGCGATCTGCGACACGGTGAGGCCGGAAGCGAACAGGCGAAACACTTCAGCTTCGCGGATCGACAGCACGACCTGTTCGCCTGGCGTCTCGGTTGCCTGCAACACCTGTTCCATGGCGGGGCCAACATAGTTTCGTCCCTGCGACACCGCCTGCACGGCCAGGGGCAACTCGCCGAGCGCCTCGCTCTTGTTGACCAGGCCGCGCACGCCGGTGGCCATGATGGAACGGAGCACGCCCGGGTTGCTGACGATCGTCAGCACGATGACCGGCAGGCTGGGCCATTTGCGGTGCATCATCCCCAGCAGGCTCAGACCGTCGGACATGCGGCCGCCGGGCATGTTGAAGTCGGTGATGACCAGGTCGCACTGCGCGGCATCGAGAACGTGGTGCAACTCGTCTGCCGAGGCGGCTTCAGCGACCACCTTCAGGCCGTGGTCGCGCTCCAGCAAGGTGCGAACACCCTTGCGAATAATCGGATGATCGTCGGCCAAGACGATGCGCATGTTCGCCTCGAATGGCTGGGGAGCGCCGTCAAGGATAAGACATTTCCTCGTACGGAAAGGTCAATTTTGCAGTTCGTGTCCGACGCCTTTGCGGGAGCGGTCAGGCGGCCTGATTGTTGCCGGATCCGTTACGCGGTCTCCTGTTCCACGGTCACTCGGCGGATCTCCGATTCCAGCAGCTGCGGGTGCAGCTGGAACTGGTCGCTTTCCAGCAGTTCGCGTCCGCGGCCGTGCACCACCACGCGCTCGAGTTGCAGCAGCGGACCGTCGCGGAACAGCTCGATGTAGCTGTCGAGAACGCCGCTAAGCGTGCCCTGCGCGGTATCTGGCGCAGCGACGATCAGCTGCAGGCCGAGCGAGCGCAGGTAGTTGGTGGTTGCGCGCGCGTTCTGCGCGTCGATCTTGTCGCCGAACTCATCGAGCATGATCACGCCCAGACCACCTTGCTGACCCTCCGCCTTGCCGTAGGCCGCCGCCAGTGCCGCGCCGGCAATGACATAGAGCGGTGCGCGGTGCTCGCCGCCGGAGCCCGATCGCATGCGCTCGCTGAGCGTGCCGATGACGGTCTCGTCCTGCTTGATGACGACTTCAAAGCTGAAGAACCTGCGGTAGTCATCGAGCGGCGAGGCCATGGCCGCGCTCTTGCTGCCGACCTTGTCCTCGATGATGTCGCGAAATGCCGCCGGCACCTCGCCAGCACTGCCGAACAGCGTGTCCGTCTGGCCGACATCGGCCGCCTTGTTGATGAAGCGGTGCAGGTCCTTGAACTCGGGGGCTACGTCGTACTTGAACTGGTAACGCTCGTTGTTGGAGAACGCCGGGCTGCGCTGCAGGGTGCGGTTGAGCGTGTTGATCTGGTGCCGCAGGCGGGTGAAGTTGTCGTACAGCGCCGATGCGACGTTGGAACGGAAGGTCTCCACCGCTGTCGTGTAGGCCTCGTCGGCAGCGGCCTGGTGCTGGACCAGTTCGGTGCCCTTGAGGTGGTCGATCTCCTTGTTGAGCAGCGTGTTGGCCTGGCGCCACTGGCCCGGCTCGAGGTCCAGTGCCAGCCCGTGGTCCTTGCCGTACTGGGCCATGCCGCGCCAGGCCTCGGGCAAGAGGCTGGTGAGGATGCGGTCGCTCTCGTCGGCGCGCGACTGGCAGCGCTGCAGGCGTTCGGGCAATTCGGCGATCTTCTCGTCGAGTTCCTCGCGCTGGTGTTCGACCAGGTTGGCATCGACGTCGGCGTGCGAGAACGCCTCACTGGCGCGGCGCGCGATCGCGTCGCTCTGCTCGCGCAGTGCCTGCAGTGCCGTTTCGGCTTCGGCGCGTTTGCCGGTGGCCACCGCTTCTTCGCCGACCAGTCGCTCGACGAGGCCCTCCAGCGCTTCGCGGCGACGCTCTGCCTCGTGCGCCTGTTCGCTTACGCGGATCAGGTCGGGATCGCTCGCCGCATCCTGGTTGTCTTTCAGTGCGCGGTAGCGGGCCGCTGCCTGCCGATGCTTGAGCAGCAGTTCGTGCGCGTCGCGTGCCATGTCGTCGGCGCTGCCGATGCGGGCCAGGCCCGTGGCACTGGCATGCACCGGACGCCATTGGCCCTCGAGCTCGGCAATGCGGCGTTCGGCGGTGTCGAGTTCATCGCGAAGTAGTTTCTGTCGCTCGCGGCTGCTTGATGCGCCGATCTTGAGCTCGCTCGCGGCCGGCAGGCGCAGGCGTTCCACGCCGCCACCCTTGGCAACCAGACCGTCCTGGCTCAGGCCGTGACGGCTGCGCACGACTTCTGCTTCGGTGGCGACACAGCGCAGGTCGCCCAGTTGCCGGCGCAGGTAGCCAAGGGCATCGCTGTTGTCGCTGCCGAGCAGCGCCGCGACCTGGCCAGCGGCTGGCGAGGCGTCGCCGCGGGACTGTTGCGCGTGGCTGCAAAGGGCCAGCTTGACCCCGTAGACCGAACGCGCGCCCTGCAGCGAACGGTACAGGCGCACGGCCTGCTCTCCGTGCTCCGGCGCGATCAGCAGGGCTTCGACGTGGGTGCGCAGGTAGCCTTCGATCGCGCGCTGCCAGGCCGGGTCCGTGACCTGCACCAGGTCGCAGACCGGCCGCGCTTCCACGCCGGCGTCGGCGAGATAGCTCATCAGGCGGGCCACATCCGGGCGGAGTTCGGTTTGTCCGGCATTGAGCCGTGCCAGGTTCTGGCGGGCGGTGACGGCACTCTGTCGTGCCTGGTCGAGTGCGTTGTGGCGTTCGCGCTCATAGGCGGTGACAGCGGCGATGATGGGTGCTGCAAGTTCGATCGCCTGGCGCAGCTCACCGTGAAGCGCTTCAGGCGATACCAGTATGTCGGCATCGGCCACCAGCGCCGCCAGCTGGTCATACAGCGACTGCCACGGCGCGAGCGCGCCCTTGAGCAGGTGCGCATCGACGCCGGGTAGGCCGAGCTTGCCCGCTGCCTGCAGCTGGTCGCGCACGAATCCGGCGCTGCGCATGAGTTCCTTCTTCAGGCGCGCCAGTTCCTCCTGATAGGGCGCGGCCAGCTGCTCGAACGACGCCTGCTCGTGATAGCCGCGGGTGCCTTGCAGCCGCTTGTTGGCTTCGTCCGCGGCCAGTCGCGCGTTCTCGCGGTCGCTGCGGGCCTGGGCCAGTGCCAGCGTCTTGTCGCGCAGCGAATCCTGCGAAGCGGCCAGGGCCGCTTCGGCGCCATCGACCCGTTCGGAGTGGAGGTCGCGCTGGTACTCGGCGCCGAGGGCGCGGTACGACGCGGCACGCGTCGCCTGATGGGCGACCTTCCTGTACTGCTGTTCGACCAGCTCGGCTTCGTCGATGCGGCGCGCCACCTGCTCGATCTTCTCCTTGATCAGCCGGAAGCCGTCGAGCAGCGCCCGGAACTTGCCGATCTCGGTCGGACGCTCCTCGGCCACCAGGGTGCGCACGAACAGGTCCACGTCGCTGACCCGCTGCAGGTTGAGGGCGTTCTGGAAGGCCTTGCGGTACGCGGTGGCGTCGAGCTGCGAGGACGGACCCGGGCGCAACCGGAACAGCAGGTCCTTCACGAACCGGTCGCTGCTGCTGTGCAGCTCGGCCTTGCTGCCGGCGGTCTTGCAACGCTGCGCGATGAGCTCGCGGAATCGCGCCCATTCCTGTGGAAGCTGCTCGCCCCTGACCATTTCCAGATGGTCGTCGAGCGACAACGCCACGCGCGGCAACAGGTACAGGCCGTTGACGCGATGCTCAGGCTCAGCGGCGGACGCTGCCAGCGCGATGCCGGCCGTGAGCGTTTCGCCGCTGTCCTGGTCCTCGAAGACGAGGCTCAGGTAGGTCGTGGCGGTGTCGCGATCGCGTCCGTCGTCGCCGGAGCGGTACACGCCCAGGCAGTAATCGCGGATGGTGCGGGCGCGGTGGCTGCCGCCGGCCTGGGCATTGAAGCGGATCTGGTTGCGGTCGCCGCCGAGCATCACGATCTGCAGCGCGTCGAGCAGCGCGCTCTTGCCAGCACCGTTGGGCGCGATGATCGCCGTGCTCAGGTCGAGCTCGATGGATTGCGCCTGGAACAGGAAGAACTGGACGAGGTGGACGCGCTTAAGCTGATACATCTTCGGCCTCGATGGTGCTGTCCGTGGCGGTGCTGTCCGCGTCGGCAGTGCCGGCGTCGTCCTGGTTGTGCTGGTCCAGTCGCTGCAGCCACTGCGCGCCGACGATCTCGACGATGGCCGGCCGCACCAGGATGCGGAACGGTTGCGGGTCGCCAGGCTCGCATTCGATGGTCTTGGACACCGACCAGCGCTTGAGTGCGCGCAGTTGGCTGCGCAGCGCGCCGGTTTCGGGCAGCTCGCGGCCGGTCAGTGCCTGGTAGGCCTCCTGCAGATCCGGCAGTTCGACCAGGACATCGCCGTGGTCCTCGACCTGGCCCTGGCGCATGGCTTCGTCGTAGCGCTGGCGCAGCACGAGGATCAGCAGCGTCTCATCCAGGCTTACCGCGGTGCCTTCGCCATGGCCGGGCAGGGCGGTGACGTAACGGAAATGCGCGTTGCGCTCCAGGCGGATTCCCAACGGTTCCAGCACAGCGGCGAAGTCGGCCAGGTAGGTTTCGACCAGGTGGTAGGCGTTGCGAGATTTGCGGTCGGCGCTGTAGAGCACCTGTTCGGTGACCAAGCGGTAGGCGGCCCGTTCGAAGTCCTGCGCGGTGTACATGCCGCCGGAGAGCTGGCTCAACGTGGCCCAGGAGCGTTTCATGCGGCGTTCCTCGTGCGGTGCAGGACGAAGCGGGGCGACTCCAGGAAGGCGTTGGCGGTCTGTTCGCCCTCGCACAGTTGGATGCCGAAGCCCCGCAACATCCGGTGAATCGGGTCATCGCGTCGCAGTCCGCCCTCGCGGCGGCTGCGCAGCGCGAGCGTGATCAGGGTCTGGTAGGCGCGGAAATCCTCGATGCTGGCGATCTCCATGGCCTCCGATTCGATGCGGTCGGTCGCACTGAGGTGGCGGTCGACATAGCGAACCAGGTCTTCGGGCTTCACCAGGCGTGCGCGCGTCATCTGTCGCAGCAGGTTGAGCCGCGCCAGCTGCTCGGGCGTGGGCTCGCGACTGCTGTTGGCGGTGCGCGGGATGGGCTTGGGCCGCTGCTGCGGCGCGCGCAGGCGGTGTTCGTCCATGAGTGGACCGGGCGCGACCGGCAGGCGCAGTGCCTCCTCCGGCGCCTCGAGGACGCCGCGGCATGCGCGACGCAGGAGCACATCCAGCTTGTCCGGTGCGCGCAGGCGGTAATCGAGGAATGCCAGCGCACGCCGGTTGGCCTGGCGGATGTCGTCATCGAGCCGGGCCAGGTATTCGTCGATGCGATCGATCTCGTACAGGCGGCGCAGGCTGCGCTGCAGGCGCTGTTCGGCGCGGACGCGATCGCCGCCGGTGGCGCGCTCCTGGTACCAGGCGATGAGCGTGTCGCGACCATCGGACTGCTCGATGTCGCGGACCATGCCCAGGATCGAGGTGCGCCGGGCGAGCGGGTGGTCGGCGTTGTGCAGCTCGGCGTAGTCGCCGACGAACAGCTCGCCGACGTAACGCTCGAACAACTGGCGCGCGAACTGGGCCGTGCTCTCGGCCTTGATGAGTTCCGGCATCAGGTCGCGGACCTGCACACTGATAGCGGAGACATAGGACAGCAGCTGCCGCGATTGCTCGGCGGCCTCGTCCAGTGTGTCGCCGCCGGCGTTGCCCGCCACGACCTGCTGCAACTGCAGTTCGATCGAGCGGACCTTGGCGCCGAAGAAGGCCGGGCCGCGTTCGGCGAAATCCATCAGGGCAACCAGCAGCTGCGCCACGGCATGGGTCATTGACACCATCTCGCGCGCGCCGACACGCTCCTGGCGCAACCAGCCGGCGGCGCGGAAGCGTTCGTAGATCGCGTTGGCGCGCATGGCCAGGGGCGCGTCCGGGGCTTCGCCGTCGTCTTCCCAGGGGTCGTCGGTCAGCAGGTAACGCTCGATGGCCGAGGTGATCTCGCGCCGCGGGAAGCCGACGCTGGGCGGCATCGGTGCATCCGGGCCGAAGAACTCGGCAAACAGCTGGCACAGCAGCTGCCAGTAATGGAGGCGGTTGGAGGAGGCGAGGGGCCCGAAGAGACCGTCGGGAACAACAGCAAACAGGGGCGGTGCCGGCGAACTGTACTCAGTCAAAAAACGCTCCGATGCCGGTCCTGGTTGCGATTGCTGGGTCCTGGTGCGGGCGCCTGAAGGTGGATCGGACGCCGCACGGAGGGAAATGTATCCCGGCCATGAGTGGGTGGGAATCTATGTGAATTTCGAGGGTGAGTCAGGACATTCGATGTACGCTGTAACTATTTGACTTATATGGCTTGTGTCATTGGCATGCGGGGCCAGGAGCGGCGATGGCTGGCGGCTACCCTCACGGCCCCGTGATCGATGCGCGACAAGACTCCAGATCGTTTGTCCCGACACGGGTGGCGGAGATCCGCCTGCACTGATGGCCGACGTGACGCTTTTCCTCAGCCTGTTCTCGACGCTGCTGGCCATCATCAATCCGCTTGAGGCCATCCCCGTGTTCCTGAGCCTGATGGACGGCAAGGGCGACGACGAGAGGCGAGCGACCGCGCGCAAGGCCTGCTTCAACGTGCTGATGCTCTGTCTGTTCTTCCTGGTGTTCGGCAACGTCCTGCTGCGCCTGTTCGGCGTGCCGCTGAGCATGGTGCGGGTGGTCGGTGGCGTGATCCTGATGCGCATCGGCTTTGACCTGTTCTCGCCGGGCAAGGACAGCATGGTGTCCGGGGGAGGCGGCAGTGGCGGTGACGTTTCGTTCATTCCGCTGGCCATGCCGATCATGTTCGGCCCGGGCGTCATCGCCACGGTCATCGGCCTGACGTCGCTGGTGCGCAAGTCCGATCACCTGGTGGTGTCCTTCGGCGTGGTGGTCGCGGCGATCGCGGCAGCGGTGCTGTGCACGTACGTGTCGCTGATCTACGCGAAGAAGATCCTGAGCAGGATCGGCCCGCAGGGCGTCGATGCCGCTACCCGGATCGTGGGGTTCTTCGTTTCGGCGATGGGAGGCGGACTGATCTTCCACGGCACCGTGGAATTCCTGCAGTCGTACGGCGTTTTGCTCGGCGGCCCGACAGCGGGTTGACCGGGCAGGGGTGTCCACAGCTCCCGCTCGCAGGCGGGCAACGTGTCCTGTCAGGACGCCACGAAACGTACGCGGCTGATAGCGCTCTCAGAAAACGGGGCAACGCTGGAGCGCGAAGGGGGTTTGGTTGCGACTGAAACTATCGCGAGCACAGTTTTGGGCTGGTGATTAGTCCCTCTGTGGCGAATTCATAGCCAAACTTTGCTGCACTGCACGGTGACATGTATGGAAACTTAATGTTTAGTCTGCGCTCAGATGATAGCGCTATCACTTCTGCCCGCCGGCGGCGGGTCCTGGAGGTCCACCCGGTACGTGCCGACCCGGCGAACTTGAATCGAACGCAAGAGCCACGCAACGACAGTTCTGGAGTAGCAGGCAAGCGCCTGCAGGTGCCCTTGAGAGGGGCGATGAATCCATCGATCGAAGTTGAGGGGGAAGACCATATGAGTCGGTATCGGTACCACGTTCTGTGGGCGTCCTTGGGCGGTTCCCCCTCTGCTGGGAGGAACGTGCAATGAGCCATCTGTCCAGGCAATTCAAGAAGCGGTTCAAGTCGACCGCCATGTTCACCTTCGTCGGTGGCGTGCTGGTCATCAATCCGGCGTATGCGCAGGACACCAGCGCATCGACCACGGCAACGACCACCGCCCAGACCACCACCGCGCAGGCGACGGCCGCCCAGGCGACGACCGCGCAGGCCTCGCAGAGCAGCTCGGACCAGGCCACGACCCTCGACACGGTCACGGTCACCGGCATGCGCAACAGTCTCAATCAGTCGATGGAGATCAAGCGCAACACCGCCGGCGTGGTCGATGCCATCAGCTCCGAGGACATCGGCAAGTTCCCTGACACCAACCTTGCCGAATCGCTGCAGCGCATCACTGGCATCTCGATCGAACGTCGCGACGGCGAAGGCGCGCAGATCACCGCGCGTGGCTTCGGCCCGCAGTTCAACATGGTCACGTTGAACGGCCGTACGATCCCGGGCGCGGACGCATTCGGCGCACCCGGCCAGGTGCCGATCGGTGGCGTTGACGGCGGCACGCGCGCGTTCAACTTCGCGCAGCTGGCGTCGGAAGCGATCACCACGCTCGAGGTCTACAAGACCGGCCAGGCCAGCGTGCCCAGCGGCGGCATCGGCGCGACGATCGACATCCAGACCGACCGTCCGTTCAACCACCAGGGCGTCGTCGCCACCGCCGGCGTCAAGGGCGTGTACGACGAATCGCAGCCGTTCGACTCCGAAGTGACGCCGGAAGTGTCCGGTATCTTCAGCTATACCAACGACGACAAGACCTGGGGCGTCGGCCTCTCGGCGAGCTACCAGAAGCGTCACGGCGGCTCGGTGCAGTCAACCGAGAACGCCTGGAACATGCAGCGCTGGACCGGCACTGATCCGGCCCTGCGTCCGGACGCGGTCGTCACCAATGCGCCGGCGCTCGGCCAGCTGTACGGCATGCCGAACGACCTGCGCTATGCATTCGCCGATTTCGAGCGCGAGCGCATCAACGGCCAGGCCGTGCTGCAGTTCGCGCCAACCGACACGGTGACGCTGACCCTCGACTACACCTACTCGACCAACGAGATCAAAGAAGACCGCGGCGAGCAGACCATCTGGCTGCAACGCGCCAACAGCTTCACCGACCTGACGTTCGACACCGGCCAGTCGGTGGCCACGCCCACCTACATCCGCGACATCGTCGGCACCAAGGACTTCGGCTACGAGCAGCAGCACCAGGAGCAGGAGTACAAGCTCGACTCGCTGGGCTTCAACGCTGCCTGGGACGTCACCGAACGCTTCCGCCTGACCTTCGACGGCCATAACACCACCTCCGAGAGCGTTCCCAACGATCCGGTCACCGGCGGTGGCTCGACGTTCTTCAGCATCGCCGGCACCAACAACTGCACCGTCGGACCCTACTGCGGCGGCAACTGGGCGCAGGAGCTGGCCTTCAACAACGGCCTGCCGATCGGTGCGCGTTCCTGGTATCCGACCTCGGCCGACGCCATCGCCGGCACCAACGGGACGCTCAATCCGGACTTCCCGGTGGAGCAGATCGGTTCGCAGGTGCTGCGCATCAACTACCAGCGCCAGGAAACCGAGATCACGCAGGGTCGCATCGACGGCGAGTACGTGTTCGACGACGGCCGCTTCCAGTTCGGCGTCGATTCGTCGGTGACGAAGATGACGCGCCGGCAGGCCACCGAGGCCTATTCGACCCTGGGCGACTGGGGCGTGGCCAACACCGGCAACGAGCCGGGCCTGTCCGAGCTGATCCGTCCGATCGACATCGTCGGCATGTTCGACGACTACAGCGCTCCCGGCGCGGCTCACGGCGCGTATCGCGGCAGTGCCACGGCCGGTGCCTTGTGGGCGGGCGACTTCTACGGTGCGGCCACCCGCTTCAACCCGCAGCTGGCTGCCGACAATCGCGTGAAGGAAGACACCGACGCGGTGTACGGCCAGCTCGACCTGGACGGCACGCTGGGCGGCTTCCCGACCCACACGCGCATTGGCGTGCGCTACGAGAAGACCTACCTGACCTCGACCTCGCAGGTTGCCCTGCCCAGTGCCATCCAGTGGCAGGCCAACAACGACTTCCGGATCCTGCGTTCGGACGACCAGGTGCCTTTCAGCGAGACGCACAGCTACGACTTCGTCCTGCCGAACCTGGACTTCTCGCTCGACTTCACCGATGAGATCAAGGGCCGCGCATCGTTCAGCAAGACCATCGCGCGCGCGCCGTACGGCAATCTCTACGCCGGCCCGACGCCGAACCAGCCCACCGGTTCGATCCTGATCAACCCGTCCGCGCGGGCCAACGGCGAGGCGCAGAACCCCGCGCTGGATCCGCTGGAATCGGACAACCTCGACCTCGCGGTCGAGTGGTACTTCGCCGACGCCAGCTTCATTTCGGTGACGTTCTGGAACAAGGACGTGAAGAACTTCATCGGTACCTCGGTGGTGCGTGAGCCGCTATATGGGCTGACCGATCCGACCTCCGGCCCGGATGCGCAGGCGGCACTGGCCTTCCTGACGAGCCCGACGTGTGCCGCCCAGGTCACCACCGCTGGCAACGACGTCTCCCAGGCCTGCTCGGCCAACGACACCGCGCTGTTCGCGGCGCTGGCGATGCTGCGCAACCCCGAGACCGGCGGCCTGGGGGCCTACAACGGCAGTTCGGCGCAGTCGCTGCAGATGGAGAACACCTACGACCTGGTGGGCGAGGCCGACGATCCGCTGTACGAGTTCGACGTCAATCGTCCGGTCAACCAGAACGACGCCAACCTGCACGGTTGGGAAAT
>DATDBI010000085.1:0-8962 GCA_036524915.1 Lysobacter sp. | reverse complement strand
TGCGCGGTATCCTGCCGGTGGCGCGGCTCGGCGCCCGCACATGGCAACCGCATCCGCAGGTGGTCGCGCTGCAGCACCGCCTTGCCGCCGAGCATCCCGCTTTCGCCACGGAGGTTTCGTGAGTCGCAAATCCGCGCGCCGTTCATTCGGTCGTATTTCTTCTGGCTTCGTCCTGCTGTTGCTGCTGGTCGCAGCCGGTGCAGGTTTTTGGCTCTGGCAGCGTTACACCGGTTTCGCCGACGCACCGTTGTCGGGCCTGGAGCCGGGCGAGACGGTCATGGTCGAGCGCGGCGATTCGTTGCCCACGGTGGTGCGCAAGCTGCGCGACGCCGGCGTGCGCGACGGCGACCTTCTCGAATGGCGCGCGCTGGCCAAACAGCTCGGCGCCGCCGGCAAGCTCCAGGTTGGCGAGTACGCGATGGAACCGGGCACCTCGCCGCGCTCGCTGCTGGTGGCGATGCGCGACGGCCGGGTGATCCGCCACCGCTTCACGATCGTGGAAGGCTGGAACATCCGCGAATTGCGCGCGGCACTGGCCAAGGCCAGGCCTTTGAAGCTGGAAACCGGCAAGCTGGACGACGCGGCGCTCATGAAGGCCGTCGGCACGCCGGGCCAGCATCCGGAAGGCCGCTTCCTGCCGGAAACCTACCTCTACACGCGCGGTGACAGCGACCTCGATGTGCTCAGGCGTGCCCACGCCGCCATGGACAAGGCCCTCGATGCGGCTTGGCAGCAGCGCAGCGCCGACACCGTGCTCAAGACACAGGACGAGATGCTGGTGCTCGCTTCGATCGTCGAGAAGGAGACCGGCATCGCCTCCGAGCGGCCGCAGATTGCCGGCTTGTTCGCGCGCAGGCTCAAGCTCGGCATGCGCCTGGAGACCGATCCGACGGTGATCTACGGCATGGGCAGCGCCTACGATGGCGATATCCGCAAGCGCGACCTGCGCGCGGACAATCCGTACAACACCTACCTGATTGCCGGCTTGCCGCCGACGCCGATCGCGATGCCGGGCATCGGTGCGCTCGAGGCGGTTGCCAGGCCCGCCGAAGGCGACGCGCTGTTCTTCGTGGCAGTGGGTGACGGCAGCGGCCGCCATCTGTTTGCGCGTACCTATGCCGAGCATCAGGCCAACGTGCGTGCGTACCTCAAGAACTACCGCGCATCGCAATCCCGGAACAGCCAATGACCCGTCCTGGTGCATCCCTGCAGCGCTGGCCCCGCTTCGTCACCCTGGAAGGTGGCGAAGGCGCGGGCAAGTCGACGGTGCTGGCAGCCTTGCGCGAAGTGCTGCAGGCCACCGGTGGCGACGTGGTGGTCACGCGCGAGCCCGGTGGAACGCCGTTGGCCGAGCAGATCCGCGGACTGTTGCTGGACACCCACCACGAACCGCCGACCGCCGACGCCGAGTTGCTGCTGGTGTTCGCCGCGCGCGCCCAGCACGTGCGCGAGACCGTGCTGCCGGCGCTGCAGCGCGGCGCCTGGGTGATCAGCGATCGTTTCACCGACGCCAGCTACGCCTACCAGGGCGCCGCTCGCGGTGGCGATCTGCAGTTCATTGCCGAGCTTGAGCGGCGCGTGGTCGGCATTGCGCCGGCGATGACGCTGTTACTGGACGTGCCCGTTGCTGTTGGCCTGCAGCGCGCGCGTGGCCGTGGCGCCACCGACCGCATCGAAGCCGAGCGTGAGGATTTCTTCGAACGTGTTCGCGCCGGCTACCTGGCCCGTGCCGGCGCCGAGCCGGAGCGCTTCCGCGTGATTGATGCGAGCCAGCCGGCAGACGCCGTCGCCGCGCAGGCGGTGGCACACCTGCGCAGTTGCATCGAGGTCGCGTCATGAGCGCCGTACCGGCAAGTGCGTTCGCGCCCTGGCAGCAGCGTGTGTACGACCAGGCGGTCGCGGCACAGGCGACCGGACGCCTGGCCCATGGGCTTTTGTTCTGCGGGCCTGCGCAACTGGGCAAACGTGCCGTGGCCGAGCGCCTCACGCGGCGCCTGCTGTGCCAACAGCCCGACGGTACCGGCGAGCCCTGTGGCTCGTGTCGCAGCTGTCACCTGATCGCGGCCGGCACTCACCCGGATTACCAGTTCCTGTCGTTCATTCCCAACAAGGAAGGCACGCGCCTGCGGACTGAGATTGTCATCGACCAGATCCGCCAGCTGTCGGACAAGCTGTCGCTGACGCCGCAGTACGGCGGCGCGCAGGTGGTGATCATCGATCCGGCCGAGGCGGTCAACCACGCAGCCTGCAACGCGCTGCTGAAGACGCTGGAAGAACCGGTGCCGGGCCGCTATCTGTGGCTGCTCAGTGCGCATCCGGCGCGCTTGCCGGCCACGATTCGCAGCCGCTGCCAGCGCTATGAATTCCGCTTGCCGCAGGCCGCCGAATCGCTGGCCTGGCTGAAGCAGCAGGGGCACTCGGACGCCAGCGCCCGCGAAGCGCTCGAAGCGGCCCGCGGCCATCCTGGCCTGGCCAACGAATGGCTGGGCAACGACGGCCTGAGGTTACGGCGCGAGGTCGCCAGCGACCTGGCCAAGCTGGTGCGGGGCGATGTCGGCGCGGTCGAGACGGCGCAGCGCTGGGTCGGTGACGACGACGCGGCCCTGCGGTTGCGCCACGCGGCCGACCTGGCCCTGGCCGACGCCGCCGGCTTGACCGACCCGGGTCGAACGCGCAGTCTGGCCGCGTGGTTCGATCAGGCGAACCGGACCCGCGATCTGCTGCGCACCACGGTGCGCGCGGACCTGGCAGTCACCGAATTGTTGTTGGCCTGGCGCGCCCTCGATGCGCGACCGGCGGAAGGGGGGAGGAGGCAATGAGCGCAATGAGTGCTGCAGGTGGTGCGCGTCAGGGCATTCTGTCCTGCGCGATCAAGGACAAGGCGCAGCTTTACAGCGCGTACATGCCGTTCCTCAAGGGCGGCGGCATTTTCGTGGCGACACCCAAGCGCTATTTCCTCGGTGACGAGGTGTTCCTGCTGGTGACGCTGCCCGAATCGAACGAGCGCCTGCCGGTCGCCGGCAAGGTGGTCTGGGTCACGCCGGTGGGCGCGCAGGGCAACCGCCCGGCGGGCATCGGCGTGCAGTTCGCCGACAGCGCCGAGGGCGAGTCGGTGCGCGGCAAGATCGAGGCCCTGCTGGCCGGCACGCTCAGCGCGGAGCGCGCGACGCACACGATGTAGTCGCGCCGCATTCGAGGATGCTCCGATGCGGGCGCGGGCCATCCGTGGCCCGCTGCTGCGCAATCCCCGGCGCGGTGGACGGCGCTTCGGCAATTCGATGCGCCGCCTTCGTCTTCTCGCCGATCAGCTGCGCAATGCCGCGCTGTCCCAGCCCGGTCGCGGCGCGAAACGATCGCCATAGCGCGCGTTCAGTTGCTGCAGGCGGGTGAGCAGTGCGTCGGCGCCGGTCTCGCGGATGTACTGGATCGGGCCACCGCGGAACGGTGCAAAACCGGTACCGAAGATCACGCCGGCATCGAGCAGCTCGGCATCGCTGACGACGCCATCGTGCAGGCAGGCCACCGCCTCATTGAGCAGCGGCAGGATCAGCCTGTCTTCCAGGTCCGAGGGCGCCTGATACTCCTTGGGCAGCGCCGGCTTGATCGCCTTGCCGTTCTCCCACTTGTACAGGCCCTGGCCGTCTTTCTTGCCGCGCTTGCCCTGCTGCGGTGGCGTCGCCAGCGCGGCGGGAATGGGCAGCCCGAGGAATGGCGCGAGCTCGCCACCCACGCCTGAAGCGACGTCAAGGCCGACGGTGTCGATCAGTTCGATCGGGCCCATCGGCATGCCGAACTTCACCGCGGCCTTGTCGATCGCCGCGCCGGGAATGCCTTCGGAGTACGCGGTCGCGGCCTCGAGCATGTACGGGAACAGCACGCGGTTGACCAGGAAGCCCGGGGTTCCCGCCACCGGCACCGGCAGCTTGTCGATCGCCTTGCAGAACGCAGCCAGACGCTGCTGCGTCTGCGGTGCGACGCGATCGTGGTGGATGATTTCGACCAGCGGCATCAGCGCGACCGGATTGAAATAGTGCAGTCCGGCGAAGTGCGCCGGGCGGCCGATGTGCTCGCGCAGTTCGGTCAGCGGGATCGACGAGGTGTTGGTGGTCAGCAGCGCATCGAACTTCATGCGCGGTTCGAGTTCGGCATACAGATCACGCTTGGCTTGCGCCTGCTCGATGATCGCCTCGATCACCAGGTCGGCGTTGCCGACGCCGTCACCGGCGAGGTCGCCCTTCAGGCGCGCGGCCACGTCCATGCGTTTGGCCTCGTCCTTCACCTTCTTGTCGAACAGCGCCTGCGCGCGGGTCAGCGCGCCATCGATGAAGCGCTGCTCGCGGTCCTGCAGGGTGACGTTGAAACCCTTGTAGGCCGACCAGGCAGCGATGTCGCCGCCCATCACGCCGGCGCCGACGACGTGGACGTGGCTGATGCCATGCTCCTTGCCGCCCTGGCCCTTGAGGCGCTCCTGCAGGAAGAACACGCGGATCAGGTTGCGCGCGGTAGGCGTCGAGGCCAGTTTCACCACCGACTTGCGTTCGGCCGACAGCAGTCCCTGGATGCCACCACCGCTGTTGGCCCAGGTGTTGATCAGTGCATACGGCGCCGGGTAGTGCTCCTTGCGCGCCTTGCGTGCCACCTGCTTGGTCAGCATCGGTGCGAGCAGCTTGCGCGCGGGCAACGTGTTGGTCGCCCACGCCAGTGCGCGTTGCTTGAACGGTCGTTGGCTGCCGCGCAGCGCGTAGGCGGCCGCGACGTCGATGAGGCTCGACGTGTCGGTGACCTTGTCGACGAGGCCGTTGGCGCGCGCGGCAGAGGCCGACAGCGTGCGTCCGGTCAGCATCATGTCGAAAGCGGCGGGCGCACCGATCAGGCGCGGCAGGCGCACGCTGCCGCCCCAGCCGGGATAGATGCCCAGCTTCACTTCCGGCAAGCCGATGCGGGTCGACGGATCGTTGCTGGCAACGCGGTAGCGGCAAGCCAGGGCGATCTCGGTGCCGCCGCCCATGCAGAAGCCGTGGATCGCCGCGACGGTCGGGCAGGGCAGTTCGGCCAGGCGCTGGAAGGTCTGCTGGCCACGGCGGATGGCATCGCCGACGGTGCCCTTGGCATCGAAGGCCTGGAATTCCTTGATGTCGGCGCCGGCGATGAAGCCCGAGGCCTTGGCCGAACGCAGCACCAGCCCCTTGGGCGGATCCAGCGCCAGGCGCTCAAGCAGGGTGTCCAGTTCGATCAGGACGTCCTGGGCAAACGTGTTGACGGGCGCACCGGCGCGGTCGAACGACAGCACCAGGACACCGTCGGCACGCAGCTCGGTCTGCCAGTGCTGGAAGCGAAGACCGTCAAGGCCAGCAATCATTCGGCACCATTCGTTCAGGTATGGAGAGACCGCTATCATCCCGAGGATGTTTCCCCGGCGTCAAATCGGAGTGTCGCCGTTGCCGCGCGGTGGCGCTGTGAGGTTGCCGGCAGAAGCGCCGCCCCTGACCGTTGGCGCTTGCGCCTGCAGGGCCCGACCCCATTAATGATCGTGATTGAACTTTCCCCCGACAGGGTTGTCCCATTGTTCGGCCATGGCCGAGCCCACAGGAGTGCCGGCGCGGTATGGCCGAATTAGTGTTGCCCAAAGATGTTGAGTTGGACCAGCAACTGGTCGAGCGTGTCCAGCGCGGCGACAGTGCGGCCTTCGATGCGCTGGTGCGCAAGTACCAGCATCGGATCACCGCGTTGATCGGGCGCTACATCTCCGACTGGAGCGAATGCCAGGACGTTGCCCAGGAAACTTTCATACGCGCCTACCGGGCGCTGCCGAATTTCCGCGGTGACGCCCAGTTCTATACGTGGTTGCACCGGATCGCCGTGAACACTGCCAAGAACTACCTGGTTGCACAGAACCGCAGGCCGCCGACCGACGATGTCGACGCCGGCGATGCCGAGCAGTTCGACACCGGCACGCGCCTGCGCGACACCGACACGCCGGAACATGAACTGCTGCGGCAGGAAATTGAACGCACGCTCATGCGCGTTGTCGAAAACCTGCCGGAAGAATTGCGGACCGCCATCACCATGCGCGAGATGGACGGCCTGAGCTATGACGAAATCGCGCAGAAGATGGGCTGTCCCATCGGTACCGTCCGCTCGCGCATCTTCCGTGCGCGTGAAGCGATCGATACCGAACTGCGGCCCCTGCTCGACAACGACTCTGCGGAAGCTTCGAAGCGATGACCACTCCAGACAATGATCGCGAAACCCTCTGTGCGCTGTTCGACGGCGAGCTGCAAGGCGACGCCGCCCGCTTCGGCCTGAAGCGGCTCAGCCACGACGCGCAATGGCGCCAGGCCTGCGGGCGCTGGCAGCTTTACGGCGACGTGATGCGTGGCCAGGCCGCGGCGGTCGCCGGCAGCAGCTTCGCCGACCGTGTCGCCCTGGCCATTGCGCAGGAACCAGTGCTCGCCACGGTGGCTTCCACCGCAACGCCGTCGTCCCGCCGTCCTAGCCAGGTCGGCAGCCGGCGTGGCTGGATTGGCGGTGCACTGGCCGCATCGGTCGCCGTCGCAGCGCTGTTCGTGACCCGGCCGTTCTCCAACGATGCCGCCCCGGCGCCCGGAGAGGGAACGGCCCAGGTGGCCGTGGCAACCGCCGCCCCGCCTGCTCCGACGTCGGCTGCTTCCAACCCCGCCGCGCCCGTGCCGGCCGACCCTGCGCCGCTCATGCCCGATGCCCCCGATCACCAGGCCGGGCTGGGCGCTGCAGCCGTGGCCGCGGTGGAAGTGCCGCGCCGCGCGGCCGAGCGCCGTTCGACCCGCAGCCAGAGCCAGCGCGCCGCGCTGCGCGCCAGTCGCCAGGCACCGGCGCCGATCACCGCGGTGGCTTCTGCGGCACCGGCGGCAACGACCGTGGCGATCGCCGCGTCGGCAGGCAGCGACGCCGTCGCGGCCAAGCCCTTCCAGCCCCAGCATCCTGAAATCGCCGCCAGGCCGTGGCCGCGTGCGGTGCTGCCGCAGTATTCCGGCAGCTCGGGCCTGACGGCCAGTTACGGCAGCACGGCCAGTTCGCCCTCGTTCTATCCGTTCGAGCCGAGCCTGGCGCCGGTGGCCGACCCGGCCGGGGCCGAAGCCGAGTCGTCCGTTCCTAACCGCTGATGCCTCCCTGATGCCACTGCGCCGACGTTGTCGGCGCTCCCCGCACCGCCACCCGACTGCAATCCGATCTCTTCCGAGGCCGAATTCGATGAACCGTCCGCTTCGCTCCCTGGTCCTTGTCACTGCCATCGCCGCTTCGCTTCCGGTCGCCTGCACCGCGCAGCCTCCGGCCACTGCGGCAACGCCCATCGCGCCGCCGCCCGCGGCCACGCCGGCTGCGCCGCTGGTCAGCGGACTGCCCGACTTCACCAACCTGGTCCAGCGGGTCGGACCGGCGGTGGTCAACATCCAGGCCGAGGCGGCCCCCCAGCGCAACGCGCGCGGTGAGCCCGACGACGAGCAGATTCCCGAGATCTTCCGCCGCTTCTTTGGCGACGACATGCCATTCCCGGGTGGCCCCGGCGGCCCCGGTGGCCCGCGCGGCCCCCGCGGCGGCGGCACGTCGATGGGCAGCGGCTTCCTGATGTCCGCCGATGGCTACGTGATGACCAACCACCATGTCGTCGAAGGTGCCGACACGGTGACGGTCAAGTTGTCCGATCGACGCGAGTTCCCCGCCAAGGTGATCGGCAGCGACGAGCAGTCCGATGTCGCGCTGCTCAAGATCGATGCCAAGGGCCTGCCGTTCCTGCGCATGGCCAACGCCAACTCGACGAAGGCCGGGCAGTGGGTGATTGCGATCGGCTCGCCGTTCGGCCTGGATCATTCGGTCACCGCCGGCATCGTCAGCGCGGTCGGGCGCAGCAACCCGTACGCCAACCAGCGCTACGTGCCCTTCATCCAGACCGACGTGGCGATCAACCAGGGCAACTCCGGTGGCCCGCTGCTCAACACCAGCGGTGAAGTGGTCGGCATCAATTCGCAGATCTTCAGCAACTCCGGCGGCTACATGGGCGTGAGCTTCGCCATCCCGATCGACGTGGCGATGGGCGCGGCCGAGCAACTGCGCGCGACCGGCAAGGTCAGCCGCGGCCAGCTCGGCGTCCAGGTGCAGCAGATCACCAGCGAGTCGGCCAAGGGCCTGGGCCTGCCCGACAGCAGCGGCGCGCTGATCGCCGACGTGCTGCCCGGAAGCCCGGCCGAGAAGGCCGGGATCGAACGCGGCGACGTGATCCGCGCCGTCGACGGCCGCGCCATCAACGAATCCAGCGACCTGCCGCCGATCATCGGTTCGATGGCGCCCGGCACCAGGGCCAAGGTCAGCGTGTTCCGCAGCGGTCGCAATGTCGACCTCACGGTCGTGGTCGACGAACTCGACGCCACCGTGGCCGGGGGCTCGGGCTCGCCGCGCCCGGCAGCCAGCGACGGGCCGTCACAGCCCTCCGCCGGCAACAAGCTCGGCCTGGTCGGCCAGGACCTCAGCAGCGGTGACCGCCAGCGGCTGGGCCTGCGCAGCAACGAGGGCGTGCTGGTGCGCAGTCCCGGCGATGCCGCCGCCGAGGCCGGCCTGCGCCCGGGCGACGTGGTGCTGTCTGTGGGACGCAGTTCGGTGGCCAGCGCCTCGGCGCTGGACCGCGAGCTGGGCTCGGTCAAGCCGGGCCAGACCGTGATGCTGCTGGTGCGCCGCCAGGGCGGCACGCAGTTCATCGCCGTCACCGCCGACGAGGCCAGGACCGGCTGAGCCCCGGCGGCAATCGGCAATTGAATCCGGGCGCGGCCAGCTGGCGCGCGCCCGTCGGTGGGGTCGGGGACGTTGGAACCGGGCCGTATGCGATAATCCCGCGTTGATTTTCAAGGAACCGGCTAGCCTCGCGCGGCCCCGCATGCAGCAGATCAGAAACTTTTCCATCATTGCCCACGTCGACCACGGCAAGTCGACC
>DATDBI010000084.1:0-5074 GCA_036524915.1 Lysobacter sp. | reverse complement strand
TTCCGTTCAGGTGCTTGCGATAAGCTGCTGGCTACCGCGGAGGCCGACATTCTACCGGCCCCGTCCCGTCCTGGTTGACCTGCAGGCTTGATCGATGCCCGTTGCCTTGCGCACGCTCTGTTTCATCCTTGTCGCCATGTCGGCCGCCGGACCGCTGGCGGCGACGGAAAAGGCGCCCCGTCCCGGCGCCGTTGCCGACCCGACCTCCGCGTCGCTCGAGCCGCTGCTGGCCGGCGAGTTCGCCCTGCAGTCCGGGCGACTGGACGAGGCCGCCAAGTCCTACCTTGACGCCGCCCGTGCCGCCGACGACGTCGCCCTGGCCGAGCGCGCCACCCGGATCGCCCTGCTCGCCAAGGACGACAAGCGCGCCGCCGAGGGATTGGAGCTGTGGCGAAAGCAGGGGGGCGAAGGTCTCAACCTGGCGGCCGCCGAAGCGGTCCTTGCCATCCGCCGCGGCGATGAGCGGGCGGCCCGCAAGTACCTGACGCAGCTGCTCCAAGCCCCCGGCGACAGCGGCTGGCGCCAGGCGCTGGGCGTGCTCAGTGGCGGTGCGCGCGACCCGAAGCAGTCCGCGCGCCTGCTCGAACGCCTGGTCAAGGACGACCGCATCCCCAACAAGCTGCCGGCCTGGCTGGCCTTCGGCGGGTTGGCGCAGGGGCTGGAGCAGCCCGAGCTGGTCGAACGCATCGTCGCCGAGGTGGTCGAGCGCTTCCCCGGCGAGGCCCGGGTGGGTCTGCTGCGCGCCAGCCAGTTGCGCGAAGCCGGCAAGGAAGACGAGGCCCGCAAGCTGCTGGCTTCGCTGTCGGAACAGGCGGGCAAGGACAGCGACCTGCGCCGCGCGATCGCCGACGAATACCACCGCCTGGGCGACTATCCGGCGGCTGAGGCCGTTCTGGCGAAAGGCCCGCAGGACGACCAGACCTACGCCCTGCGCGCCGCGCTGCTTGCCCAGAGCGAGGACAAGCAGGCACTGACAGGTCTCTACCAGGAACTGCGCGCCAGCGCCTCCCAGCCCGTCCCGGAGCGCCGCTTGCTGCTGGGCCAGATGGCCGAGTTCCTCGACCGCTTCGACGAAGCGCTGGAGTGGTACCGCGGCGTTCCCGGCGGCGAGCAGCGCTGGGCGGCGCGCCTGCGCAGCGCCAATGTGCTGCACGAACTCAAGCGCGACGACGAGGCCTACAAGCTGTTGCGCGATTTGCAGGCCGATGGCGCCGCCGATGACGAATCCCGCCGCGATGCCTACCTGCTCGAGGCTTCGCTGCGCGAGAAGGACAAGGACCAGCCCGCCGAGCTCGACGCTTACGCGCGTGGCCTCGCCGCATTCCCCGATGACCCGGAGGTCCTCTACGCCCGCGCGCTGAGCTGGGAACGTCACGACGACGTCCCGCGCGCCGAGGCCGACCTGCGCCGGATCCTGGTGGCCGAGCCGGACAACGTCGCCGCGCTCAACGCGCTCGGCTACACGCTGGCCGACCGCACGACGCGTTACCAGGAAGCGCTGCAGCTGATCGAGCGCGCCCGCACCGCGGAGCCTGACAATCCCGCGATCGTCGACAGTTACGGCTGGGTGCTCTATCGACTGGGACGTAACGAAGAGGCGCTGGTCGAACTGCGCCGTGCGCTGACCTTGCAGAAGGACGCCGAGATCGCCGCGCACCTGGCCGAGGTGCTGTGGGTGACCGGCCGCAAGGACGAGGCGCGCAAGTATTTCGACCAGTCGCGAAAGATCGATCCGGAAAACCGCTCGCTGGTGCGCGCGCTGGAGAAAACCGGCGCATGAGGCCGCACGGCGCGTTATCGGTTCTGGCCATGGTCGCCGCGCTGGCTGGCTGCGCATCGAGCCCGGGCCGCACGCCGGCGGTGCCGGTCGATCGTGTCCAGGCGCAGGCCAATGACCAGCGCCGTGGCGATGTCATCGACTGGAACCTGTCGGGGCGCATTGCCGTGTCCAATGGCAAGCAGGGTGGCAGCGGACGCATCGACTGGCAGGAGCAGCAGGGCCGCTATTCGATCGCGTTGAGCGCCCCGGTCACCCGCCAGAGCTGGCGTCTGAGCGGCGACGCGAAGGGTGCGCGCCTGGAAGGGGTCGAAGGCGGCCCTCGCGAAAGCGCCGACGTCGAATCGATGCTGCAGGCGACCACCGGCTGGGACATCCCCGTACGCGCGCTGTCGGACTGGGTGCGCGGCGTGGGCGCGACACCGGAGCAGTACGGGCCGGCGCAGGTCGAGTACGGCGCCGGCAACCTGCCTTCGCGCATGACCCAGGCGGGCTGGCTGATCGAGTACCAGCAATGGCAGCCCGTCGAAGGTGGCCCGGTGATGCCGACCCGGCTCGTGGCCAGCCGTGGTGCCGCCAAGGTCCGCCTGATCGTCGATCAGTGGTCGCTGGGCGCCGAACCGTGAGTTCCACACTGTCCGGGTCGGATCGGCCGTACGACTGGTCGGTGTGGCCCGCACCGGCCAAGCTCAACCTGTTCCTGCGTATCACCGGTCGCCGAGACGATGGTTATCACCTCCTGCAGACCGTGTTCCGGTTGCTCCACTGGGGTGACTCCATCCGTTTGCGGGTTCGCGACGATGGGCAGGTCCGCCGCCATGGCGTCAGCGTCCCGGGCGTGGCGGAAGCGGACGACCTCACGGTCCGGGCCGCCGAACTTCTTCAATCCGAAGTAAAAACACCCCTCGGAGTCGACATCGTCGTCGAAAAGCGCATTCCGTCCGGAGGCGGCTTTGGCGGCGGTTCCTCCGATGCGGCCACCGTCCTGGTCGCCCTCGATGCCCTCTGGGGCACGGCGCTGGGCGTGGAGCGGCTGGCCGGTCTGGCGTTGCGGCTGGGCGCCGACGTTCCGGTGTTCGTCCGCGGCGACAATGCCTGGGCCGAAGGGATAGGGGAGCGGCTGACTCCGGTCGCTCTCCCGCCGGCCTGGTACGTGCTGGCCGACCCGGGCGTCCACGCGGCAACCGCTGCGTTGTTCAGTGCGCCTGAATTGACGCGTGATGCCGCGCCCGCGACAATAGCGGACTTCGTTTCGGGTGTGCCGCTCGGGAATGCGTTCGAGCCGGTATTGCGCGTGCGCGAACCCGCCGTAGAGGCGGTGTTTGCAGCACTTTCGCAGATCGGTTCGCCGCGCCTGACCGGGTCTGGCAGCGGCTGTTTCGTCGAATTCGCATCACGCGAAGACGCCGAGGCGGCACTGGTGGCACTGCCCCAGGGCCTTAGGGCCTGGCTGGCAACGGGAGCCTCGCGCTCGCCGCTGCAGGAAGCGCGAAGCAGGTGGGAAGGAGCGGGGAGCGAGTAGTAGCCGCATCAGGCTCCGGCGCTTTCCTGCTGCAGTCCGCTGGTACCTCATGCAGGGGCGTCGCCAAGAGGCCCAAGGCACCAGGTTTTGATCCTGGCATTCGTAGGTTCGAATCCTACCGCCCCTGCCAATTCGTCGCGGTTCCGTTTCGGCGGGTCGCAGCCCCATTACCGCCCACGGTCAGAGCGAAAGCGGAGAGCACTGTGCAGAACGATCGGAACCTGCTGATTTTCAGCGGCAATGCCAACCGCCCGCTCGCCGACGCGGTGTGCAAGGAGCTCGGCATCCGTCTGGGCAAGGCGCTCGTCAGCCGCTTCTCGGACGGCGAGGTGCAGGTCGAGATCGAAGAGAACGTGCGCCGGCAGGAAGTGTTCGTGATCCAGCCGACGAACGCGCCGACGGCCGAGAATTTCATGGAACTGCTGGTACTGGTGGACGCGCTCAAGCGGGCCTCGGTGAGCAGCGTGACCGCAGTGGTGCCGTACTTCGGCTACGCCCGCCAGGATCGCCGCCCGCGCTCGTCGCGCGTGCCGATCACGGCCAAGGTGGCGGCCAAGATGTTCAGCGCGGTCGGTACCGATCGCGTGTTGACGGTCGACCTGCACGCCGACCAGATCCAGGGCTTTTTCGACATCCCGGTCGACAACGTCTATGCCTCGCCGCTGCTGCTGGCCGACATCTGGCGCGCGCACGGCACCGACAACATGGTGGTGGTATCGCCTGACGTCGGCGGCGTGGTCCGCGCCCGCGCGATCGCCAAGCGCCTCGACGACGCCGACCTGGCGATCATCGACAAGCGCCGCCCGCGCGCCAACGTGTCGACGGTGATGAACATCATCGGTGACGTCGAAGGCAAGACCTGCGTGCTGGTCGATGACATCGTCGACACCGCGGGCACGCTGTGCGCCGCCGCCGCTGCATTGAAGCAGCGTGGCGCGCTCAAGGTCGCCGCCTACTGCACCCATCCGGTGCTGTCGGGCGCGGCGATCGACAACGTGACCAAGTCGCAGCTCGACGAGCTGGTGGTGACCGACACCATCCGCCTGTCCGACGCGGCAAGGGCCTGCAACAAGATCCGCCAGCTCAGCGTTGCCGAGCTGTTGGCTGAAACGATTCGCCGCGTTGCATTCGGTGAATCCGTCAGCTCGTTGTACGTCGATTGAGAATTCGCGGCGACGGCTCCGGTCGTTGCCGCAAACGCCGCTCACCTGGTCGCGGGTGAGCGTTCATCCCCGTCGCGAGACGGGTTCATTGCAGTAAAAGTGAGTAATTCAAATGTCCGAACATATCCTCAAGGCCACTGGCCGCAGCGTCGAAGGGAAGGGTGCGAGCCGCCGTCTTCGTCATGCCGCCAGCATCCCGGCCATCGTCTACGGCGGCAAGTCCGCGCCGCAGCCCATCCAGCTCGACCACGAGAAGACCTGGCTGGCCCAGCAGAACGAGTGGTTCTACTCCTCGATCCTGACCCTCGAGATCGACGGCAAGGCCGAGCCGGTCCTGCTGCGTGACATGCAGCGCCATCCGTTCAAGCAGATCATCATGCACCTGGACTTCCAGCGCGTTGACCTGAACCAGGCGCTGAAGGCTTCCGTGCCGCTGCACTTCCTCAACCAGGAAGGCTCGCCGGCCGGCAAGGCCGCCGACGTGGTCATCACCCACGAGCTCAACGAAGTCACCGTCAGCTGCCTGCCGAAGGACCTGCCGGAGTTCATCGAAGTCGACCTGGCCAAGCTGGCCGTCGGCGACGTTGTCCACCTGTCGGACATCAAGCTGCC
>DATDBI010000083.1:0-23141 GCA_036524915.1 Lysobacter sp. | reverse complement strand
GCAGAACGACGTGCCGCAGGGCCTGTCGTCGTCGATCTTCACCCAGAACCTGAAGGCGGCCGAGGCGTTCCTGGCGGCATCGGGTTCGGACTGCGGCATCGCCAACGTCAACATCGGCACCAGCGGCGCCGAGATCGGCGGTGCGTTCGGCGGCGAGAAGGAGACCGGCGGTGGTCGTGAGTCCGGTTCCGATGCCTGGCGCGCCTACATGCGCCGTCAGACGAATACCATCAACTACTCCGACGCAATGCCGCTCGCCCAGGGCATCAAGTTCGATCTCTGACACGACCCGCCACCGGAACCAGGATCCCCGCCGCATGCAAGCAGCCGTCCGTCGCGACAACAGCACGCTCGCTGAGTCCAGCCTGGTGTCCGCTGTCCCGTGCGCGGCGCTGCTGCAAGGCCTGCAGACGGGCGGGGCCTGACATGTACTCCGTCGCCCGCCCTTTCCTGTTCGGACTGGATGCCGAGACCGCGCATGGCGTCGGTCTCAAGGCGATGGAAACCGCCTACCGCACTGGCATGAGCGCGCTGCTGAGCCGCCGCCCGGCACCGCTGCCGACGCGCGCCTTCGGCCTGACCTTTCCCAATCCGGTCGGCCTGGCTGCCGGCCTGGACAAGAACGGCGCCCACATCGATGCGCTGCTGGCGCTGGGCTTCGGTTTCGTCGAGGTCGGCACGGTCACCCCGCGGCCGCAGACGGGAAACCCGAAGCCGCGCATGTTCCGTCTGCCCGACCAGGAGGCGGTGATCAACCGCCTGGGCTTCAACAACGACGGTGTCGACGAGCTGGTGCGCAACGTCGGCAAGGCACGCCGGCGCGGCGGACTGCTCGGCATCAACATCGGCAAGAACAAAGACACGCCGAACGAAACCGCCGAGACCGACTACCTGCATTGCCTCGAGCGCGTCTACCCGCTCGCCGACTACGTCACCGTCAACATCTCCTCGCCCAACACCGCCGGCCTGCGCGAGTTGCAGGAAGAGCAGTCGTTGCGGCGCCTGGTGTCGATCCTGCGCGAAGCACAGGAGCGCCTGGGCGCACTGCATGGCAAGCGCGTGCCGATGCTGGTCAAGATCGCACCGGATCTGAGCGACAACGACGTCGAGGCGGCCGCGCGCGTGCTCGGCGACCTGCAGGTTGATGGCGTGATCGCCACCAACACCACCGTCTCGCGCATCGGCATCGACGGCGCACCGCACGCCTCCGAGACCGGCGGCCTGTCCGGGCGCCCGCTGATGGGCCAGGCCACCGCGGTGCTGCGGATGATGCGCACGCGCCTGCCCGAATCGATCCCGATGATCGGAGTCGGCGGCATCCTGTCCGGCGCCGACGCCGCGACCAAGATGGCCGCCGGTGCGACCCTGGTGCAGTGCTACACCGGCCTGGTCTACCGCGGTCCCGCGCTCGTGCACGAATGCGTCGAAGCCATGCGCCGGCGCAAGGAAGCCCCGAGCCGGGGCAACATGCCGCCGATCGTATGAGCGAGGAAGTCCGCATCCTCCGCGATGCACCGCTCGACCATCGCAATACCTTCGGCGTCGCCGCGCGCGCGCCCTGGCTGGCGGAACTGGACGATGCCCGGGCACTGCCCGAGCTGCTGTCGCGAACGCAATTCCGCGGGCAAACGCCGCTCGTGCTCGGTGGCGGCAGCAACCTGCTGTTCGCTGGCGATCCCGAGGTGCCGGTGCTGGCGCTGACCGGCCAGGCGGTGCGCGTGCTGCACGACGACAGCACCGCGATCGTCCGCGCCGACGCCGGCGTCCACTGGCACGGGTTCGTCATGCACACGCTCGGGCTGGGCCTGGCCGGACTGGAAAACCTCGCGCTGATCCCGGGCACGGTCGGCGCCGCGCCGATCCAGAACATCGGCGCGTATGGCGTCGAGGTGCGCGAGTTCATCCATGCCGTCGAGGCCTTTGAGCCGGCCACCGGCCAGGTGCACCGCCTCGACGCCGACGCCTGTGCGTTTGCCTACCGCGACAGCGTGTTCAAGCACGCACCCGACCGCTACATCGTCACTGCGGTCGAGTTCGCCCTGCCGCGCACGCCGGCGCTGAAGCTCGACTATGCCGGCATCGGCGACGAGATCGTGGCGATGGGCATCGCGGCACCGACCCCGCGCGATGTCGCCGATGCGGTGATCGCGATCCGCCGCCGCAAACTGCCCGACCCGGCCGTGCTCGGCAACGCCGGCAGCTTCTTCAAGAATCCCATCGTGGCGCAGGCCCGGGCCGAGTCGCTGCAGGCGCAGCACCCGTCGATGCCGGTGTTCCGCGGCAACGATGCCGGCACGCGCAAGCTGTCGGCCGCCTGGTTCATCGACGCCTGCGGCTGGAAGGGCCATCGCGATGGCGATGCCGGCGTGGCCGCTTCGCATGCACTCGTGCTGGTCAACCATGGCCACGCCAGCGGCCAGCAGCTGTTCGATCTCGCCCGTCGCATCGCGGAATCGGTGCGTGACCGCTTCGACGTCGCCATCGAACCCGAACCGCGAGTCATCGGCGCCACCTGGTGAACGCGCAGACCGCACAGTCCGCCTCGACACCGATGCGCGCGGCCGGCTTCATGCTCGCCAGCACGCTGTGCTTCGGCGCGATGGCCATCACCATCCGCCTGGCATCGGCGACGCTGCACACCTTCGAGATCGCATTCTTCCGCAACCTGTTCGGCCTGATGGCGGTGCTGCCCCTGATCGCCGGCGTCGACCGCGCTTCGCTGCGCACGCGCCAGCTGCCGCGCTACTTCATCCGCTGCGCGATCGGCATCGGCTCGATGCTGGCCGGCTTCTGGGCGATCGGCCACCTGCCGCTGGCGCAGGCGATTTCGCTGTCGTACTCCACGCCGGTGTTCGTGACCATCGCCGCGGCCCTCTTCCTGGGCGAGCACGTGCGCGCCCGGCGCTGGGCGGCGGTGGCGATAGGCTTCCTGGGCGTGCTGGTGATCGTGCGACCGGGCTCGTCGGACTTCACCACCGGCAGTCTGATCGCGTTGCTGGCCGCGGTGCTGAGCGGCGTGGTCGCGATCCAGATCAAGCAGCTTTCGCGCGTCGACGCGGCCAATACGATCGTCCTCTACACGTACCTGTTCTGGGTGCCGATGTCGCTGCTGCCGGCCCTGTGGGTCTGGGAGTGGCCGCAGGGCATCGCCTGGCTGTGGGTGATCGGCGCCGGCATCTTCGGCACCGGCGGCCAGGTGCTGTGGACGCATGCGCTCAAGCTCGGCGAAGTCTCTGCGCTGACGCCGATCAGCTTCATGCAGTTGCCGCTGGTCGCCACGGCCGGCTGGCTGTGGTTCGGCGAAAGCGTGGACGGATGGACCTGGGCCGGCGCGGCAATCATCCTTTCGGCAAACGCCTACATCGCCCACCGCGAGGCGGTGCTGACGCGGCGCGCGGCGACGGCCGCTCCGAGTTCGGCGGCCACGCCGGGCGAGTAAGGCCGGCTCAAGCCGCGGGCGCGGCGTGCCACGGCCGCAGGCTTCCCCAGTACACCAGCAGGTAGACCGCTACCGCCCACACGCTGGCCGCCGCCCAGCCGGCGAGGATGTCCGACGGGTAATGCACGCCCAGGTACACGCGCGACAGCCCCACCAGCACCGCGAACACCAGCATCAGCACGGCGACGGGCCAGCGCCAGCGCGTGTGCCATGCCAGCAGCACCAGCACCCAGGCCAGCGTCATCGAGCCCATCGCGTGCCCGCTGGGGAAACTGAAGTTGTGTTCCGGCGCGATCGAGTCCCACAACGATGGTCGTTCGCGCGCGAACGCGGCCTTGGCCGCGATGTTCAGCAGCGCCGAGCCCGCCAGCGCGATCGCGGCGAAGGTGGCCTCGCGGTACCTGCGCAGCAGCGCGAGCACCAGCACCAGCGCGACGTCGCACGGCACCACGCCCCAGAGATATCCCAGGCGGGAAACCAGGACGAAGAAGCGGTCGTAGCCCTCGCGGGCGATATCGTGGGCGAACTGCAGGACCGGTTCGTCGAACGCGATGGCTTCGCTCTCGTGAATCTCTTCGGCGAGCTCGGCGAAGCCCCACAGCGGCAACAGCAGGCCGATGAACACCAGCAGCAACCGTCCGCCGTGGCGGCGCAGCACACCTGCGCCGTAGCGCAGTTCCTGCGAGAGTGCGTCCCTGCCCTCAGCCCGCACGCGCTGCGTCGTCTGCCACGCCGTACTTGCGCTCGACGTAGCGGTCGATCAGTTCGACGAACTCGTGGGCGATGTTCTCGCCACGCAGGGTCACGGTCTTCTCGCCGTCCTCGAACACCGGCGCCGACGGCGCCTCGCCCGTTCCCGGCAACGAGATGCCGATGTTGGCGTGGCGCGATTCGCCCGGGCCGTTGACCACGCAGCCCATCACCGCCAGGGTCAGGTTCTCGGCGCCCGGGTGGCTGATCTTCCACTCCGGCATCTTCGCGCGCACGTGCTCCTGCACCTTCTGCGCAAGCTCCTGGAAGAAGCTGCTGGTGGTCCGGCCGCAACCCGGGCAGGCGGTGACCATCGGCGTGAACGCGCGCAGGCCCATGGTCTGCAGCAGTTCCTGGGCGACGATGACTTCGTTCGTACGCGACTGCCCCGGCTCGGGTGTCAGCGAGATGCGGATGGTGTCGCCGATGCCTTCCTGCAGCAGCACGCCGAGCGCGGCGCTGGAGGCGACGATGCCCTTGCTGCCGATGCCGGCCTCGGTGAGGCCCAGGTGCAGCGCGTAGTCGCCACGGCGGGCGAGCTCGCGGTACACCGCGATCAGTTCCTGCACGCCACTCACCTTGGCGCTGAGCACGATGCGGTCGGCCGACAGGCCAAGCTCGACGGCACGCGCGGCCGAGTCCAGCGCCGAGCGGATGAGCGCCTCGCGCAGCACTTCGGCAGCCCCGCGCGGCTCGGCCAGCTTGTGGTTCTCGTCCATCAGCTGCGCGGCCAGTGCCTGGTCGAGCGAGCCCCAGTTGGCACCGATGCGGACCGGCTTGCCATGCTTGATCGCCAGCTCGATGAGCGTGGCGAACTGGCTGTCCTTCTTCTTGCCGAAGCCGACGTTGCCGGGATTGATGCGGTACTTGGCCAGCACTTCGGCGCACGCCGGTTCCGCGGTCAGGAGCTGATGGCCGTTGTAGTGGAAGTCACCGATGATCGGCACCTCCACGCCCATCATCGCCAGCTTGTCGACGATGCGCGGCACCGCGGCGGCGGCTTCGACGGTGTTGACCGTCACCCGCACCATTTCAGAGCCTGCGCGCCAGAGTTCGGCGACCTGCTTCGTCGTGGAGGCAACGTCGGCGGTGTCGGTGTTGGTCATCGACTGCACGACCACCGGCTGGCCGCCGCCGACCTCGACGCCGCCGATGCGTACCGAACGCGTCAGCCGCCGCGGGAGCGGACCAAAACCGGGGTGGGCACAAGGCGCTGGAGCATGTGAATTCATGGCCGCCATTGTAGGCCAGGCCCGCAGCCAGCCCCACACCCGGGATGACCAGGACGTGACCCGTGGCGGCCGCTGCGCTACCTTGACCGGCCGTGACATCCAGCCGTCCATGAACGATTTCCCCACCGATCCGGCCCCCGGCGGCCACGCCGACCAGGTGCTGACGCCAAGCCAGCTGAACACGCTGGCGCGCGATCTGCTGGAGGGCGCGTTCCCGCAGGTGTGGATCGAGGGCGAGCTGGGCAATGTGTCGCGGCCGTCCTCGGGCCATCTGTATTTCACCCTCAAGGACGCGCGTGCGCAGGTCCGCTGCGCGATGTTCCGGCCCAAGAGCAGCTGGCTGAAGTTCGTCCCGCGCGAGGGCCTGCGCGTGCTCGGCCGCGGCCGGCTCACCCTGTACGAAGCACGCGGCGAATACCAGCTGGTGTTCGACCACATGGAAGAGGCCGGCGAAGGCGCGCTGCGGCGTGCGTTCGAGGAGCTGCGCGCGCGCCTTGCCGCCGAGGGCCTGTTCGACAGCGAACGCAAGCGGCCGTTGCCGCGCTTCGCCCGCCGCATCGGCGTGATCACCTCGCCCAGCGGCGCCGCCGTTCGCGACATCCTGAGCGTGCTGGCGCGACGCTTTCCGCTGGTCGAGGCCGACGTCCTGCCGGTCCAGGTCCAGGGCGAAGGCGCCGCCGCGCAGATCGTCGCCATGCTGCACAGGGCGATTGCCTCGGCACGCTACGACGTGCTGGTGCTGGCGCGCGGCGGTGGCTCACTCGAGGACCTGTGGGCATTCAACGACGAGCGTCTGGCCCGCACGATCGCCGACTCGCCGGTGCCCATCGTGTCGGCGGTCGGCCATGAAACCGACTTCAGCCTCAGCGACTTCGCCGCCGACGTGCGCGCACCGACGCCATCGGTCGCGGCCGAGCTGCTGGCGCCCAATCGCGAGGACCTGCTGCACCGCCTGCGAAACCTCGAATCGCGCCTGCGCAATTTGCACGCGCAGCGGCTGCGCCAGGCGATGCAACGCGCCGACCGCGCCGCACTGCGCCTCAACGCGTTGCGACCGCAGGCCCGCCTGGAGGCGCTCGACCGGCGCCAGCGCGAAGCCCTGCGCCGGCTGAACACCGCCTGGCGGCAGCAGCTGGAACGCGAGCGCGCACGCCTGCGCCATGCCGACGCGGTACTGCGTGCCGCCCACCCGCAACGCCGCATCGCCCGCCTGCGCGAGCGCCTCGCCGCGCTGCGCCAGCGGCCGCAGGCCGCGATCGCGCGGCGGATGGCCAACCATGCGATCCACTTGCGCGGAATCGCGCGATCGCTCGAAGCAGTGAGCCCGTTGGCCACGGTTGCGCGCGGATACTCGATCCTGCAGCACGCGGACGGACGAATCGTCCGCAGCGTGCTGGATGCAGCGCCGGGCGACCGCCTCGCCGCGCGTCTGACCGATGGCCAGCTCAGCGTGCGGGTCGAAGACAAGGACGACTGAGCGGCGCTTCAGCCGCGCTGACGTGCCGGCACGACACCATCACGCATCCCACCACACGCCCCCCGCTACGATGCGTGGACCCGTGCCCGAGGAAGCGTGCATGACCAAGGCCTCCGATCTGTTCGTTGCCGCCCTCGAGGCCGAGGGCGTCGAGTACGTGTTCGGCATCCCCGGCGAGGAGAACCTCGACCTGCTCGAGTCGCTGCGCAGTTCGCGCATCCGCCTGGTGCTGACCCGTCACGAACAGGGGGCCGGCTTCATGGCCGCCACTTACGGCCGCCTCACCGGCAAGGCCGGCGTGTGCCTGTCCACGCTCGGCCCGGGTGCCACCAACCTGGTCACGCCGGCGGCCTACGCGCAGCTGGGCGCGATGCCGATGATGATGATCACCGGCCAGAAGCCGATCAAGACCAGCCGCCAGGGCCACTTCCAGATCGTCGACGTGGTCGACACGATGCGGCCGTTGACCAAGTACACGCGCCAGATCGTCTCCGCCGACGCGATCCCCGCACGCGTGCGCGAGGCCTTCCGCCGCGCCGAGGAGGAACGCCCCGGCGCGACCCACCTGGAACTGCCGCAGGACATCGCCGGCGACGAGACCAGCGCACGCGTGATCCCCGCCTCGTTCTCGCGCCGGCCGATCGCTGACGACAAGGCGATCGAGCATGCCGCCGCCGCGATCGCGCAATCGCGCCATCCGCTGCTGATGATCGGTGCCGGCGCCAACCGCAAGACCACCGCGCGCCAGCTGCGGGCACTCATCGACAAGCTCGGCATCCCGTTCTTCACCACGCAGATGGGCAAGGGCGTGATCGACGAGCTGCACCCGCTCTGGCTCGGCAACGCCGCGCTGTCGGACCACGACTTCGTCCATCGCGCGATCGACGCCGCCGACTGCATCGTCAACATCGGCCACGACGTGATCGAGAAGCCGCCGTTCTTCATGCGCGAGGGCCGGCGCACCGTCATTCACGTCAACTACGAACCGGCCGAAGTCGACGCGGTCTATTTCCCGCAGATCGAGGTCATCGGCGATATCGCCAACACGGTGTGGCAACTGGGCGAGGCGCTGACGGCCCAGGCGCACTGGAATTTCGGATTCTTCGACCGCGTGCGCACGGCGCTGCTGGCCAACCTGGTCGACCGCAGCGATGCCGACCGCTTCCCGCTGGCGCCGCAACGCATCGTGGCCGATGTCAGGGCGGTCATGGGTCCGCGCGACGTGGTCTGCCTCGACAACGGCCTCTACAAACTCTGGTTCGCGCGCTGCTATCGGTGCCGCGAACCCAACACGCTGCTGCTCGACAACGCACTGGCGACAATGGGCGCCGGTTTGCCGTCGGCGATCGCCGCGCGCATTGTCTGTCCGGACCGGCGCGTGCTGGCGGTGTGTGGCGACGGCGGTTTCATGATGAACTCGCAGGAACTGGAAACGGCCGTGCGGCTGGGCCTGGACATCACCGTGCTGGTGTTGCGCGACGATGCCTACGGCATGATCAAGTGGAAGCAGGCGCACGAGCACTACCCCTCCTTCGGCATGGATCTTGGCAATCCGGATTTCGTTCGCTACGCCGAAAGCTACGGCGCACGCGGGCACCGGCCCGCGTCGGCGGATGAGTTCGCGCCGCTCCTGCAGCGCGCCCTCGACACGCCCGGCATCGACCTGATCGAGGTGCCCATCGACTACAGCGACGACGACCGCCTGCTCAACGAGGAGATTCCGAAGCTGAGCGCGGCCCTGGAGTAGCACCTCACGACTTGCGTTGAACACGCCCCCTATTGATCACGGAGAACGACATGGCCAAGCCCAAGCGCGCCGCCTCCGGCCTGATGGCCAGCTACCCGTACTACCTTGCCAATCGTCCGGTCGCCGCCAACACCGACCTGGACGTGCTCGACAAGTACAGCGGCAAGCGCGCCACCCGCGTCGCCCTCGCCGACGCCACCGCGGTGCGCAAGGCGATCGTGGCCGCCTGCCAGGCCCGTGAGGCGGTGGCGGCGTTCCCACCCGACGCGCGTCGCGACGTACTCGAGCACTGCGTCAGCCGTTTCCAGGCGCGTTTCGACGAGCTTGCGCTGGCGCTGTGCATCGAGGCCGGCAAGCCGATCGGCGATGCCCGCGGCGAAGTCACCCGCCTGATCGACACCTTCCGCATCGCCGCCGGCGAGGCCACGCGCATCGATGGCGAAGTGATCGAGCTGCAGATCTCCAAGCGCACGCGCGGCTACCGCGGCATGGTCAAGCGCGTCCCGATCGGCGTGTGCAGTTTCATCACGCCGTTCAACTTCCCGCTGAACCTGGTCGCGCACAAGGTCGCGCCGGCGCTTGCCGCGGGCTGCCCCTTCATCCTCAAGCCCTCGGAGAAGACGCCGATCGGCGCGCTGATCATTGCCGAGATCCTGGCCGAGACCGACCTGCCCAAGGGTGCGTTCTCGGTGCTGGCCTGTTCCACCCAGGACGCCGCGCAACTGGTCGAAGACGAACGCATCGCATTGCTGAGTTTCACGGGCGGACTGATTGGCTGGGACCTCAAGGCCCGCGCCGGTCGCAAGAAGGTCACGCTGGAACTTGGCGGCAACGCCGCGTGCATCATCGACGAGGACCCGGGCATGCCACTGGACCGCGTGGTCGAGCGCCTGGTGTTCGGCGCCTACTACCAGAGTGGCCAGAGCTGCATCAGCGTGCAGCGCATCTACGCCCATGCCGCCATCTACGACAGGCTGCGCAAGAAGCTCAAGGCCGCCGTCGCAAAGCTGCCCATGGGCGACCCGCGCGACGAGAAGACCTTCATCGGCCCGATGATCGACGAGGCCGCGGCCAAGCGCGTCGACAGCTGGATCGAAGCGGCGCGCAAGGGCGGCGCCAGGCGCCTGGCCGGCGGTACGCGTGTGGGCAACATGGTGCCGGCGACGCTGCTCGAAGCGGTGCCCCACGCCAGCGACCTGTACCGCAAGGAGGCGTTTGCGCCGGTGGCGTTGATGGAGCCGTTCGACGATTTCGAGCAGGCCATCGCGCAGGTCAACGACAGCGACTTCGGCCTGCAGGCCGGTGTCTTCACCGCGCGCCTCGACCACGCGATGCGCGCCTGGGACGCCCTCGACGTCGGCGGGGTCATCGTCGGCGACGTGCCGAGCTTCCGCGTCGACAACATGCCCTATGGCGGCGTGAAGCACTCGGGGCTGGGCCGCGAAGGGGTGCGCTACGCCATCGAGGACATGACCGAGCAGCGCCTGCTGGTAATCCGCGACCCGGTCGATTGACGCGCGAACCGTTAACCCCACTCCCCGCTGCCGCCCGTTGGACAGTTCAACCCAACCGGAGACAGCAACATGAAGCGCACTCCCGCCGTCCGCACCACCGTGTTCATGGCCGTGACCCTGGCGCTTTCGGCCTGTCATACGACCCGCGATTCCGCCCAGGCCGGCCGGGTCGACGCGGCCCCGGAAGAAGCCGTTGCGATGGAGGCCGATGCAGCCGCGGCCGCTGACGCTGCTGCCACCGCCAAGGAAGCCCGCGCGGCCGATGCCAGAAGCCAGCGACGCGTGGCACCGATGAAATCGCTGGTGCCTCCGCCCGCAGCGGCGGCGCCGTCGGCGACGCTCGACAGGATCGAGGTCAGCGGATCGCGGATCGCCTACGCGCCCGCGGCACCCGCACCCGCACCCATGCAAGCGGGCATGTTCGCGACCCAGCAACCGGCCAACACCGAACGCTATGAGGCGATCACCGACAACCCGGTCCGGCGCGCCGCCGAGGACCCGGTGTCCACCTTCTCCGTCGACGTTGACACAGGCAGCTACGCCAACGTGCGACGCATGCTCAACGAAGGCGTCCGGCCGCCGGCCGATGCCGTGCGTGCAGAGGAGTTCATCAACTACTTCGACTACGGCCATGCCGCACCGACGACACGCGACGTGCCGTTCCGGGTGACCACCGAACTGTCGGTCGCGCCGTGGAATCGGCAGCGGCAGTTGTTGATGGTGGGCATCAAGGGCTACGACGTGCCCAAAGCGACGCTGGCCCCTGCCAACCTGGTGTTCCTGCTCGACACATCCGGCTCGATGGATTCGCCCGACAAGCTGCCGCTGGTCAAAGGCGCGCTGCGGCAGCTGGTCCCGAGCCTTCGCAGCCAGGACCGCGTCTCGATCGTCGTCTACGCCGGCAGCGCCGGCGTGGTGCTGCCGCCCACGCCGGGCGATCGCCATGGCGAGATCCTGGCCGCGCTGGACCGCCTCGAAGCCGGCGGCAGCACCAACGGTGGCGATGGCATCCGCTTGGCCTACGCGATGGCCAAGCAGGCCTTCGTCGCCAACGGCGTGAACCGGGTGATCCTGGCCACCGACGGCGATTTCAATGTCGGCACGGTCGACCAGAACGCCCTGGAAACCCTCGTCGGCGACCAGCGCAAGAACGGCATCGCGCTGACCACGCTCGGCTTCGGCAGCGGCAACTACAACGACGCGATGGCCGAGCAGCTGGCCGACGTCGGCGACGGCAACCACGCCTACATCGACAGCCTGCGCGAGGCGCGCAAGGTGCTGGTCGAACAGATGAGCTCGACCCTCATGACCATCGCCCGCGACGTCAAGGTACAGATCGAGTTCAACCCGGCCCAGGTTGCCGAGTACCGCCTGATCGGCTACGAGAACCGCGTGCTCCAGCGCGAGGACTTCAGCAACGACAAGGTCGACGCCGGCGACATCGGCGCGGGCCACGAAGTGACGGCGTTGTACGAGATCACGCCGGTGTCCTCTAGCGCGCAGCGCGTCGATGCGCTGCGCTATGGCAGCAAGACGCCGGTCGCCGCGCCGCCCCTGGGCGGCGAACTGGCCCACCTGCGGCTTCGCTACAAGCTGCCGGGCCAGGACAGCAGCAAGCTGATCCAGACCCCGGTGCTCACCTCGCAACTGGCCCGCAATCCAAGCGAGGCCATGCGCTTCGCCAGCGCCGTCGCCGGCTTTGCCGACACGCTGCGCGGTAGCAACCGCATGGATGGCTGGAGCTTGGACGGCATCATCGGCACGGCAACGGCGGCCAAGGGCACAGACCGCAATGGTGAACGCGCCGAGCTGCTGTCGCTGATGCAGCTGGCGCGGACGCAGGTGGGCGGCGACGAAGAAGCGCGCATCGGCATCGGGCGCTGACAGATCGCGGCGGGGGCCAGGTTCCTGGCCTCCGCGGCGGACATTGCCGGATCAGCCGGTGACGGCCGCCCGGAGCAAGGTCTGCGTGTGCACACGTTCGGCGGGATAACCGAACAGATAGCCCTGGCCGTAGGTGCAGCCCAGTTCGCGCAGCGCTGCGCGTTGCGCTTCGGTCTCGACGCCTTCGCCGATGGTGTGGATGCCGAGGGTGCCGGCCAGCGCCTGGATCGCGCGAACCACCGCGACGCTCTCGGGCTGGGCATCGCCGATCAGCCCGGAGACGAAGCTCTGGTCGATCTTCAGGCACTCGATCGGGAAACGGTGCAGGTACGACAGCGCCGAGAAGCCGGTGCCGAAGTCGTCGAGCTGGGCGAGCACGCCGTGGCTGCGCAGCGTGCGCAGCATGCGCAACGCGCGGGGCACATCGTCGAGCAGGGCGACTTCGGTGATCTCGATGCGCAGACGGTGCGGGTCGGCACCGGCATGGTCGATCATGCGCAGCAGGCGATCGGCGAAGTCGCTCGAGCGGAAATGCCGCGGCGACACGTTGACCGAGATGTAGCCCTCGCCACCGCGGGCGAGTTCCTCCATTACCTGCGCGTAGAGGATCCAGTCGACCTCCTCGATCAGGCCGCTGTCTTCGCCCACGCCGATGAACTCGCTCGGCGTCAGCAGGCCGCGGCGCTCATGGCGCCAGCGCAGCAGCGCCTCGTGGCCGATCACGCGGTGGTCGTCCAGGCGCACGATCGGCTGGTAGAACGCGAGGAAGCCGTCGCCATTGATGGCACGGCGCAGATCGGCCTCCAGGTCGAGGATGCGCACGGCCTCCTCGCGCATGGCCTCGTCGAATATGGCGCAACGGTCGCGACCGGCGGCCTTGGCCCGGTACATCGCGGCATCGGCATCGCGCAGCAGTTCGGCGCCGGTGCGGTAGCGCGGGTGCCATAGGGCGATGCCGAGGCTGGCAGAGGGGAACACTTCGCGACCGGCGATCCAGCACGGCTCACCGAGTGCGCGAAGGATGCGCTGGGCCAAGTCTTCGGCGACTTCGGGGCCGTCGATGTCTTCGATCAGGATGGCGAACTCGTCGCCGCCCAGGCGCGCCACGGTGTCGTCATCGCGCACGGCATCGACGATGCGGCGCCCCGATTCGACCAGCAGTTCGTCACCGGCGGAATGGCCGACGCTGTCGTTCACCAGCTTGAAGCGGTCCAGGTCGAGGAACAGCACCGCGAACGTGCGCTGCTGCTCGCTGCGCGCCCGCGCGATCGCCTGCGCGAGGCGGTCGAGCAGCTGGCTGCGGTTGGGCAGGCCGGTCAATGCGTCGTGCATCGCCTGGTGGGTCAGCTGCTGCTCCACGCGCAGGCGCTCGCCGATCTGCGACAGCAGCTCGGTGTTGGCCTGGGCCAGCTCGCGCGTGCGCGAATCGACGCGCTGCTCGAGCTCGGCGTGCGCGGAGACCAGCCGATCCTGCGACTGCTTGCGGGCAAGGCCAATACTGATGTGGTGGGCAACGAAGGTCAGCAGTTCCTGGTCGCGGACGCTGAAGTTGATCGCCGGCGAATAGCTCTGCACGGTGATCACGCCAACCACCGACTCGTTGCGGAACAGCGGCACGCCCAGCCAGCAGTGCGCCAGCGAGCCGCGACTGCGCACCAGGCCCTGCGACTCCAGCGCGGCGATGCGCTTGCGGTCGGCCAGCAGCGCGCGGCCGCGCGCAATCACGTATTCGGTCAGGCCCGACGCGAGCTTGCGGCTTTCGCGGTTGGAGTCGCGTTCGTCGATCGAGTACGGGAACTCGAGGCCATCGCCCTCCTCCGACAACAACGCGATGTAGAAATTGCGCGCATACAGCAGGTCGCTGACGACGTCGTGGACCTGGGTGTAGAAACGCTCCAGCGTCTCGGAGGTGATCGACAGCTCGGCGATTCGGAACAGGGCCCGCTGCAGCCGCTCGGCGCGCTGGCGTTCGATGATCTCGGCCTGCAGGTCGCGGTTGCTCAGCTGCAGGGCCTGGGTGCGTTCCTCGACCCGGCGCTCGAGTTCCTCGCGCGCATGGAACCGGTCGAGTGCGGTCAGGATGTGCTGTGCGACGAACGACAGCAGCGCCCGTTCCTCGTCGCCATAGACGTCCGGGCGGTCGTAGCTCTGCACCACGATCGCGCCGCAGATGCGGTCCTCGCGGCGCATCGGCACGCCCAGCCAGTCCTCGCTGTCGGGGCCATGGCGGGCATCACGGGGCACGCCGAGGCGGTCGCGGATCAGTTCCGACGGACCCTGCAGCGGCTCGCCATGCCGCAGCAGCGCCACGGTCACGCTGTTGGGCATGTCGTCGATGGCGATGTCACGCTCCGGCTCGGCGACGTAGGTGTCAACCTGGTCGGCGAAATAGAGGAAGCGCAGGCAGTCGCGGACATCGTCGTACAGCACGATGTAGAGATTGGCCGCGTACATGAGGCCGGCCACCACGGTGTGGATCCGGCGCAGCATGTCGGCCAGTTCCAGGTCGGAGCCGGCCAGGTCGGCGATCTCGAACAGCGCCTGCTGCAGGCGTTCGGATTTCTCCAGTGATTCGGCCCGGGCCAGGGTGCGCAGCGCCATGAGATGCGTTGCCACCACCCGCTGCGCCATCGCCAGCCAGATCTCGCGCACGTCGGCCGAGACCGGTCCCGGCAGCTGCACGGCGATCGCGACACGGACGGTCTCGGCCGTGGTCCAGGCAATTTCGATGCGGTGCGAGTGATGGCCGACCGGACTGCGCTGGAGCAGCATCTCGGCGCGGCTTGCCAGCGCGCTGGTGGCGCCGGGCGAGGCCGAACCGGCGGCGACGCCGGTGTTCGGGTCGCGCCACAACACAGCGACTTCGGCGCCCGCCGGCAGGGCCTCCTGCAGGGTGTCGGCCAGCGAATCGCGCCCGTAGCCGGCATCGACGATTCGGACGGCCTTTGGCCTGCTGCGATTGGACACTGCTGATCGAGCCCCTGGACTGACGGCGAAGAATACCGCGACGCCGCGGCGCGTGGATCAACCCCGTCGTGAACTGCGATCCGTTCATCCGATATGGACCTGGCCCTGCCCCTGACGTTTTCGCCGATGCCGCGGACGCCGCCACCCCCCTGCAGCTTCCCGTCGGCGCCTCCAGCCCGTACGCTGCCGCGGATGAATGCGGGCGAAGATCCGAGCGACGACCTGTTGATGCTGGCCTGGACCGGCGGGGACACGGCTGCCTTCGAGGTCCTGTACGCCCGCCACCGCGGCCCGCTGTACCGGTTCCTGCTGCGCCAGCTGCGCGATGGCGCCCTCGCCGACGAGTTTTTCCAGGACGTCTGGCAGCGGGTCATCGCCGCGCGCCAGGGCTGGAAGCCCGAGGCCGCGTTCAGGACCTGGCTGTTCCGGATCGCCCACAATCGGCTCAACGACCACTGGCGCGGCCTCAAGCACCGGCCCGCGGCTCCCGAGGACGGCGACGAGCGCGCCGCGCGGGTCCCCGACCCCAGCAGTCCGGAGCGGGAACTGTCCGAATTCGAGCAACGCCGGCGCCTGCAGCTGGCGATCGCGGCACTGCCTGAGGACCAGCGCGAAGTGGTGCTGCTGCGCCTGGAGCAGGAACTGAGCCTGGAGGACATCGGCGCGATCACCGGCGTCGGCCGGGAAACCGTCAAATCGCGGCTGCGATACGCGATGGAAAAGCTGCGCGCCGGACTGAGCGACTGAACGATGAGCCATCCTTTCGACGAACCGCTGACCCCTGAAGAGCGCGCCATGGCCGACCGGCTGGCGCGACTGGGGCCGCACGACGGTCCCTCGCCGGCCCTGGACGCGAAGATCCTCGCCGCCGCGCATGCCGCCGTCGCGCCGCGAAAGAACCGGCGCTGGCTCGCCCTCAGCGGCGTGCCGGCAACCCTGGTCACCGGCGCCGGCATGGCCGCCGTGCTGGCGCTGGCGGTCGGCGTGGTCTGGCAGATGCGCCCGTCGGCACCCGCCCCGCAGGCACCGCGCGGTGAAGCCGACGACTTCGGCTTTGTCACCGCGCAGGTCATCGAGCGCGCCGAACCCAGGCCCGCGCCGCCGCCGCCACCGTCGGCCGACGCACCGGCTCCTGAGCACGCCCTGCGGCCTCCGGCCATGCCCCGACGGGAACCGGCCGCGCCCGGTGGCAATGCCGCCATGACCGCCAGGACCCATGCGCCGGTCATGCCCTCGCCGCCCGAGCACTACCTCGATGAAGCCGCCGATCCGTCGCATGGCCACGCCGCTCCCGCGATGGAAACGGCGGCAGCGGCAGCGTCGATGCGCGGCGATTCCGCCCCGCTTGCGTCATCGCCAGCCCCTGCGTCGGTACCGGCACCGGCACCGGCCGCAGCCGAGGCCGAATACCGGGAGCGCGCCGCCGCCCAAGCGGAGTCCGCACAGCGCAAGGCGGTCGCGAAAGAAGTCGACGAGCGCCGCCAACTGCGCTCGCAGGGGTACACGTCGGCGATGCCCGCAGCGGCCACGGTCGCATCCGATGCGGTCGCCACGGATGCGGCAGATTCGGCCGGCTCCGCCACGCTCGACCGCATCGAGGTCACCGGCAGCCGGATTTCGGCCGCCGACCTGCCCGTGCGCGATGACCGCAACCTGGAACCGGCGCAGTGGCTGCAGCGCATTCGCGAACGTCGCGACGGCGGCGACCTCGACGGCGCCCGCGAGAGCCTGGTGCTGTTCCGCAAGGCCTATCCGCGCGTACGCCTGCCCGACGATCTGCGCACCCTGCCCGCTTCACCGCGATGACGTCCGCCACGCTGGCCGGGCCGACCTCGTCCGTGCTTGAGGTCAAGCACAGCCGTTTCATCGTCAACGCCGCGCCGGCGACAACACCGCAGGCCGCCCTCGACTTCGTCGCCGCGGTCAGCGACCCGGCCGCCACGCACAACTGCTGGGCCTACCGCATCGGCAGCGAGTACCGCTTCAACGACGACGGCGAACCGGCCGGCACCGCCGGGCGGCCGATCCTGGCGGCGATCGACGGCCAGGGCCTCGACCAGGTGGCGGCCGTGGTCACGCGCTGGTACGGCGGCATCAAGCTCGGCGCCGGCGGCCTGGTCCGCGCCTACGGCGGCAGCGCCGCCGAGTGCATGCGTGTTGCCCCCAGGCGCGTGCTCGTGGCCTTCGTCGTCGTCGACCTCGACCATGCCTTCGAGGACACCGGCGCGGTCCATGCCGCGATGGCCGCGCACGCCGCGGAGAAACTGGACGAACGTTTCGATGCCCAGGGCGCGCACCTGCGCCTGCGATTGCCCTTGGCGGAGCTGCCGCCCTTGAAAGTCAGGCTTCGCGACGCCACTCGTGACCGGGTGCGCTTCGGCGACCAACTCCCCGATATGAGAGTTACCCGATCGCCATGAACGCCCGCGTCGACGCTACCCAGCTCAAAGCCCCCATCGGCAACCTGCGAACGTTGTGGCCATTCGTGCGCCAGCACCGCGCCCTGTTCGTCGCCTGGCTGGTATCGCTGGCGGCATCAAGCGCCGCCACGCTGACCTTCCCCAAGGCCTTCGGCACGATGATCGACCATGCCTTCAGCCAGGGCGGCGGTGGCGGCGCAATCGACCGCGCCTTCGTGCTGCTGTTCGCCGTCGCCGTGGCGCTGGCCCTGGCCACCGCCGCGCGCTTCTACTTCGTGTCGCTGCTGGGCGAGCGCGTCGTCGCCGACCTGCGCGAACGGTTGTACGCCCACCTGATCGGACTGGATGCCGGCTTCCACGACCGCAACCGCAGCGGCGAGCTGGTGTCGCGCCTGACCGCCGACGCCGAACTGCTGCGCAGCGTGGTCGGTTCGAGCATGTCGGTGGCGCTGCGCAGTTCGGTGACCGTGCTGGGCAGCATCGCGATGCTGTTCGTCACCAGCCCGCGCCTGGCCGCGTTCGCCCTGGTCGGCATCCCGCTGGCGGTGCTGCCTATCGTGGTCGGCGGACGCCGCCTGAAGAAGATCTCGCGCACCAGCCAGGACCGCATCGCCGATGCCAACGCGCTGGCCAACGAAACCCTCGGCGCGGTGCGCACCGTGCAGGCGCACGCGCGCGAACCCTACGAGCAGGGCCGCTTCGGCAGCGCGGTGAAGACCGCGGTCGACACCGCCCGCCGCCGGATCCAGGCCCAGGCCTGGGTCACCGCCATCGCGATCATGCTGGTATTCGGCGCGATCACGCTGGTGCTGTGGTCGGGCGCGCACGATGTCCTCGCCGGCCGCCTGAGCGCCGGCACGCTCGGCCAGTTCGTGCTGTACGCGCTGCTCTGCGGCGGCTCGGTGGGTGCCTTGGCGGAAGTGTGGAACGAGTTGCAGCGCGCGGCCGGCGGCATGGGCCGCATCAGCGAACTGCTGGTCGAGGAAACCGCCGTCGCCTCGCCCGCGCAGCCGGTCGCGCTGCCGGCGCCGCTGCAGGGCGGGATCGCCTTCGACGATGTGACCTTCCATTACCCCCAGCGCCCGGATGCGGCAGCGCTGGAAGGCTTCAGCCTGCGCGTGCGTCCAGGCGAGACTGTCGCGCTGGTCGGACCGTCGGGCGCCGGCAAGAGCACCGTGTTCTCGATGCTCCTCCGCTTCCACGACCCGCAGTCCGGTGACGTGCGCATCGATGGCATCGACATCCGCCAGCTCGACCTGGCGGCGCTGCGCGAAGCGATTGCATTGGTTCCCCAGCAGCCGACGATCTTCGCCAGCAGCGCGCGCGAGAACATCCGCTACGGTCGCCTTGACGCCGACGATGCGCAGGTTGAACGCGCCGTGGCCGCCGCGTACGCGACCGACTTCGTCGCCGCCATGCCCAATGGCCTCGACACCGAACTGGGTGAGCGCGGCGCGCGCCTGTCGGGCGGCCAGCAGCAACGTATCGCCATCGCCCGCGCGCTGCTGAAGGACGCGCCGATCCTGCTCCTCGACGAGGCCACCAGCGCCCTCGACGCGCAAAGCGAGCGTGCCGTGCAGAAGGCGCTGGAGACACTGATGGAAGGCCGCACCACGCTGGTCATCGCGCACCGGCTTGCGACCGTGCTGAAGGCCGACCGCATCGTCGTGATGGATCATGGCCGCATCGTCGCCGAAGGCACGCACGCGCAGTTGCTGGCCCAGGACGGACTGTATGCGGAACTGGCCAGGCTGCAGTTCCTCGACTGACCGCGCGCCTCCCGCCACCGCGCCCTCGATCTGCCGCGTTGTGCGAAAGGCATTTTGACTGAGGCAACTTTGAGAGTTTTCTCATTGGCTTTCCAGCCCCGCGACCGCAACCTCGCGTAGGAGTTGCCACGCGGAGGTCCCGATGAAGTCCACTTCACACGCTGCGCAATCGGCTGCGGGCATCGCGGAGTCGCGACCTGCCTCAAACAAGCCGCCGGCGGACTACTCGCACGTCATATCGCGCGAGATGGCACTGCAGCTGGTCGAGCAGGGATTGCTGTTCGAAGTGACGCTCTTTCCCGAGGAATTCGGCGGAAACCAGGAGCCCTACAACCTGATCTACGTGCCGGCCGGCATCCCGGAGATCAAGGACCTGGTAACCGAATCCCTGGTCGCGCTGCGCACCGATGGCCTGGTCGACCGCCTCAGCTTCGACGTCGAGTACAAGGGCTGCAGCTTTGTCCCCAGTTCCATTCACGTGCGCGCAACGCACAACATCAAGAGCCGCAGCTTCGAGCCGCGAATCGGCATCTGGTAAACGAGGCCTGTCGCGACCTGGTGCGCCTGCCGACCGGGGTCAATCCCCCGACCAGGCACGCGCGATGAGCGGCCCGAGATCAAAGTCGCGCGGCAGCGTCCCCAGTGCGTTGCCGTGGTCGCCGCCGATCCGGCTGCAGCAGAATGGCTCCGCCATCGGGCTGCCGTCGCGCAGCAGCAGGCTCGCCTGCAGTGCCAGCGCCAGCGCCTCGACCCAGCGTCGCGCTTCAACCTCAGGCACCTCCGCCTCACCGACCAGGACCGGACGCAGCTCCCTGAGCTCGGCATCGAAATCCGGGTCCAGGTGGGCTGCCGCTTCGAGTTCCACCAGCAGCGCCTGCCCCGTCTGCGGGTCCCGTTGCAGCGCGCGCAGCACGTCGAGGCACTGGATGTTGCCGCTGCCTTCCCAGATCGAATTGAGCGGCGCCTGCCGGTACAGACGCGGCAGGATCGATTCCTCGACATAGCCAGCACCACCGAGGCACTCCTGGGCCTCGTTGACGAATGCCGGCGCGCGCTTGCATATCCAGTACTTGCCGATTGCCGTGGCGACCCGCGCGAACGCGGCCTCGACCGGGTCGTGCGCGGAACGGTCGACCGCGCGCGCCACGCGCATGCACAGCGTGATCGCCGCTTCGGCCTCGATGGCGAGGTCGGCCAGGACGTTGCGCATCAGCGCATGCTCGACCAGGCGCTTGCCGAACGTGCGGCGGTGATGGGTGTGGTGCATCGCCTGCGCAAGCGCCATCCGCATCTGCGCCGCCGCGCCGAGCATGCAGTCCAGGCGGGTGAGCATCACCATCTCGATGATGGTCGCCACGCCGCGGCCCTCGTCACCGATGCGCAAGGCCCAGGCGTCGGCGAATTCCACTTCCGACGACGCGTTGGACCAGTCACCGAGCTTGTCCTTGAGCCGCATCAGCCGGAACGCGTTCTTGCCGCCATCGGGACGCCAGCGTGGCATCAGGAAGCAGCTCAGGCCCGCTGGCGCCTGCGCGAGCACGAGAAAGCCATCGGACATCGGCGCGGAGAAAAACCACTTGTGGCCGACGAGCAGGTACTCGCCGTCCGCGGCGAGCGGCGTGGCGCGCGTGGAGTTGGAGCGGACGTCGCTGCCGCCCTGCTTCTCGGTCATCCCCATGCCGAGCGTCACGCCAAGCTTGTGCTCGATCCCGACGTCGCGCGGGTCGTAGTACGGCGAGATCGCCTTGCCAGCCCACTCGTGCAGGGCCGGCGCATGCCGGAGCACGGGGCTCGCTGCGTGGGTCATGGTCAGCGGGCAACTGCTGCCCGGCTCGACCTGGTGGTGCAGGTAGCTCAGCGCCGCACGGGCCACATGCGCGCCCGGACGTGGCTGCGACCACGACAACCCGGCGACACCATGCTCGATCGCCGCCTGCATCACGCGGTGGTAGTTCGGATGGAACTCGACCAGATCGATGCGTTCGCCAAAACGATCATGCGTGCGCAGACGCGGACGATCACGGTGGGCGTCGAAGCTGAGCCGGTACAACTCATCGCCGGCGAGCGCACCGTAGGCCGAAAGCAGGTCGGTGAAATCACCGCCGCCCTCGCGCACGACCGCTTCGCACAGCGCGCTGTCGTCACGCCACAGATCGCGGGGTGCGAACTCCGGTGGCTGGTTGTCGACCAGATGCGTGGCGAACGGCGGCAGCGGGTCCATCTGCGACTCCGGCGTGGGCATGGCCCGATTCTAGGCCTCCACCGCGCAGGCGGGGTCAGCTGCTCGCGGGCGCGTGCCCCGGCTCGCCGACGCGACCGCCTGGGAGCGCAGGGGCGGCAGACGCGGCCAGCGCATCGATGAACCCTGCCTCCAGCGGAAAAGTTCCGAGCCAGCCACTGCGGGTGCCGGTCAGGACACGCAGCATCTGCCCGCGTCCGCCCGGCACGCGCGACAACGGATGGAACACCCGGTCGCGCACCGCCGCCAGGCGATCGCGCTCGGACTGGAACAACGGCGTCAGCCAGCGGCTCCAGAAGTGATAAATGCCCAGGTGCCGGCGACGCGCCCGCTGGTACTGCGCAAGCGCGTCGTCGACGCATGCATTGGCGCGCAGCGCGTCGCGCAGGCCCAGTGCGTCGAGCAGGGCCATGTTGACGCCCTGCCCCAGCTGCGGGCTCATGGCGTGCGCGGCATCGCCGGCGAGCACGGCGCGGCCGCGATGCCATTGCTTCAGCACGGTGTCCCGATAGCGGGCCTGGGCGAGGCCCGCCGGCACGTGGGTGCCGCGCAGGCACACTTCGGCATCGGGCCAGACGTCGGCAATGCTGCGACGCCAGGCAGGTTCGTCGGCGCCCTCGCTGGCGAGCGCATCGGCCGGCAGGCTCCAGAAGAAGCTCAATCGTGGCGTCGGGTCGCCGGGACGGGTTCCGACCGGCAACATCCCCGCCATCCGACGCGCGCCCAGGTAGCGCTGGCGCAGTTCGCTTCGCCAGGGCCAGTCCTGCTGCGCCACCAGGCACCACTGCGCGCCCCAGGGATAGGGCCGATCCAGTACCGGCTCGGCGACACTGCCGCGCAGCAGCGATCCCGATCCATCGGCAACGATCAACAGGTCGTAGCTGCCATGCTCAACGCCGCTCTCCTCACGGAGCACCCCGCGCTCGCAGTCGATCGCGGCGATGCGCCGGCCGCAATGGATGGTGCGCCCCTCGCTCCACGCCGCATCGAGCAGGGTGAACAGCGCGCCCCGCTGCATCCCCAGACCCGACAGCAGCGGGTCGAGTTCGCGGTAGCGCATGTCCATCACCGCACGACCGCCCACCGTTTCACCGTACAACCGGTCGATGCGCGCGCCATGTGCCAGCACGTCGCCAAGCAACCCGAGCTGCCACAGCACCTGCAACCCGATCGGCTGCAGCAGGAAGCCCGCACCGACCGGTCCTAGCTCGGCGGCCCGCTCGAACACCTCAACCTGGTGACCATCGCGCGACAGCAGCAATGCGGCGGCCTGGCCAGCCGAGCCATATCCGACGATGCCGATGCGCAAGGGATTCATCGAAATTCCGGTTGAGTTGCTGAGGAAGCTTTAGACGTCACCAACGACGATGCATCGACGCGCCGGCCCGGCGGACGACGCCACTCCGAAGAGGAAGCCCTGGCCCTGACCGTGCAGGCACCGCGCACATAAAAAAGGCCCCGCAATGCGGGGCCTCCCAAGCCGATGTGCCAGGCTTGCGTCAGATCACGCCACCGGCGTGATGTTCGACGCTTGCGCGCCCTTCGGGCCCTGCGTCAGCTCGTAGCTGACACGCTGGCCTTCCTGCAGGCTGCGGAAGCCCTTGGCGTTGATCGCAGAGAAATGCGCGAACACATCTGCGCTGCCGTCCTCGGGCGAAATGAAACCGAAGCCCTTGGCGTCGTTGAACCATTTCACGGTGCCG
>DATDBI010000082.1:0-7269 GCA_036524915.1 Lysobacter sp. | reverse complement strand
GGCCGACGATCCGCTGTACGAGTTCGACGTCAATCGTCCGGTCAACCAGAACGACGCCAACCTGCACGGTTGGGAAATGGGTGGCCAGTACTTCTTCGGCGAGTCCGGGTTCGGCATCTTCGCGAACTACACCCTGGTCCAAGGCGACGTCGCCTTCGACAACACGGTGATCGAACGCGACCAGTTCGCCCTGCTCGGCCTGAGCGACACCGCCAACGTGATGCTGATGTACGAGAACTATGGCTGGTCGGTTCGCCTTGCCTGGAACTGGCGTGACGAGTACCTGATCGCGGCGAACCAGAACGGCTCCAACCGCAATCCGTACTACGTCGAGGAATACGACCAGTGGGACATGAACGTCGGCTACGACTTCAACGACCACTGGTCCGCCAGCCTGGAGGCGATCAACCTCACCGGTGAGGACGTGCGCTGGCACGGCCGTTCCGACAAGCAGATGATCAGGCTGGTCGACCAGAGCGCACGCTACATGCTGGGGGTGCGCTACAAGTTCTGATGGACCCTCCCAGGGTTTGAACCAGGGCAGGGCCGCTGCGCGAGCAGCTGTCCTGCCCGTTTTTTTTGCAGTGCCGGCGGGCATCCGGGGTGGCCCGGGCAGGACCTCAACAAGGCCCTCGACAAGGCCCTCGACAAGGCCCTTTCCTTATTCGCCCGGCGAGCGCATAACATCACGCAAACCCGTCCTCGCAGCGCCCATGGCCCAATACGAACTGCTCAACAACATCAAGCACAAGGACCTGCGGGTCGTCACGCGTTTCGGCCGCGAGTTCGGCGACGAGATCGGCATGGTGTCCGCCTTCCCGACGGAATTCGCCGAGTTGCAGCGCGAGTACCCGATCTTCTTCCGCCGGGAGAAGGAAGGGGGCGACTGGCAGGCGGTGGCGCTGCTGGGCTTTGAACGCAACGAGAACCTGTTCCTGCAGGAGGGGCGCTGGAACGCCGCCTACCTGCCGGGGGTGGTGGCGAAGGGGCCGTTCCTGATCGGGTTCCAGGAGCAGCGCATCGACGGCGAACTGCGCCGCGAACCGGTCATCCACGTCGACATGGCGCATCCGCGCATCAGCCATGGCGAAGGTGAGCCGGTGTTCCTGTCCCACGGTGGCCACAGTCCCTACCTGGAGCACGTGTCCACGGTCCTGCGCGGCATCCGCGATGGCGTCGAGGCGGGGCGCGCGATGTTCGCCGCGTTCGATGCGGCGGGATTGATCCAGCCGATGAAGCTGGACATGCAGATCGACGAGCAACACCGGGTTTCCCTGGCCGGCCTGCACGGGATCGACCGCGAGCGCCTGGCCGCGCTCGACCCAGCGACGCTGCACGCGCTGCATCGCGCCGGTTACCTGGAAGGCGCATACCTGGTGCAGTCCTCGCTGCACAACCTGCGCCGGTTGATGGCCGAGAAGCAACGACGCCTTCGGCTGGCCGCGGAGGCCTGAGTGATCGACGTGCCCGCCGCGATCCGGAGCATCGACTGCAGCGACGGCTCGCTGCCGATCGAAGAACTGCTCGCCTCGGGGCAGCCGGCGGTGCTGCGCGGGGTGGCTGGCAAGTGGGGGCTGGTGCAGGCGGCATCGCACTCGGCAAGCGACGCCATGGATTACCTGCGCCGCTTCTACAACGGCCAACCGGTGACGTATTCCTGGGGCGGGCCCGAGGTGGCAGGGCGGCCGTTCTACAACGCCGGTTTCACCGATCTGAACTGCGAAGTCCGACGCAGCGACCTGGGACAGGTCCTCGACGAAATCGCAGCCCATGCCGACGATGCACAACCGCCGACGTACTACGTTGCCTCGCTTCTGGTGGACAGTCGCCTGCCGGGCTTTCGCGAGGGCAACGACCTGGACCTGGCGTCCCATGGCGTCGATGCGCCGCCCAGCATCTGGATCGGCAACCGCGTCACCGCCTCATGCCACTACGACGCGCTCAACAATATCGCCTGCAGCGCAGTCGGCCGGCGTCGCTTCACCGTGTTTCCGCCCGAGCAGATCGGCAATCTCTATCCGGGGCCGCTGGAGCCGACGCCTGGCGGGCAGGCGGTGAGCGTGGTCGACTTCTACGCTGCGGATTTCGAGCGGTACCCGCGCTTCCGCGATGCCTTGTCGGCCGGGCAGACCGCGGTGCTCGAACCAGGGGACGCGATCTTCATACCCAGCTTGTGGTGGCACCACGTGCAGGGGCTGGAGCCGTTCAACGTGCTGGTGAACTACTGGTGGAGCAGCGCGCCGGCTTACGTGCCCACGCCAATGCACGCGCTGTACCACGCACTGTGGGCGATCCGCGACCGCCCCGAGCGCGAGAAGCAGGCATGGCGCGACATCTTTGACTACTACGTGTTCGGACCGGCAGACCTTGCCGGCGAGCATCTGCCCGAAGCGGCGCGCAACGTGCTCGGTTCCATGGACGAAACCCTGGCCCGGCAGCTTCGGGCGATGCTGATCGGAAAACTCAACCGTTGAGCCGGCGACGCTGGCGTCCATAGCAAGGCAGGGGATAGAAATGGAGAAGGGCAGGATCCGAAAGGTGGTGATCGCAGGCGGCGGCACCGCGGGCTGGCTCGCCGCGACAGCGCTGACGCACCAGTTCCGCGAGCAGCTGGAGGTCGTCCTGATCGAATCCGAGCAGATTGGCACGGTCGGCGTGGGCGAATCGACGGTTCCGCCGATCCGCAACTTCCACCGCTTCCTGCAGATCGACGAACAGGAGTTCCTGCGTTCGGTGGCGGGCACGTTCAAGCTGTCGATCTCGTTCGAGAACTGGCGCCGCCACGGCGAGCGCTATATCCACCCGTTCGGCATCACCGGACAAAGCACGCTGGTATGCGGCTTCCACCACTTCTGGCTGGACAGCCTGCGGCGCGGCATGCCTTCGGAGCTGGGTGACTTCTGCCTGGAAACGGTGGCCTCGCGCGTCGACCGCTTCGCCTTGCTGGAATCGCCGCAGGTCAACTATTCCTATCACCTCGACGCAGGCTTGTATGCGCGCTTTCTGCGCGGCAAGGCCGAGAGCCATGGACTGAAGCGTGTCGAAGGCAAGATCCGCGAAGTGAGGCAGAACGGCGAATCGGGCTATGTCGAGTCGCTGGTGCTCGAGGATGGCCAGGTCATCGAGGGCGATCTGTTCATCGACTGCACCGGCTTCCGCGGCCTGCTGATCGAGCAGACCCTCAAGACCGGCTACGAGGACTGGAACAACTGGCTGCCCTGCGACCGCGCCGTTGCGCTGCAGACCGAATCGGTCGGCCCGCCCGTGCCCTACACGCGGGCGATCGCGCACGAGGCCGGCTGGCGCTGGCACATCGCGCTGCAGCACCGCGTGGGTTGCGGGCTGGTGTACTCAAGCCGGCACATGTCCGATGACGAGGCGCGCGACAAGCTGCTGCGCGAAGCCGCCGCACCGGTGATCCGCGAGCCCTGGCCGGTGCAGTTCCGCACCGGACGGCGGCTCAAGGCCTGGAACAAGAACGTGGTATCGCTTGGCCTGGCGAGCGGCTTCATCGAGCCGCTGGAATCCACCAGCCTGCACCTTTCGATGACGTCGATCGTGCGGCTGATCGAGTCGTTTCCACTCGAGGGCATTCCGCAGTCGCTGGTCGACCTGTACAACGCCACCGGCCGCGCGGAAATGGAACACGTGCGCGACTTCATCATCATGCATTACCACCTCAACCAGCGCGACGAAGCGATGTGGAAGCAGTGCCGCGAAATGGAGGTGCCGGACTCGCTGGCGATCCGCCTGCGTGCGTGGCGCGAGCGCGCGCACGCCTGGCAGGGCGCGAACGAACTGTTCCGGGTGGACTCGTGGACGCACGTGATGCTCGGCCAGGGCATCGTGCCCGAACAGCATCACCCGTTGTCGGAAGGCCTGTCGGATGACGACATGCGCAAGCTGTTACCCGCGATCAGGAAGCCCATCGACGAGGCGGTGGCGCGCATGCCCTCGCAGCAGGAGTTCATCGAACGGTACTGCAAGGCGTCGCCCGAGGTATGGGCGGCTGGCAGGCCAAAGGCGCCGGCCGCGACCTGAAGCGGTTGCGGGGAGGGCGACGCCGAGGGCTCGCCCTCCGCGCCGCCGGTTGCGACTTCAGAACACAAATCCAAATCCCACCAGGGGCCCGCTCATGGTGATGTCGATCTGGCGGCGCTGGTCCTCGAACTCCGCGGTCAGGTACCGGTAGCCGAGCAGCCATTCGCCGTATTTGACCTGGTACTGCGCGATGATGCTGGCGTTCCATGTGCCGTCAGTCTGGCCGAACGAGCCGTCACCGCGCAGCGTCATTCGCCAGCGCTGGGCGAATGCCCACGTGTAGCGGGCGCCCAGCATGAAGTCGGCGTAGGAGTCGTTGGGGTTGAGCTCGAGCGAGTCGAAACGCGGGTCGTGCGGATCGAACGTCACGGCCAGATCGAGGTCGATATAGCGCAGACCGCCGAACAGTTCGATGCCCTTGAGCCGGCCTTCGCCGGGGCTCCACACCGCCGCCGCTTCGAACAGGTAAGCGTCGAGCTGGGAATCGGTATTGAGCCGCTCGTAATCCTCGTCGCCACCCAGGCCGAAGTAGGTGAAGTCGGCGAACACGCCGTACGCGCCGTTCTGTCCCTCCACGTGCACCTGGAAGACGCCGTCGACGTCGTCGATGACATTGGGGAAATCCGTCCCGCCTTCGCTCACTGGAAACGGCGTGTGGAAGTCCGTGCCTACGCTGGCCGCCCACAGGTAGGGCGCCACTATCCATTTCCATTCACCGGAGTCTGCGCTGTCCTGCGCATGCGAGGACCACGGGACAATGGCAAGAAGGGCCGCCATGGCCGCTGCAGGTGCTTTCGGCTTCGACATCGCGCGTGCTCCTCCTCAGGTTTTGACCGCGAGAAGGTGCGTTCCCCGCGTTCCAGGCGCGTGGGCACGCCATTTGTCGAAGCCTGCGGCCGCTGGCATTCACGGCAGGTGAAGAGGCTCGGGGCGGGCGGTCAGGCCGCGGGCAGGGTGATCGTGGCAATCAGCCCACCACCGTCGCGTCCACGCAGCTGGAGCTGCGCGCCGATGGCGATCGCGAGCTGCTGGGCAATGGCCAGGCCGAGGCCGGCGCCGCCGGTGTCGCGATTGCGCGAGGCTTCCACGCGATAGAACGGCTGCATCACCGACTCCAGCTCGCGCTCGGAAATCCCGGGGCCGCGATCGAGCACGCTGATGGCGACCTTGCCATCGTTGTCGACAGACGCGGCGACTTCCGCCGCACCGGCGTACTTGACGGCATTGTCGACCAGATTGCCCACGACCCGACGCAGGGCCCGTGGGCGGGTCGTCACCGGCACGCCGACATGGGCGGTGACGGTGACTGGTTTGCCGGTGTCCTGGTAGTCCCAGACCAGGCTGTCGAGGAACGCATCGAGGTCTACCTTCAGCGCCGGCTCGACCCCGCCGTGCGCGCTGCGGGCGTAGGCGACGCCGTCGCGGACCAGGTGCTGCATCTCGTCGAGATCGCCGACCAGCTTCGTCGCGGCGGGCGACTCTTCCATCGCCTCCAGGCGCAGCTTCATCCGCGTGATAGGCGTCTGCAGGTCGTGCGATATCGCCGCCAGGATCTGCAGGCGTTCCTTGAGATGCAGCGATATGCGGTCCTGCATTGCGTTGAATGCGGACACCGCCTTGGCAACTTCGGCCGGCCCGTGCTCGGGCAGGTGCGGTCCATCGCCGGTGGGACTGAGCGAATCGGCGGCTTGCGCAAGTTGCGCCAAGGGGCGGGTGATCAAACGCACCGCCAGCCAGGCGCACGCCAGCAACAGGACCAGTTGCAGGGCGAGCACGAACGGCAACCACTTGGCGATCGGCATTACCGAAGGCGTCAGTTCGATCGTGACCGGCGCTCCATCGCTGAGGGTGAGGTGGACCTGCAGGCGCTCGGGCGTGGTCGACGTGGAGTTGCCGTGCACGCGATAACGCTCGCCAAGCACGCCACCGATGATGCCGGTCAAGGCCCGCGCACGTTCGGTCTGCAGTTCGTTGCCGCTTTCGCCGGGGCCGAGGATGTAGCGGTAGGTCCTGCGCTCGAACTTCGGGATCCAGGCCGGCCGTTCCTGCGCAGGCAGGCGGTCGAGCATCGCGATCGATGTCGACACGTCTTTCTCCAGGTTGCCGAGCATCATCGATGTCGCCGACTCATAGCGCTCGTAGAACAACAGCGCGAACGACAGGCCGTGCGCGACCAGCAACCCCGCGAACAGGATCAGGTACAGCCGCGAGGCGATCGTGCGCGGAAGCAGGCGCGACAGCATCGAAGGTTGCGGTGCGCTCATGCGCCCGCGTCCAGCAACGTCACCGGCAGGCTGAAGACATAGCCCTCGCTGCGCACGGTCTTGATGTAGGCGGGGTCGCGCGGGTCGTCCTTCAGGCGCTGGCGCAGGCGGCTGACCAGCAGGTCGACGGAGCGATCGAACAGCTCGGCCTCGCGCCCCTGGGTGAGGCTCAGCAGCTGGTCGCGGCTGAGCACCCGCTGCGGGTGGTCCAGGAATACGCGCAGCAGCCGGAACTCGGCACCGCTGAGCGCCACGACCGTGCCTTGCGGGTCGAGCAGGTGACGGGCCGTGGTATCGAGGCGCCATTGGCCGAACTCGAGCAGACGGCTGGCCTCGGAGATCTGCAGGTTGGGCGGCAGCATGCGCGTGCGACGAATGACCGCGTTGATGCGTGCCAGCAACTCACGGGCCGAAAAAGGCTTGGTCACGTAGTCGTCGGCGCCCATCTCCAGGCCGATGATGCGGTCGGTGGCGTCATCGCGCGCGGTCAGCAGAATGATGGGGATGGCCTTGTGCTTGCTGGCGCGCAGGTTGCGACTGAGCACCAGGCCATCGTCGCCCGGCATCATCACGTCCAGCACGATCAGGTCGATGGCGTTGGTTTCCAGGATGACGCGCATCTCGCGGCCGTCCGCCGCGAGCGAGGTACGCAGTCCGTTCTTGCGCAGGTAGTCGGCGACCATGCCGCGGATGTCGTGGTCGTCGTCGACGACCAGGATGTGGTCAACGTGGTCCATGGAAAGGTCCTGCTCTGGATGCAACCGGGGGGTGCGCAGGTGCCGGCCGCGGTGGGCGCGGCACCATTGCGACTTGCTTACTTTGCTTGCAGGAGGCGCCGGACCTTGTCCTCGGTCTCGGCATAGTTGCCTTCACCGAAGTGGTGGTAGACCACGTGTCCGTCCCGGTCGATCAGGTACAGCGCCGGCCAGTAGCGGTTGTTATACGCCTCCCAGGTTTCGTAGCC
>DATDBI010000081.1:0-17435 GCA_036524915.1 Lysobacter sp. | reverse complement strand
TCGGTGATCAGCAGCGACAGGTTGAACTGGCGCAGGCGGCCGTCTTCGCGCTTGGCGCGGATGAAGTCCTTCACGTCCGGGTGCGAGACGTCGAACGTGCCCATCTGCGCGCCGCGACGGCCACCGGCCGAGGACACGGTGAAGCACATCTTGTCGTAGATATCCATGAAGGACATCGGACCGGAGGTGTAGGCGCCGGCGCCGGCGACGAACGCGCCGCGCGGACGCAGCGTCGAGAACTCATAGCCGATGCCGCAGCCTGCCTTCAGGGTCAGGCCGGCTTCGTGGACCTTCTCCAGGATTCCATCCATCGAATCCTCGATGGTGCCCGAGACGGTGCAGTTGATCGTGGACGTGGCCGGCTTGTGCTCGAGCGCGCCTGCGTTGGACGTGATGCGGCCGGCGGGAATGGCCCCGCGGCGCAGCGCCCAGACGAAACGCTCGTTCCAGTACTGCTGCTTCTCGGCATTGGGCTCGGCGTCGGCCAGGGCCCTGGCGACGCGCTGGTACGTGGCGTCGATGTCGGAATCGACCGCCTTCCCCGTCTTGGTCTTCAGCCGGTACTTCTTGTCCCAGATGTCCTGGGAAGCGGGCTGCATCGGAATCTCCCTCTCGAGGTCCCCCCCTGCAACCGCGGCCGTCTTGACCGCCTCGAGGCGCACTGTGCTCATGCCTGTCCTTTCTCCTCGTTCTGGCAACGGATCGGGACCGCCGCCGGTGATTCTTATAGTGGGTGCCGCTCTGCCGCAGGTGACTCAAACGCCGCCGACGGCCATGCCCGCGATCGCGCTTTCCACGTCCGCGAAGCACTGGTTTTGGTTCGAATCTGGGCTCATCTTGCTCCCGTTCCGCGCCATCCCCCGATGACGCTGACAGTACCGCAACTTTAAGCCAGGAAACCCTGACTTAGGGCTCCCGCCGCCCACAAACCACTACATGTAGTGGCCGAAGCGAGGGTTCAAGCTAAACCCGGTCCTGGATTTAGTCAACGGTTTTTTGATCGCAGTCACAATGCGTGACGGGCGTCAGCGATGCACTGCGGCAGGTGCACTTGAATCGCGCGCCTGCTTCGACGATTCGCGCTGGAGGGGGCTGCGAGGCCGGCACCGGGCGCGACACCGTCTCGACAAGGACCCGGAAACTTCATGGCCTATTTAGTGGTCTTGCCGGAGACTGGGGCCGTTCAGCCGCGTCGCGCGGCGCAGACCCCGCCCCTCCCTTCACCAGAACGACGCGATGCGCCCTCTGCCGACCCTGCTCACCCTGTCCCTCGCCGCCGCCTTTGGTGGTTTTGCTGCCACCGCGATCCGCGACGGGCTGGAAACACCCGCCCAGGCGGCGCCTGCCGCCGCGACCGCGGTGCCGGCTGTTGCCGCACTGCCGGCCGTGGTCAGCGGGCAGCCGCTGCCGTCGCTGGCACCGATGCTGGCCAAGGTCACCCCGGCCGTGGTCAGCGTCCACACCAAGCAGCGGGTCAAGGTCAGCCCGTTCGGCGGCGACCCGATGTTCCGTCGTATGTTCCCGGAACTCTCCCAGGAACGGATCAACGAGTCGCTCGGCTCGGGCGTGATCGTCGATGCCCAGCGCGGCTACGTGCTGACCAACCATCACGTGATCGAGGGCGCGGACGAAGTGTCGGTGACGCTCGCCGACGGCCGCACGCTGAAAGCCGAGTTCCTCGGCTCCGATCCCGACACCGACGTGGCGCTGATGCGCATCGCCGCGCCCAACCTGATCGCGCTGCCGCTGGCCAATTCCGATGCGCTGCGGGTCGGCGATTTCGTGGTCGCGGTCGGCAACCCGTTCGGCATCGGCCAGACGGTAACCTCCGGCATCGTCTCCGCGGTCGGGCGCACCGGCCTGCGCGGGCTCGGCTTCCAGAACTTCATCCAGACCGACGCCTCGATCAATCCGGGCAACTCCGGTGGCGCCCTGGTCAACCTCAACGGCGAACTGGTCGGCATCAACACCGCCAGCTTCAACCCGCGCGGCTCGATGGCCGGCAACATCGGCCTGGGCTTCGCCATCCCCACCAGCCTTGCGCGCAACATCATGGGCCAGTTGATCGCCAACAACGGCGTGGTCATCCGCGGCACGCTGGGGCTGGAGTCGCAGACCGTCGATGCACGGCTTGCGCAGGGACTGGCCCTGGACGAAGCGCGTGGCGCACTGGTATCGAGGGTGTATTCCGGCGGTGCCGCGGCCGCTGCAGGTCTCAAGCCGGGCGATGTGATCGTGGCCGCCAACGGCGAGCGCATCGACGACCCGGATGCGCTGCGCAATTTCGAAGGCCTGCAGGCCGTCGGCAGCCGCATCGCACTCGATGTGCGTCGTGACGGCAAGGTGATCCAGGTGAACGCAGCGCTGCGCGAGCAACCCAAGTCGTTCCAGGGCCTGGAGCTGGATCCGCGCCTGGCCGGTGCGGTCTTCGCCGAACTGCCCGAGCGCCTGCGCCAGTCAGGGTATGCGGGCGTGCTGGTCGAATCGGTCGCGCGCGGCAGCCGCGCCGCGCAGAACGGCCTGCAGAAGGACGACATCGTCACCGCCGCCACTGTCGGTTCGTTCGAAGATCTTTCAGGTTTCCGCGCCAGCTTCACACAGGCTCCCGCACAGTTGATCCTGCGCGTCGTACGCGGCGGCCGGCAGGGCAACTTGCCGATGCAGTGACACTCAGTCACTTTGAGCAGGACGGACCTGCGACTTTGGAGGAGCACCTGATGAATTCCACCCCCAGCGACGGCATGAAGACCCATCTCGGCGAAGCCGGCGGACACCTGAAGCAGGCAGCCGCCGATGCCGGTGACGCACTGCGTGGCGCGGCAAGCGCGGCCGGTGACGAACTGCGCGTCGGCAGGGCGAACGTGAAAGCCGACCTGGCCGACAGTGCGCTGTCCGGGATTGCCGCGGCCGAACAGGCCGGCGGTGTCGCCCGCGAACAGGTCGATGCCCTGATGGACAAGGGCCGTGACCTGGTCGACAGCGCCGCCGAACTGATCCGCGAGCGACCGCTTGCCTCCTTCGGCGTCGCCTTCGCCGCCGGCTGGATCATCGCCAAGCTCGCCCGCAGCGGCGACAAGTAAGCGCACGTGAGCCAGGCAGGGGACGATCGCGAGCCTGAGGGATCGACTCCTCCGCCCGACCTGGGCGATTCGCTGCGCGACCTGGGCGCCACCGCGCGCGCCAGCCTCGGCGCCGCGGGCGACTCGGCCAAGGCGCTGCGCAGCCTCGTCGCGGCCGACCTGTCGCTGGCACGCAGCGCGCTGGGCCGGGCGCTGGCCTTCACCGGCATGGCGATCGTTTTCGGTGCATCGGCGTGGCTGTTCCTGATGGGCAGCCTGGTGGCGTTCCTCACCAGCCTGGGCTTGTCGTGGTTGTTGGCGATGATCATCGCCGCCTTGCTCAGCCTGGCCGTGACCGGCTACGCGTGCTGGCGTGCGATGCACTATTTCGATCACACGCGGTTGCAGGCGACGCGGCGGCAGCTGGCCCGGCTGGGCATTGGCGAGTTGTCGGACCTGATGCCAAGCCCGGGCTCCACCGAGTCGGCGCGCGAAGTCCACAAGCGTCACGCCCAGACACCATCGGGTGAGCCGAAGAAGGACAAGCAGGGAATCGACGTCGCGCCGCCATGACATCACGCTCGAGAGATCGCCATGCGCTTTGAACAGCTGATCCAGAAGGTCGATCAGGCCGAGGACGTGCTCGAGGAAAGCGAGCGTCGCGTCGCCACCCAACTGGGCGGACTGCGCGATTCCTGGCGAGAGGCGTGGACGCCCGGGCGGATCGTGATCGCCGGGCTGGTTGCCGGTTACGTCGTCGGACGCGCCGAACCGGTTCGCGCGCTCTCCAAGGGCGGCGGCCTGATGCAGGTGATCACCATGGTGTCGGGTCTGTTCGCCGGTGGCAGCGCCCAGGTTGCGGCCGAAGGGGCCGAGCAGGCCGCGGCCAGCGCCGAGCAGGCGGCGGGCGTGCCAGCGGGCACGGCGGCGGACACGCAGGCCATCAGCGCCGCCGACGCGGATGCAGCGACGCTGGCGCGCGCCGAGGTCACCATGCAAGCTGCACGCGTCGCTGTCGTCGATCCGGTCGAACCTTGAGCATCCCCGAAGCCACACCGTCCGACCTGGAATCGTCCGATGAGGGCGAACCCCAACCTGCGCCCGCGCAACCGCGACCCCGCTCGAGCAGCGCGGCGATGGTGCTGGCGACGCTCGCCGTCGGCTACACGCTGTGGGCAGCGCAGGAACTGGTCCTGCCGGTCCTGCTGGCGATGTTCTTCGCGCTCATCGGCAACCCGATCATCCGCGGATTGCAGCGGCTCTATGTGCCGCGCTTCGTTGGCGCGGTGCTGGTGCTGGTCGGTGGGCTGGCCGCGGCGGGCCTGCTCGGCAACCAGCTGATCGATCCGGCCGGCGAATGGGTGCGGCAGGTGCCGCGCGAGATGAAGTCGATCGCGCCGAAGCTGCGCGACCTGACCAAGCCGATGCTCGACGCCAACAAGGCCGCGCAGAACATCGCCCGCGCCGCCGGTGGCGAGAGCGGCGGGCGGCCGGTGCAGGTCATCCGCACCGAACTCAACGAACCCTACAAGGCACTGACCGCGACGCCGCGACGGGTGGCGTCGGTGCTTGCCGTGGTGCTGCTGACGTTCTTCTTCATGGTGTATGGCGAAAGCCTGCAGCGCAACGCGATCGCACTGCTGCCCACGCGCCAGCAGAAGAAGCTCACGGTCGACATCCTGCATTCGATCGAGCGCGAGATCTCGCGCTACGTGCTCACCATCACCCTGATCAACATCGCCCTGGGCCTGGCCTTGTCCGGCGCGCTTTACTGGCTTGGCGTGCCGCTGCCGGAGGCGCTGCTGTGGGGCACGATGGCGGCGATCCTCAACTTCGCGCCCTACGTGGGCCCGCTGATCGGCATCGTGATCATGCTGCTGATGGGCTTCGTCGCGTTCGACAAGCTGCTGCCGTCGCTGCTGCCGGCGGGCATCTACCTGGTGCTGCACACCATCGAGGGCCAGATCGTCACCCCGATCGTGCTTGGCCGGCGCATGCGCCTGTCGCCGCTGGTGCTGATCCTGGCGCTGATGCTGTTCGGCTGGCTGTGGGGAATCGTCGGCCTGCTGCTGGCGGTGCCGCTGCTGGTGTGCGTGAAGCTGGTGCTGGCACGGATCGAGGGGATGGGCGGCTGGGCACGGCTGCTGGAGTGAGCCCAGGGGACCGGGCCTGCAGTCCGGCCTGAAGTTCCGGCCATCGCGGCCGATAACGGTCAATCGTGGCGCTTGTGCCCTTTGCCCAGGCATCCGCCTGGTTGGCAGGGTGAAGGGGCATTTGCTGCAAACAGGCTAAAATATCGCCATGCATTTCCCCGTACGCGCCATCACCCTCGACCTCGATGACACCCTGTGGCCGTTCGCGCCGATCGGCGCGCGGGTTGAGCAGGTGCTGCACGCGTGGCTGCTGGAGTACTGTCCCGGCACCGCCCGGCGCTTCCCGATCGAAGCCATGCGCGAACTGCGCGAGCGGATGTTCAAGGAGCGTCCCGACCTCGCCCACGACTTCAGCCAGCTGCGCAAGCTGAGCCTGGTGCGGGCGATGGAGCTGAGCGGCGACGATCCGGCCCATGCGGACGCCGCGTTCGAGGCGTTCTACACCGAGCGCAACCGTGTCGAGTTCTACCCCGATGCGCTCGCCGCGCTCGAACGACTGGCCGCGCGCGTGCCGCTGGCGGCGATCAGCAACGGCAATGCCGACCTGTCGCGCGTCGGTGTCTCGGCGCATTTCGCCTTCCAGCTCGGCGCGCGCGAGCACGGCACGCCCAAGCCTGCGGCGAGCATCTTCCACGCGGCCTGCCGCCAGCTCGACCTCGCCCCGGGCGATGTCCTGCACGTTGGCGACGACATCGAAATGGACGTGGTCGGCGCGTACCGCGCCGGCATGCGCAGTTGCTGGATCAATCGCGACGGTGCGCGCTGGCCGCATCCGGACCTGCGTCCCGACCTCGAATTCACCACGCTCGCAGCACTGGCCGACTGGCTGGACATCGCACAACAACCGGAACTCCTCACCGCATGAGCATCCCGCACGGTTTCGCCGACACCAGCACCGACAGCCTGCCGCTGCACGTGGTCAGTCGCGACACGATCGGCCAGTGGCGCGCGACGCAGGAGGCTTCGGCACTGGCCTGGCTCGATGCGCAGGGATTCGACGGCTCAGCGTGGACGGCGATCACCCTGCCCTCCGTCGACGGTGGCATCGCCGCGGCGGTGATAGGCGTTGCCGATCCGCTCGACCCCTACTCGTACGGCCACGCCCCTTACGCGCTGCCGCTGCGCGCGTGGTCGCTGGCGACGGACCTGCCGGCCGCGGCGCGCTCGGCGCTGCACCTGGGCTGGGGCCTGGGCAGCTACCGTTTCAACCGCTACAAGCAGCCGCTGCGCCAGCCGGCGCAGTTGCAGTCGCAGGGTGACGATGAGGCATTCGCCCAGCTCGCCGCCTGCGTGCGCGTGCGCGACCTGGTCAACACGCCGACCGAGGACATGGGCCCGGACCAGCTCGAGCAGGTCGCCTGCGAACTGGCCGAGCGCTTCGGTGCGAAGATCGAGGTCGTCAGCGGCGACGACCTGCTCACCCGCAATTTCCCGGCGATCCATGCGGTCGGTCGCGCCAGCCATCGCGCGCCGCGCCTGATCGAACTCAACTGGGGTGACGAATCGCACCCGCACGTCGCCATCGTCGGCAAGGGCGTGTGCTTCGACACCGGCGGCCTCGACCTCAAGCCGGCCGACGGCATGCGCAACATGAAGAAGGACATGGGCGGCGCCGCCCATGCCATCGCGCTGGCCGAACTGGTGATGACGCGCAAGCTGCCGCTGCGCATGACGTTGCTGGTGCCGGCGGTCGAGAATGCCGTCGGCCCCAATGCGTTCCGCCCGGGCGAAGTGGTTGCCACGCGCCAGGGCATGTCGGTGGAGATCGACAACACCGACGCCGAAGGCCGCGTGATCCTGTGCGATGCCCTGACCTACGCCTCGGAGCGGAAGCCGGCGCTGCTGCTCGACTTCGCCACGCTCACCGGCGCGGCGCGCATCGCGCTGGGCCCGGACCTGCCGGCGCTGTACAGCAACGATGAAGACGTCGCGCGCCTGTGGCTGGAGTCTGGCATCGAGCAGCGCGACCCGCTCTGGCGCATGCCGTTGTGGCGCCCGTACCTTCGCTACCTGACCAGCACCGTGGCCGATATCGCCAACGGCGGGCCGTCGAAGATGGCCGGCAGCGTCACGGCCGCGATCTACCTGGAGCGTTTCGTCCCGGCTGCGCAGAAATGGGCGCACCTGGACGTCTACAGCTGGAATGACAGCGATCGCCCGGGCCGCCCCGCGGGCGGTGAAGCGCAGGGCCTGCGCGGCGCGTACGGGCTGCTCAGGAAGCTGTCCTCGACCTAGCCGCTCCCCGATGTGAGGGCGACGGGTATACCGCTGCACACCCGGGCCACGCTCAAGTGGTAGCGATATCCCGCCCGGGTCATGCACAAACTGACTTCCGGCAGGTTGGCGCAATCGGTTCCCTGACGGCACACTAGGCGCCGTCTTGCGTCTGGTGTGCATATGACTGCCTCGTCCGACCTGCTCAAGGAATTGCGCATAGACCGTAGCGCGCCACCGCCGCCGGCTTCACGCCGCGGCTTGTGGATCGCGCTTGCTGTCGTTGCGGGTGTACTCGTACTCGTGTTCGCCGCGTGGGCGGTCTTCGGCCGCGATCGCGCGGTCGAGGTCCAGACCGCGACGGTCACTGCCATCGGCAACGGCGGCAACGCTTCGGTGCTCGATGCCACCGGCTATGTCGTCGCCCGTCGCATGGCGACGGTGTCGGCGAAGATCACCGGCAAGGTCCGCGAAGTGCTGATCGAGGAAGGCCAGAAGGTCGAGGAAGGCCAGGTCATGGCCACGCTCGATCCGATCGACGCCAATGCCGAACGCACGCTCGCCAATGCCCAGGCCGGCGCCTCGCGCAGCCAGGTCGATAGCGTGCGCGCGCGCCTGGCCGAGGCCGAATCCAATGCACGCCGGCTGTCGACGCTGGTCAACCAGCAGCTGGTGTCGAAGGCGCAGTACGACGAGGCCATCGCCGCGCGCGACTCGCTGCGGGCCGAACTGACCACCTCCGAGCGCAACGCCAAGGTTGCCGGCGATCGCCTGCACATCGCCGACCTGGGCGTCGACAACACCATCGTGCGCGCGCCGTTCGCCGGCGTGGTCACGGCCAAGGCCGCGCAGCCGGGCGAGATCGTCTCGCCGCTGGCCACCGGCGGCTTCACCCGGACCGGCATCGGCACCATCGTCGACATGGATTCGCTGGAGATCGAGGTCGAGGTGGGCGAGGCCTTCATCGGCCGCGTGCAGCCGAAGATGCCGGTCGAGGCGACGCTCAACGCCTACCAGGACTGGAAGATCCCGGCCGAGGTGATCGCGATCATCCCCGCCGCCGACCGCGGCAAGGCCACGGTCAAGGTCCGCGTCGCGCTCAAGACGAAAGACCCGCGCATCGTTCCCGACATGGGCGTGCGCGTGAGCTTCCTGGAAGCGGGCAAGGCCGACGCACCCAAGCAGAAGCCGGGCGTGCTGGTGCCGGCGGCGGCGATCACCACCCGCGACGGCAAGCAGCTCGCGTTCGTGGTCGCCGAAGAGAAGGCCGTGCAGCGCGAGGTCACCGTCGGCCGCAGCCTCGGCGAAGACCGCGAAATCACCCAGGGCCTCTCAGGCGGTGAGACGGTCGTGCTCGATCCTCCCGCCAGTCTTGCCGACGGCGACCGCGTCAAGGTCGCTGCAGCCGGCGCCGAGTCCGAGAGCGACGCGGCAAGCGAATAAGAAAGACGCAATCCAACGAAGCAATCAACGCAGTTCCTCCTCCTACCGTTTCGAGGACGTCGCAATGTCTACGCTGGTTTCGATCCGCAATCTCAGGAAGACCTATCAACGCGGTCCGGAAAAGGTGGAGGTGCTGCACAGCATCGACCTGGACATCCCCAAAGGCGACTTCGTCGCACTGATGGGCCCGTCGGGTTCGGGCAAGACCACCCTGCTCAATCTCATCGGTGGCCTCGACTCACCCAGCGGTGGCGAGATCCAGGTGGAAGGCCAGCGCATCGACACGCTGAGCGGCGGCAAACTGTCCCAGTGGCGCAGCCATAACGTCGGCTTCGTGTTCCAGTTCTACAACCTGATGCCGACGCTCAACGCGCAGAAGAACGTCGAACTGCCGCTGCTGCTGACCAAGCTGTCGTCGGCTCAGCGCAAGCGCAATGCCGAGATCGCGTTGCAGCTGGTCGGCCTGGCCGATCGCGGCAAGCACCGCCCGAACGAACTGTCGGGCGGCCAGCAGCAGCGCGTGGCGATTGCGCGCGCGATCGTTTCCGACCCGACCCTGCTGATCTGCGACGAACCCACCGGCGATCTCGACCGCCAGTCGGCCGAGGAGATCCTGGCGTTGCTGCAGTCGCTCAACCGCGACCACGGCAAGACCATCATCATGGTCACGCACGATCCCAAGGCCGCCGATCACGCCCAGCGCACGATCCATCTCGACAAGGGCACCCTGGTCGAGCGTGAGCTTGCCGTCGCGCACTGACCTTTGAGGAGGCAGACATGAAATACCTGCACCTGATATGGGCGGCGCTGTTCCGCAGCAAGACCCGCACGTTCCTGACGCTGTTGTCGGTGGTCACCGCGTTCCTGCTGTTCGGGATGCTCGACTCGGTGCGCGTGGCGTTCAACTCCAGCGCCAACGTCGCCGGCTACGACCGCCTGATCACCACTTCCAAGCTGTCGATCACCCAATCGTTGCCCGTCCGCATGCAGTCGCAGATCGAGCAGGTACCCGGCGTGGCCAAGGCCTCGTTCGCGACCTGGTTCGGTGGCATCTACCAGGACCCGAAGAACTTCTTCCCGAACTTCTCCGTCGGCCCGGGCTACATCGAGCTGTATCCGGAGTACATCATCCCGCCCGAGCAGTTGAAGGCCTTCTACGCCACCCGCGACGGCGCCATCGTCGGCGAGGCACTGGCCAAGCTGCACGGCTGGAAGATCGGCGACAACATCCCGCTGCAGGCGACGATCTTCCCGACCAAGGGCAGCAACAACTGGACCTTCAAGCTGGTTGGCATCTTCAAGCTCGCCGACAACAGTCGAAAGGGTGAAGAGAAGCAGTTGATGTTCAACTGGAAGTACTTCGACGAGGCCAACGACTTCAGCAAGGGCCAGGTGCACTGGTACGTGGTCGACCTGGTCAACGCCAACCAGTCGACGCAGGTCGCGCGCGCGATCGATGCGCTGTCGGACAACTCCGACCATGAAACCAAGACCCAGACCGAGCAGGCCTTCAACCAGGCCTTCTTCAAGCAGATCGGCGACATCGGTCTGATCGTCACCTCGATCATGGCCGCGGTGTTCTTCACGCTGGTCCTGCTGACCGGCAACACCATGGCGCAGGCGGTGCGCGAGCGCATCCCGGAGCTGGCGGTGCTCAAGACCATCGGCTTCTCCAACCGCAGTGTGCTGTGGCTGGTACTGGCCGAGGCGACGCTGCTGGTGGTCATCGGCGGCCTGATCGGCCTTGGCATTGCGGCGATCGTGATGCCGGCCGTGAGCGCGGCCAGCATGGGCCTGATCCAGCTGCCGCACATGCCACAAGCGACCTGGTTGATGGGCCTGGGCCTGATGCTCGCCATTGGCGTCGGCGTGGGCCTGCTGCCTGCCCTGCGCGCGATGCGCCTGAACATCGTCGATGCCCTCGCGGGCCGGTAACGGAGACCACACATGAGCCGCATGAAGAAATGGCTGGGCAATCTTGGCGTGCTGCTGGCGCTGCTCGCCGGCCTGGTGGCGTGGACGATGCTGCCCTGGTACGGCGTACTCGCCGTGGTCGTGGCGCTGGTGCTGTGGCTGCTGCTGACGCGCACCGGCCGGCTGGCGCTGGAGGCGGCGAAGATCGGCGTTGCCAGCCTGCCGCAGCGCTGGGGTCCGTCGGCGGTGATCGTGGTCGGCATTGCCGGCGTGGTCGGCGTGCTGGTGGCGATGCTGGCGATGGGCGCCGGCTTCGAGGCCACGCTCAAGCAGACCGGCAACGACCAGACCGCGATCATCCTGCGCGGTGGTTCGCAGGCCGAGACCAACTCGGTGATCACCCGCGACCAGGTGCCGCTGATCAGCTCGCTGGCCGGCATCGCCAAGGGGCCTGACGGTCGTCCGGCGCTGTCGCCAGAGTTGTCGCAGGTGGTGAACATGGTCACCAAGGCCGACCACACCGACGCCAACGCGCAACTCCGCGGTGTTGGTGAGGCGGCGTGGACGCTGCGTCCTCAGGTGAAGATCGTCGAGGGCCGCAAGTTCAACCCGGGCATGCGTGAGCTGGTTGTCGGCCAGGGCGCGAAGAAGCAGTACGTCAACATGGAAGTCGGCAAGCAGATCGAGCTGGCCAACCAGATGTGGACCGTGGTCGGCGTGTTCGCCTCCGGCGACTCGCACGATTCGGAACTGTGGGCCGATGCCGACACGCTGGGTTCGACCTATCGCCGCAACGCGTTCCAGTCGGTGACGGCGAAACTCGACGGCAAGGACGGCTTCAAGAAGCTCAAGGCCGCCATGGCCGCCGACCCGCGCCTGAAGCTCGACGTCGACACCACCCGTCACTACTACGCCAAGCAGTCCGAAGGCCTGAGCAAGTTCCTCAAGATCCTCGGCACGATCATCGGCGGCATCATGGCGGTGGGTGCGGTGTTCGGTGCGTTGAACACCATGTATGCGGCGGTGGCCGGTCGTGCGCGCGAGATCGCCACGATGCGGGCCATTGGTTTCCGGGGGCTGCCGGTGGTGGTGGCGGTGATGCTGGAAACGATGCTGCTGGCACTGCTGGGCGGCCTGATCGGTGGCGCCATTGCCTGGCTGATCTTCAACGGCTACAGCGTGTCTACCCTGGGCAACAACTTCAGCCAGGTGATGTTCCAGTTCAAGGTCTCGCCGGAGTTGCTGTGGAACGGCCTGAAGTGGGCGCTCGGCATCGGTCTGGTCGGCGGTTTGTTCCCGGCACTGCGCGCGGCGCGCTTGCCGGTGACGGAGGCGTTGCGCGCGGCGTGATTGCGAGACAGTTGCTGCAAACAAAAAGGGGCGCCTCGGCGCCCCTTTTCATTGCCGGTGCCGCGGGGGCACTCAGGCCGACTGCGCCGACATCCTGCGCGCGCGCATCAACCCATCGATCGCGAAGATCGCCAGCGCCACCCAGATGAAAACGAAACCGGTGGCGCGGTCGCGGTTGAACGCCTCGTCGAAGAACAGCACGCCAAGCAGGAACTGAATGGTCGGGGCGATGTACTGCATCAGCCCGACCACCGACAGCGGCACACGCCGCACCGCGAACGCAAAGCCGATCAGCGGCAGCGCGGTCAGCGCGCCACCAAAGATGAGCAGCGCATCCACGCCCAGGCCCCAGCCGCTGGCGAAGTGGCCGCTGCCGTGTGTCTCGCTCCACATCAGCACCACCAGCGCTGGCAGGAACAGGTACACGCTCTCCACGCCCAGGCCGCTGACCGCATCGACGGCGACGAGCTTGCGGATCAGGCCGTACAGCGCGAACGACAGCGCAAGACCAATCGCGATCCACGGCGGCTGGCCGTACTGCCAGGTCAACCAGGCCACGCCGGTTGCCGCCAGCGCCACCGACAACCACTGCGCGCGGTTGAGGCGCTCGTGCAGGAAGGCCACGCCAAACAGCACGCTCACCAGCGGGTTGATGAAGTAGCCAAGACTGCTCTCGACCACGTGGCCGGCGTTGACCGCCCAGATGTACAGGCCCCAGTTGCAGGCGATCAGGGTGCCGCTGAGCGCAAGCATCCACGCCGCGCGCGGACGCACGAGCGCCGTGCGCAGCCAGCCGCGGCCCTGCTTCCATGCCAGCCATGCGGCCACCAGCAACGCGCTCCAAACGATCCGGTGCATGACGATCTGCAGCGACGGCACAACCTTGAGCAGATGCCAGTACAGTGGCATCAGCCCCCAGAGCACGAACGAGGCAGCGGCGATCCATAGCCCGCTGCGCGCGGTAGCGTGGTCGCTCATGCTGCCGGTTCCGAAGGTGCCGTGTCCGAAGCAGTCGACGGTGCCGGTGCCGGCTTGCCAGCGCGCGCTTTCGCCAACGTGATGATGACCACGCCTACCAGGATCACCGCCATCGCGCCGAGGTCATGCGCGGTGAAGTGCTCGCCGCCGATCAACGCGCCGAACATCACCGCGATCGGCGGATTGACGTAGGCATAGCTGGTCGCCAGTGCCGGCCGTACGTGGTGCAGCAGCCAGATGTAGGCGGTGAAGCCGAAGATCGAACCGGCCACGACCAGGTAGAGCATTGCCGTGGTCGCGCTGGCGCTCGGCATCGCGGTCATGCGCTCGCCATGCAGCATGGCGGCGATGAGCATCCAGATGCTGCCGGTGAGCATCTGCCCGGCGGCTGACATGAACGGTTGCGGCAGGTCCTGGTCGCGGCTCCAGATCGAGCCCCATGCCCACGCGATCGGCGCGATCACCAGGCAGACCAGCCCGAGCGTCGATGACGACAGCTCGCCGCCGGCGTTGAGCCAGAGCACGCCCAGGAAGCCGATGATCAGGCCAACCCATTCGATCTTCGACGGATGACGGCCGCGCAGCATCGCGAACACACCGGCGAACAGCGGCATCGAGGCGACGGCAATCGCGGCCAGGCCGGAGCCGACCTCGGTCTCGGCCAGGTTCACCAGGCCGTTGGACAGCAGCACCATCCAGATCGACAGGATCCACAACGTGCGCCACTGCTTGCCGGTCGGCCTGGCGACACCGCGCCAGCGCAGCACGGCGTACATGATCGCGCCGGCCAGGAACATGCGCCCGGCGCCGAGCAGGAACGGCGGGTAGCTCTCCAGCGCGAAGCGGATGGCCAGGTAGGTCGAGCCCCAGAGGATGTAGACCGAGGCCAGGGCAAAGGCGACGGCAAGCCCACCGGGAGCGGCGCGGGCGGCGTTGGGTGCTGCGGTGCTCATGCGGATTCCAGCGTGGGGGTGGATGTGCTGCCTGCCGACGCCGCCGGCACCGCGCGGCCGGCGCACCTGGGCCGTCATCGACGGCCGGGACGCCGCACCACCGGTGCGGGAAACGTTCGGATCAGTGAATCGTAACGGCAGCGGCCGGCATGGGATTGATAAATAGTGCGCATTAACGCAAAAATTTTGCATGGCCAAGACCGCGGTAATGCTGGACGAATTCGACCATCGCCTGCTGGAGCTCCTCCAGCGCGATGCCTCCGCCACGCTGACCGCGCTCGGCGACGCGGTCGGGCTGTCGGCAAGCGCGGTGCAGCGGCGCCTCACGCGCTATCGCAAGAGCGGCCTGTTGCGGCAGATCGCCGTCCTCGACCCGAGCCTGCTCGGTACCACCACGCTGGCGACGGTGCTGGTGGCGATGGAACGCGAGTCAGCCAAGCTGCATGCGGCCTTCCATGCGCGCATGCGTGCCGCGGTGGAGGTGCAGCAGTGCTACACGCTGGCGGGCGAATGGGATTACCTGGTGATCCTGTCGACCACCGGCGTCGCCCACTGCCGCGAAGTGGCCGACCGCTTGTTCATGGACGAGGGCAACATCAAGCGCTACGAAACGCGGATGGTGTTCGACGTGGTGAAAGCGGGGTTGCACGTGCCGACGCGGGTGCCGGTGCGACGGCGAAAGTGATCCGTCATCCCGACGGTCATGGCACCACGGCCTAGGCGGCCCGCTCCCGCTGCAGCACCTTCTGCTTCATAGGCAATCCCCATCGATAGCCGCCGAGCGAACCATCGCCACGAATCACGCGATGGCACGGCACCACGATCGCCAGGTGATTGCCGGCGCATGCGCTCGCCACGGCGCGGGTGGCACTGGGCTGGCCGATCGCGCGCGCAACCTCGGCGTAGCTGCGGGTTTCACCACGCGGGATCTTCATCAATGCGTCCCAGACCTTCTTCTGGAACGCGGTGCCGATGAGGTCCAGCGGCACCTGCGCCTGCTTGCCGGCGAGCGCATCGGCGACCGAGTGCAGTCGCGGCGCAAGGAATTCGTCGCGGCCGGCGTCGACACGCTCAAGCTGCGCCTGCGGGAACTCCTCGTGCAGGCGTGCTTCCAGCGCAGCGGCGTCTTCGCCCAGTTCGATCATGCACACGCCACGCTGCGTGGTCGCCACCAGGGCCTGACCGAGCGCGGTGGCTGCAATGCTCCATCGGATCTGCTCGCCGGCGCCACCGGAGCGGTAACGCGCAGGGGTCATGCCCAGCTTCGCGGCGCCGCCTTCGTACACGCGCGAGGGTGATCCGTAGCCGGCGTCGTAAAGCGCGGCACTGACATCGTTGCCTTCCCGCAGCGCGACCTTGAGCGTGCCGAGCTTGCGCTGCGCGAGGTACTCCGCCGGGCTGAGGCCGAAGCGGGCGCTGAACTGGCGCTGCAGGTGCGAGGCGCTGAGGCCGACCGCGGTGGCCAGGTCGGTCAGCGTGGGCTCGCCGGCATCGAGCAGCTGCCGGGCGTGGTCGAGCTTGTCGCGGAGTTGGCGGGCAGTGTTCATGGGCCAAAGCGTAACGGGCGCCCCGAGGCGCCCGCTATCCGATTCGTGCAGGCGGCTTCGCCGCCCCCTCTTCCGCCCCTTCGGGGGCACCTTCTCCCACGGGGGAGAAGGAAGACCTCCCTCTCCCCTTGTGGGAGAGGGACAGGCTGCCGAAGGCAGCCAGGGAGAGGGGCGTGTCAGTCCGCCCAGTGGCCGGCGGTAGTCGCCGTCGGCAGCACCAGTGCCGACAGCTGGCGGTCGTTGTTCAGCAGGTGCACGGCGTCGGCGAGGATCGAGGCCGATTCGCGCAGCAGCGGGTCGGGACGGTTCTCGGCCAGCTTCTCGCGTTCGGCGTCCTTGGCGATGTCGCGCTCGTTCGCCGACAGGCCATCGTCGTTGTAGTCGTCGGCCAGCGGATCCAGGTCCAGGCCCAGCGTCTTGCGCTCTTCCTGGCGCTGCTTGCGCTTGCCATCCTCGCGGTCACGCTCGGCGCGGCGCTCGGCCTCGTTGAGACTGATCCACTTCTTGGCGCGCTCCTCGCGGAACTCGGCGACGTCGTCCGACCACCACTGGAATTCCTTGTCCTTGGCGATGCGGGCGGTGTGCAGCGTTTCGAGCTTGGGCAGGAGCGGTGCGAAGTTGCCGTAGGCGGTGTGCGGGACCGCGGCAATGCGTGTCCACGGCAGCGCGTTGTCGTAGGTGCTTTCACCGTACTCGCTGGCGTCGACCGAAACCGGGTAGCCGATGTCGGGCACCACGCCCTTGTTCTGCGTCGAACCGCCACTGACGCGGAAGAACTGGGCGATGGTCAGCTTGACCTGGCCGAAGCGCGCTTCCTCGTTGGCCGGCCAACGGTCGAGATCGACCAGGTTCTGCACCGTGCCCTTGCCGAAGCTGGTCTCACCGATGACCAGGCCACGACCGTAGTCCTGGATCGCGCCGGCGAAGATCTCCGACGCCGAGGCCGAGCCGCGGTTGATCAACACCGCCAGCGGACCTTCCCAGGCGATGCCGGAATCGCTGTCGCCTTCGACGCTGACGCGGCCACCGGACTCGCGCACCTGCACGACCGGGCCGCGGTCGATGAACAGACCGGTCAGCTCGATGGCTTCGTTGAGCGAACCGCCGCCGTTGTTGCGCAGGTCGAGGACGACGCCGTCGACCTTCTCTTCGCGCAGCTTGATCAGCAGCTTGGCGACGTCACGCGTGGCCGAGGCGTAGTCGGCGCTGTTCTTGCGACGGCCTTCGAAGTCCTGGTAGAAGCCCGGCAGCTCGATCACGCCAATGCGCTGCTGCGGGGCGCCGCCATTGACGGCCGGAATGGTGATGACCTTCGACTTGGCGGCCTGGTCTTCCAGGCGCACCTTGTCGCGCACCAGCACGATGCGCTGCGGCTGGCTGTCCAGGCCGGCTTCGGCCGGAATGACGTCCAGGCGCACCTTGGTGCCCTTGGCGCCGCGGATCTTGGCGACGACGTCGTCTATGCGCCAGCCGATCACGTCTTCCATCGCACCGCTGTCGCCCTGGCCGACGCCGACGACGCGGTCACCGGGCTTGAGCTTGTTGGACTTGCCGGCCGGACCGCCGGGCACGATCTCGCGGATCGCGACCACGTCGTCCTGCTTCTGCAGCACCGCGCCGATGCCCTCGAGCGACAGCGACATCGACACGTTGAAGTTGTCGGCGGTCTTCGGGGTGAAGTAGTCGGTGTGCGGATCGACCGAGTTGGCGTAGCTGTTGAGGAAGGTCTGGAAGACGTCCTCGCCCTTGAGCTCGGCGATCGACTTGCCCATGTTCGCGTAGCGCTTGTCGAGCGTCTTGCGGATGTCCTCGGGCTTCTTGCCG
>DATDBI010000080.1:0-1248 GCA_036524915.1 Lysobacter sp. | reverse complement strand
CCCTGCAGGACGTCCAATGAGCATCGAACAGCTTGCCGAAACCGCCCAGGCCATGGTGGCCCCGGGCAAGGGCATCATCGCCATCGATGAGTCCACCAGCACCATTGCCAAGCGCTTCGCCGGCGTCGGCATCGAGAACACCGAAGAGAATCGCCGCGCATACCGCGAGCTTCTGCTGGCCACGCCCAAGCTGAACGACTACATCTCCGGCGCGATCCTGTTCGACGAAACCATCCGCCAGTCCACCAAGAGCGGCGTCCCGTTCGCCAGGTTCATGTCCGACAACGGCATGATCCCCGGCATCAAGGTCGACAAGGGCACCCACGCGCTGGCCGGTTTCCCGGGCGAAGTGGTGACCGAAGGCCTCGACGGCCTGCGTGCGCGCCTGGAGGAGTACTACAAGCTCGGCGCGCGTTTCGCCAAGTGGCGTGCGGTGATCAACATCAGTGACGAGTCGCCGTCGGGCACCTGCATCGACACCAATGCCCACGCGCTGGCCCGCTACGCGGCGCTGTGCCAGGAGCAGGGCCTGGTGCCGATGGTCGAGCCGGAAGTGATCATGGACGGTTCGCACGACATCGAGACCTGCTATGAGGTCACCGAAGTGACGCTGCGTTCGCTGTTCGCTTCGCTGTACGAGCACAACGTGATGCTGGAAGGCACCATCCTGAAGGCCTCGATGATCCTGCCGGGCACCACCAGCGGCGAGAAGGCCAGCGTCGAAGATATTGCCGCAGCGACCCTGCAGTGCCTGAAGTCGACCGTGCCGGCGACCCTGCCGGGCATCGTGTTCCTGTCCGGTGGCCAGGCCGACGAGGACGCCACCGCGCACCTCAACGCCATGAACCAGCTGGGCCCGAACCCGTGGCCGCTGTCGTTCTCCTACGGCCGTGCCATGCAGCAGGCCGCGCTGAAGCTGTGGTCGCAGGACCTGGTGAACAACTTCGCCAAGGCCCAGCAGACCGTGTACGAGCGCGCCCGCGACAACGGCCTGGCTGCACTGGGCCAGTGGAAGCAGGCCGCGTAAGCAGCCTCGTTCGCGCGTGACGAAGAAGCCGGCCTCGTGCCGGCTTTTTTTTGGTTCTTCGCTCATTCGCGTGACGTTCTTCTCTCGGCGCTTGCGTAGGTCTTCGGAGTGGCGTCGTCCGCCGGGCTGGGGGGGATTGCTCCGCCCCTTAATCGGACATCCTTGTCCGATGCGGGGCGCGGGACATCCATGTCCCGCTGCGGAGCAATCCCCCCCAGCCC
>DATDBI010000079.1:0-5959 GCA_036524915.1 Lysobacter sp. | reverse complement strand
GCGTCGACAAGTTCCGCAAGCGCTACGCCCAGAAGTGATGTTTCGGGCCGTGCCTCTGGCACGGTTTTGCTGAAGCGTCATTCCAGGCGAAGCCAGGAATCGACTGTAGCAACGGCTGCCGCCAGGCGGCCGTTGCCGTCTCTGTGCACCACGGGCGGCAAATCCCACGCGAGGCGAGGGGTATGCGGCCGCGGTGCGCCGTACGCGCGACAGATGTGTTTCCCCGACGGCCGCCGCATGGCGGCCGTTGCCGTTTCTGGTCGTTGGCGCAGGCTGGCCGGGCGGCTGGCGCGTGCAGACCCGGCGGCTGGAGTCGCCAATGACCGCCAGGCCGTGTAATCGCGCCTGCGCGCAGTGGTGGCCGGGGGCAAGCCGACCAAAGTCCGAGCCTTGGCTCCAGGTCGTTGTGCGATAATTCACTATCGCGGTTTGGCCGTGCCCGGTCTTCTGGCCGTTGCCCGCCACAACCCCGTGCCCACTCGTGGCCCACTCGTGCCCGGCCTGCCGTGCGGCAGGTATGCGGCAGGCATGCAGACTTGAGGAGTGTTTCGTGTCCGATTCCAAACAGACCGGTTCCAATCAGGCCGGTTTCGACCAGGTCACCCTGACCGCTGGCGACAAGACCGTGACTCTGCCGGTCCACCATCCGGTGCTGGGCCAGCCTTGCATCGACATCGCCAAGCTGCCGAAGGAAACCGGCGCTTTCACCTACGACAACGGCTTCACCGCCACTGCCAGCTGCAAGTCGGCCGTCACCTACATCGATGGCGATGCCGGCGTGCTGCTGTACCGCGGCTACCCGATCGACCAGCTGGCCGAGAAGTCGAGCTTCCTCGAAGTCGCCTACCTGCTGATGAATGGCGAGCTGCCGAGCCAGGGCGAGTTCGCCTCGTTCGAGCACGAAGTCACGCATCACACGATGATGCACGAGGCGTTCCGCACCTTCCTGTACGGCTTCCGCCACGACGCCCATCCGATGGCGATGCTGGTCGGCATGCTCGGCTCGATGGCGAGCTTCTACCACAACGACCTCGACCTGGAAGATCCGGAACAACGCCGCCTGGCCGCCATCCGCCTGATCGCCAAGGTGCCGACGATTGCCGCCGCCTGCCACCGTTATTCGATCGGCTGGCCGATGCGCTATCCGAAGAACAACCTCGAATACACCACGCGCTTCCTGCACATGATGAAGGAAGTGCCAAGCGAGCCGCTGGAGCTCAGCCCGGTCGCCGCCAAGGCGCTGGACCTGCTCTTCATCCTGCACGCCGACCACGAGCAGAACGCATCGACCTCGACCGTGCGCCTGGTCGGTTCGACCGGTGCCAACCCGTATGCGTGCGTCGCCGCTGGCGTCGCCGCACTGTGGGGCCCGGCGCACGGTGGCGCCAACGAAGCCGTGCTGAAGATGCTCGAGCAGATCGGCCGCCCGGAGAATGTCGGTTCGGCGGTCGCGAAGGCCAAGGACAAGGAATCGGGCTTCCGCCTGATGGGCTTCGGCCACCGCGTCTACAAGAACTTCGACCCGCGCGCCAAGATCATCCGCGAGATGACCCACAAGGTCCTGGGCGAGCTGGGCATCAACGATCCGCTGCTGGAAGTGGCGATGAAGCTGGAAGAGGCGGCGCTGAAGGACGATTATTTCGTGCAGCGCAAGCTCTATCCGAACGTCGATTTCTACTCGGGCATCATCTACAAGGCACTGGGTATCCCGGTGGAGATGTTCACGGTGATGTTCGCCATCGCCCGCACCTCCGGTTGGGTGGCGCATTGGCTGGAGCAGCAGAACGATCCGGAAAACAAGATCGGTCGTCCGCGCCAGATCTACATCGGTTCGCCGCAGCGCGACTACGTCGACGCCGGCAAGCGCTGACGCGTCGCCCGCGCACATGCCCGGCGTTCGCGCCGACGCAATAACAAAGCCGCGGCCTGGCCGCGGCTTTGTCGTTTTCAAATGGGTGGTCTATGCGTTGCTGGCCGGCGATGTCGTGCTGTATGCACTCTACGGTCGCGTCACTGAGCTGATCGACACGGCGGCGTGGTTCGTACTGCTGTTGCTGTTCGAGTGGGAGACCGGTGGCTGGGGTTTGCCGCGTCGCTGGTTGCCGCTGCTGCATGGCGTGCGCGCGCTGGCTTCGGTGGCGGTGGTGGTGGCTGTGGTTGGCTACGCGCTGGAGCGTGTGTGGCTGGACTTTGCCAACGAGATGGTCTGGCTGGGCGTGATCGCGCTGCTCGAGCTGGAAGTGCGTCTTGCGCAGGATGCGCAACGCCTGCACCAGTTGCGCCGTGTCGCCGCTTCGCTGCTTTACCTGGCGCTGGTCGGTTTCATGCTCACCTGGGCAGCGATGGGAGTGGGCGGAGAGGATCCGCACGCTGCCTGGCTGGACACCTGGGACGCGTTGCTCTGGCTGGTCGCCTTCGTCGTGATCGAGCTCAATGTGTTTGGCTTCTCGGGCACGCCGCGCGCCGCGCGCAGGCGCGCATGACGGCCCCTGTCCCGCGAGAGCTAAAGAGGAACGCCGCCCTTCTCGTAGTCGAGGATCTCGTCGTCGGCAAGCAGCTGGCGTAGCTGGGCGGCGCTGGCACGCTTCATCGGCTTCTCATCGGTGCTCGACAACGGTGCCTGGCGCAGTACGTCCAGTGGCAGCACGGTCAGGTCGAAGGTGATGTCCTCGGCGCTGAACACCCAAACCGGGAAGTCGCCGACGCGTTCGCGGTCGAGGCGAAGGCGGCGGCTGCGCGCCTCGGCGGGGATGCCGTGCTGTTCGAGGAAACGCGGGGGCGCGTCGGGATCGTCGCTGTAGAGGTGCAACGCCACCGGGCTGCGCGTGTCGGCGGTGCCGTCCAGGACCGGTCCGACCAGGCGCGGCTCGAAAGACTGGAAGAACTCCAGGGCGCGCAGCGCCGATTCGCGGCGCAGTCGCACCGCCGGGATGTTCTCGCGCTGGAACAGGCGCTGGTACTCGCGCAGCGCTTCCTCGATCTCGCGGTTACGCGGCAGCGAGGCATCGTCGAAGATACCGAGCCGCTCGGCCGCTTTCAGCTTTGCCTGGTGATAGTCGCGGATGCCGCCTTCGGCCATCAATCGTGCGGCCTCGTGGGCCAGGCGGTGGCGGCGTTCGCGGGTTCGGGTCTGGGCGTGCAGGTTGGCATGCTGGTTGGCGTTGTGTCGGGCGTGGGACATGACGACCTCCGCATCTGGCACGACGTCGGCGACCTGATTCGCCGCGGCCGAAACTGCACCGGCAGCGGCAAGCTAACACGTTTCCTCGCGACCGGAAGTTACCGCTTCTGCCGTGTCGGCGGCGTTCATTCAGGCCTTGCCGCATGAACCGATGCTATCGATGCGAGGGGCGGAAACGACGACGCCGGGCGAACCCGGCGTCGTACTCAATCGCACTGCTGGCGGCGGCCTCAGAAGATGTCGAACTCTTCCTCGGCCGGCGCCGTTTCGGCCGGGCCGTAGTCGACGTAACTCTGCATGCGCTCCAGGTCTTCGGCCTTGACCCATTCGACGATACCGCCGCCTTCGCCCGGCACCAGCGCGCCGCTGGCCGACACCGACACCTTGACCATGCCTTCGGGCGGATCGTTCAGGGCGATCGGCTGGTCCTTCAGCGCAACGCGCATGTAGTCGATCCAGATCGGAAGCGCGGCCTTGCCGCCGTACTCGCGATAGCCGAGCGACTTGTAGTTGTCGCGGCCGACCCAGACGGTCGTCACGTACGGGCCGCCGAAGCCGGAGAACCAGGCGTCGCGGTGGTCGTTGGTCGAACCGGTCTTGCCGCCGGTGTCCTCACGCTCCAACACCTTGGCCGCGGTGCCGGTGCCGCGCTGGACCACGTCGCGCAGCATGGAGTTGATCTGGTAGGCGATGCGGCTGTCGATCGCGCGCGGGGCCAGAACCAGGTTGCTGGTGTCGATCTCGATCTTCTTCGGTTCGTCCTTGGGCTTGCTGTCCGCCGGGGCGGCCGGCGTCGCGCTCGGGCCAAGGTTGAAACCGTCGACGACGGTCGAGGTCTGCACCGCCCGGTTGGCAGTGCCGCCGCCGCCGCAGGCCGGGCAGGCGATGGCGGGCTTTTCCTTGAACACCACGGCGCCTTCGCGGTCCTTGACCTCGTCGATGAACCACGGGGTGATGCGGAAGCCGCCGTTGGCGAAGGCCGAGAAGCCGCGCGCGACCGACATCGGCGTCAGCGAGGCGGTGCCCAGCGACATCGACAGGTTCGGCGGCAACTCGGCTTCGTCGAAACCAAAATGGCTGATGTACTTGCGCGCATAGTCCACGCCGATGGCGTCGAGCAGGCGTACCGACACCAGGTTGCGCGACTGCACCATCGCCTCGCGCAGGCGCATGGGGCCTGCGAAATTGCCGCTGTCGTTCTGCGGGCGCCAGATGTGGCCGCGACGATCCTTGAACACCACCGGTGCATCGAGGACGACCGAGGCTGGATTGAATCCACGCTCGAACGAAGCGGCGTACAGGAACGGCTTGAAGCTCGAACCCGGCTGGCGTCGCGCCTGGGTGGCGCGGTTGAACTTGGCCGCCGCATAGCTGTAGCCACCCGACAGGGCGCGCAGCGCGCCGTTGCCCGGTTCCAGCGATACCAGCGCGGCCTGTGCCTGCGGTACCTGGTCCAGGCGGTAGGTCGGGGCCGGCATCGGCCCGGTCTCGCCGGGCTTGGCCGGCGCGGGCTCGATGCGCTGCACGCGCACCAGGTCACCGCGCTTGACCAGGCTGGCCGGGCTGCGGTCGCCGAAGCCCTGGCTGGCGCCGAGCTCCACTTCGCTGCCATCGGCCAGCACCAGCCGTACCTGGCTGCCACTGCTGTCGGTGACGATCGCCGGCAGCAGCGCACCCTGTGCCGGAATGCCGCGCAGGCGCGTGCGCAGCGTCGCTGCATCCTCGCCGGCGGCGAGATCGAAATGCTGCTCCACGCCGTGCCAGCCGTGGCGGCGGTCATACACCGACAGGCCATCGCGAATGGCCTTGTCGGCGGCGACCTGCAGGGTCGGGTCGATGGTGGTGGTGACGTGGTAACCACGCGTCAGCGCCTCGGCGCCATAGCGGGCGACCATCTCCTGGCGGACCATCTCGGCCACGTAAGGCGCATACACCTCGACCGGACGCTCATGCGGCGTGGCATGCATCGGCGCGGTCTTGGCCTGGTTCGCCTCGGCCTGCGGGATGTAGCGCAGGTCGGCCATGCGCTGCAGGATGTAGTCGCGTCGTTCCTTCGCGCGCTCCGGGTTGCTCAGCGGATTGCCGCTGGACGGGAACTTCGGAATGCCGGCCAGCGAAGCCATTTCGTCGAGGGTGAGCTCGTTGAGCTTCTTGCCGTAATAGAACTCCGCAGCAGCGCCGACGCCGTAAGCGCGATTGCCGAAGAAGCTCTTGTTGAGGTACAGCTCGAAGATCTCGTCCTTGCTCAGCTCGCGCTCCATGCGCATCGCCAGCAGCATTTCCGCGAGCTTGCGCGTGTAGCTGTACTCGTTGCTGAGGAAGAACTGGCGCGCGACCTGCTGGGTGATGGTCGAGCCGCCGGGGACGCGCTTGGCATCGGTCGTTGCGAGCAGCCAGACCGCGCGCCCGATGCCCTTGAGGTCGACGCCGTGGTGCTTGTAGAAGCGCGCATCCTCGATCGAGATGAAGGCCTGCTTGAGCCGGTCAGGCACGTCCTGGATCGAGATGGGGTAGCGGCGGGTCTCGCCGAACAGGGCCATCAGGCGGCCGTCGCGGGCGTAGACGTACATCGGCTCCTGCATCTCGACGGTGCGCAGGGTCTCGACGTCGGGGAGCTTGGGGGCGACCAGGTAGTAGAGGGTGGCCAGTGCAATGGCGCCGAGCAGGGCCAGGCCGGCGGACGCGATCAGCGCCCAGCGCAGCAGGCGGCGGAAACGGGGCATCAAGGCAGGTTCCGATTGCGGGTGTAGTGGCCGTGGAGTATAGATGACGCGGGGA
>DATDBI010000078.1:0-46643 GCA_036524915.1 Lysobacter sp. | reverse complement strand
CACGCCGGCGCTATGCTCCATCCCCCGATCCACAGGAGACGATCCCATGGCCACCGGTTGGGCAGGCGACGGCGCCGTTCAGGACCAGATCGACGCCACCATCAAGGACGCCATCCAGCGTGCCCGCAGCCAGCTCCCGCAAGGGCCCGGCCTGACGCATTGCGAGGAGTGCGGGAAGGAAATCCCGGAGGCGCGGCGCAAGGCCGTGCCCGGTGTGCGCCTGTGCATTGCTTGCCAGGAAGCGCACGACCAGGAGCAGGCGGGGCACAGCGGTTACAACCGTCGCGGCAGCAAGGACAGCCAGCTGCGCTGACCCGGGAGCACCGGCCTCACTTCATCGAGTGCAGACCGAACATGTTGCCTTCGGTGTCGGTGGCAAGCACGATGAAACCGTACTCGCCGATCGAGAACTTTTCCTTGAAGATCTTGCCGCCGGCACCGGCCACGCGCGCGGCTTCGATCGCGCAGTCCTCGCTGATGAAATAGACCAGCGTGCTGTTGCCGCCGGACGGGAAGCCCTCCATCCGCACCAGCGAGCCGGCCGCGCCGGGCTGGTCGGGCTCCATCGGGAATGCCCACATTTCGATGCCGGGACTGTCCAGGCGCTCCAGTTTCCGTTGCAGGACCGCCTCGTAGAACGCGCGCGCACGCGGCATGTCCTGCACGTAGATCTCGAACCAGCCAACGGGATTGTTCATTGCCGCAGCTCCGGGAATTGATGCCGCGGCGATTGTCGCGGGTACCGCGTAGGTCGGCGTGAACTCTGCGACGTGGCGAAGAAGCAACGTCAGAGGCTGAGCGAATAAAACCGCGTGCCGGCAATGTGGGTGGTGTTGTACGGCGCGATCTCGACAAAACCCAGGCGCCGGTACAGGGCCTGTGCCGATTCCATGCTCGCCAGGGTGTCCAGGCGCAGTTCGCGGTAGCCAGCGTGTCGCGCCGCTTCGATCACCGCTTCGACCAGAAGTCTGCCAAGGCCGGTGCCCTGATGGGCGGAGCGCACGTAGAGTCGCTTCATCTCGCCGGTGGTTTCGTCCAGCGGCCGCAACGCGACGCAGCCGGCGACGTCATCGCCAACCGTCGCGACAAGCATCGCACCACGAGGCGGCACGTACGGCGCAGGCAGCGCCGCGAGTTCCGACGAGAAGCCCTGATACTCGAGATCGGTGCCGATGGCCTGGGCGTACTCGCGGAACAGCATGCGGGCCGTGGCGACCTGTTCGGGGGTTTGCGCCTGCGTCAGCTTCAGCATCGGCGAAGGAATTCATCGCGTGGTTGCCCACCGTCGGGCGCGACGCTAGCACTCGCGTCGCAGGCCCGACAAGGACCGCCGCACGACTCAACCCAGAAAGGGCGCGGCCTGCTCCAGGCGGGCGCGCAACTGTTCGGCGAGGCGAAGGCTCAGGGCGATGATGGTGAAGGTGGGGAAGGCCCAGCTTCCGGTCGGGAACACGGAGCTGCCGGCGATGTGCAGGTTGCCGACGCCGTGCACCTGGCAGTTGCGGTCGACCACGCCCTGCTCGGGTTCGTCGGCCATGCGCGTGGTGCCCATGTGGTGCGAGGTGCCGAACACCTGCGGGACGCCATTCTCTTCCTCCAGCCACGGCTCGGGCCGGAATTCGCCGTGGCTCACCCGGGCCAGTTCTTCGCCGAAGAGCTTGGCCGCGGTGCGGTAGGTGTGGCGATCGAGTTCGGTCAGGCGCCAGTCGATGCTGACCTTGCGCAGGCCGAGCGCGTCGCGCTCTTCACCCAGCGTGATCCGGCTGTCGTGGTTGGGGACCTGCTCGAAGTAGCCGACCAGGTCGACGCGCTCGGTCTTTACGGTCGGCTTGCGGGTGAGCTTGCGGCCGAAGGCCTTGGCGATGTCGGCGGCACCGAGGCCGGCGCGCAACGTCAGCGAGGCGATGTCGTCCTCGGACGGCCGTGACTTGGCGATGTAGTCCGGTTCGCCATTCTTGCGCCCGCACACGCGCGCCTTGATCTCCCAGTTGTCGTTGCGGCGACGCGCGCGAAGGATCGAGCGGATGTCGCGCAGCGCCTGCAGGCCTTCGGGCACCGGCTCTTCGAATGCGAACGGGCGGACGCGGCCGCTGAGGATGCGGTGCTCGCGCTGGGCTTCGTCGGACAGGCAGATTTCGGGATGCGCCTGCGGCTTGCCCTTGGGCACGTTGCGGTCGTAGGGGCGGATCACCGCTTCGGGATCGGCGGTGTACAGCGCGCCCAGCTTCCCGCTCGGATGGTCCATGAAATAGCGGCCGACCAGGTCATGGTCGTTGCCCAGGCCGTTGGGCCTGACCGAGTTGGACGACAGCAGCAGGCGCGCGTTCTCGATGCCGCCACAGGCCAGCACGAAGTGGCGTGCGCGTATCACGCCGCGGTGACCATCGAGCGAGCCGATGCGCGCCTCGCGGACCGCCGAACCCGACGGCAATGCCTCGAGCTCGAGCAGGTTGGCATGCAGCAGCACGGTGATGTTCCTGGCGCGCTCGAACTCGGCGCGGTAGGCCTCGCCGAAAATCATCGGGCTGCTGGCGAAGGTCTTGTGCACCAGCGAGTCGCCATCGAAGTCCAACGGCTGCCGCGACGATGGGGTCAGGAAGGTGTCCTCGCTGAAGTCGTGCGACTCCAGGCCGCAGAACGTGCGCGCCCTGACGTAATGCGGTTCAAGGTCGGCGAAGACGATCGGCCAGCCGCTGTGCGGCACCCAGTCGCGTGCGGCCAGATTGGCCAGCGGTATGCAGCCACGACCCCACAGGTTGCAAGTGCCGCCGAATGCGCGCAGCCGCGAGGCGCCGGGATCGAACTCGGGCACGCCAATGGAGGAGCCTTCGAACAGCGCCTGGTTGCGTTCGTCGGCATCCAGGCCGCCGCCTTCAACCACGCATACGGTTACCTGCGTGCCCAGGAATGACCAGGCAATGGCGAGGCCGGCTGCACCGGCGCCAATGATGCAGATATCCGCTTCAACGTCGGCGGGCGACGATGCGTTCCTGTAATCGAAGATCAATGCCGGGCCCCTTGTGCGTTATGGCGCGGGCACAAGACGACTCGCTTGCACCCGGCCTGCTGTAGTTAAACAACGCAGCAGGAGGGCCGGAGGGGACAGTTGATGACGCGGCGGCGTCCGCCGCGCTCATGCCATTGCGTTATGTCTCGCGACATTCGGCAGGGGCGGGCATGGAGAGTGCCCGCCCCCGCGTGCACGATTACTGCGCGGCGTAGGTCGGTGCCGGCAGGGCGAGGCCTTTGCCGATCGCATCGTTGATGAGCTTGCGCGTCTCGGCTTCGGCCTTGGCGACGACCTTTTCGTGCTGCGCACCGAGCACGTCCATCTGCTTGCCCAATGCGTCCATCGGCTTGCCGGCTTCGTCCATCTGGCGGCTGAGGGCCTCCATCGGAGCGGTCCGCGCGTCCAGGCGCCTGGACTCGGCGTCGAGCAGTTCGGACTGGTCATCCATCAACTGTCCCAATGCATCCTGCTGTTGCGATAGGGCGTCCATCTTGCTCGAGAGCCTGTCCTTCTCCGCGACGCTGCTGCCCATCATGTCGGCGGCGAGCTGGGCCTGCTTGGCCCCGAGTGCAGCCTGCTCCTTGCCGAGCTCTTCCATCCGGCGCGACGCGGCTTCCATCGCCGGGCTCGGTCCGCTGCGCGCGCTGAGCGCTTCCATCTGGTCGCCCAGGGCGCTCATCTTGTCGCCGTGCACTTCCATCTGGTCGCCCAGCGCTTCCATCTGCTTGCCGATCCTGGCGCTGTCGCTCCACGCATCGCGGGCCTTGGCGACGGTGGCCGCATCGACGATGACGTACGACTTGCCACCGCGGCGGAACCAGACGAAGTCGCCCTGCAGGCTGTGCCTGGCCGCTTGGATCTGCGGCAGGTCGTCGGTGGAGCCGGACATCGTGATGCCGTCACGGTCCTTGCTGATCAATGCGTAGGCATCTCGCGAGCCGCCGGACTTCAGGCTGATGAAATTGGAATCGGTGACCCGGGTGCCAGTGGATTTCGCTGCCGGGTGCTGCGCTTCGGCATGCTGTGCGGCAGCAGCGGGCTGCGCCACCGCGGCCTTGGCCGGCGGGGCGGTCTTGTCGATCTGGGCGTGGGCGTAGAAGGCCACGCACGCGGCAGCCAGGCCGATCAGGGGGAAGGCGACGCGGCCGCTGGCGGCGCGACGACCGGGACGGACGAGCTGTTCGATTCGGGACATCAGGTTGCCTCCATGGGCGGCTTGGACAAGGTGCGGTTGTGCGCTGCGCGCACGAGTCAGGGCTGCGCGGTTGAAGTCGGACAGTTCGGAAAGGGCAAGGGCGAGGCGGCGCGGTTCGCCGGTGACGCCGGCGGCCAGCTGGTCGGCGATGTGTTCGCGTTCGATGCGGATGCGACGCGACAGCCACCACGTGACCGGGTGGTAGAACAACAGCGCCTCTACTACGCCCTGCAGCAGGTTCACCAGGTAGTCGTGGCGACGGATGTGGGCCAGCTCATGCGCCAGCAGTGCTTCGAGCAGATCGACCGGCATGCGCGCCAGCAGCGCAGATGGCATCAGCACGACCGGACGCAGCCAGCCTGCCGACGCCGGTGAATCGAGCGAATCGACCAGGCGCAGGGCAACGTGCGCGCGGATGCCGAAGCGCGTGGCAAGCGCATCCAGCCGTGCCTGCCATGCCGCGTGCGCAGGCCCTTGCGGCGCGGTGCGCAGCTGCTGGATCCAGACCAGGCCCACCGCCATGCGCAGCGACAGCGTGCAGGCGCCGGCCGACCAGATCACCACGATCCACGGCATCGCCGCATCCAGTCGCGCCGGCCATGCCGACAGGGTGCTCACAACCGCAATGGTGCCCGCGCCAATCTGCAGCGAGACGCCATCGACAGCGAGCGGCACACCCGGGCCGACCGCAGCGATCATCATGGCCAGGTGGATCGCCGGCACCAGCACGCATGCGAGAAGTGCGGCGCATGCAATCGCGTAACGAACCTGTGGCCGTGCGCCGTGCAACAACTGCAGCACCAGCGCCGCGACCAGGCCAATCAGCGCGCCTTGCCATACGAAGTGCAGCAACGCCCGGCCGAGCATCGGGACGAGAGTGGACGGATCAAGCATCGGGATTCTCCTTGAGGAAGCGCTTGATCTCCTCACGCTCCTTGTCGGTGACGTGATCGCTCAGCGCGGCCAGTACCAGGTCCTTGCCGGAGCCGGCGAAGGCCTTCTGGATGAGGTCCTTGAGCAGGTTGGTCTGCAGCGCATCGCGCGCATGGGCGGCGGCGTAGATGTGCGAACGCTGGCTCTCGTCGCGGATCAGCAGGCCCTTGCCGTGCATGATCTGCATCAGCCGCAGCACGGTGGCGTAGGTGAGTTCGGGACGCTCGGCCACGCGCTCCTGGTGGATGTCCTTCACCGTCGACGGACCCAGGCGCCAGATCGACCGCAACAGGTCGAGTTCGGCGGGGGTGGGCCGGGGTGGCTTTGCGGGCTTGCGTGTCATCGGCGCAGTGGACTCGGAGTTGGCGGGGCTGGAATCGGCTTGGAGAGAACGTAGATCAAGTAGAACGTTTTGTCTAGACAGTTTTGTCTAGGTCATAAGTCATGGTGCCGAACGTCAGGGGAGGGGCGCGCCTCCCTGGTTTGGGCCTACGATCGGCCGGCTTTCCACTCTTCACGCTCCCGGGAGTCCCGCGATGTCCTTGCATGTGCAACGCCCCGTCGAATGGCTGCAGGTAGTGATCGGTGGCCTGATCGTCGCCGCCGGCGACATCGCCTTTGCAACCACGGTCTGGTTCTCCTGGGATGCAGCCGGGATCGAAAAGGTTTTCCAGACGATCGCAGTCGGCGTGCTCGGCAAGGCCAGCTACAACGGCGGCCTGCAGGCGGCCCTGCTCGGCGCGGGCCTGCACGTGCTGATGGCGACCAGCTTCGTGGTGATCTACACGCTGGTGGCGCGACGCGTGCCGGCGCTGCTGTCCAGGCCGTTGGTGTGGGGACCGCTGTATGGCGTGGTGCTGTACGTGGTGATGAATTTCGTGGTGATGCCGCTGTCGCGGGTGGATCGATCGCCGTCGTTCGAGCACCTGGACACGATCACCTTGAGCGTGATCGCGCACATGGTGTTCGGCGTGGTGTGCGTGCTGTTCGCACGGCGGGCACTGGCGCGGGCGTAGCTGCCGCGCTCCCGCGAGCAGGCGGGATTGGGGAAGCTGCAACCGTCCGCCTGCGGGCCGTCTCTCTGTGGAGCGATGGGCGGCGCGGTCGCCTGCCACGGAGCTGCCCGATGAAACCCGCCTGCGTGCTGCCAGCTTTGCTGCTGTCCGGCCTCCTGCTGTCTGCCAGTGTGCTGCCGTCGCTGGCCGTCGCGCGGCCCGCCGCTGAACCGTCCGCCCCGCCGCAGGCCCCGGCGGCCTACATCGCCGACTACGCCGGCAAGCACCGGTTCAACGGCACGATCGTGGTCAAGCAGCGCGGCGAAGTCGTGCATGCGCAAAGCTTCGGCGAGGCCGACATGGCCTTCGCAGTGCCCAACACGCGGCAGACCCGATACCGGATCGCCTCCATCACCAAACTCTTCACTGCCACCCTGGTGATGCAGCTGTACGAGCAGGGGCGCCTGGATCCCGATCGCACCATCGCCACCTACCTGCCGGACTACGCCGGGCCGGCCGCGCAGCGCGTCACCGTGCACCAGCTGCTCAACCACACCTCCGGCATCGACAACATGGACAAGGTGACCAGCGCCGAGCAGGCCATCAGCGAGGGTGTCCCGGCCTACCAGCATCCCTACAGCAGCGACCAGCTGCTTGCGCGATTCGCCAGCGGCCCGCTGGTGCACGAGCCGGGCAAGGTGTTCGACTACAACAACGCCGACTACGTGATCCTCGGCAAGATCGTCGAGCGCCTGTACGGCAAGCGCTTCGATGATGTCCTTGCCGAGCGCATCCTGCGGCCCCTGGCGATGGCCGACAGCGGCATGCTGTACCAGCACGACATCGTCAAAGGCCTGGCCAGCACCTACTTCGTGCGCGACAACCTCGGCCGGCTGGTGAATGATCTGCCGGTGTATCCGGAAAACTGGTACGCGGCCGGGGCGATGTACGCCACTGCCGACGACCTGCTGAAGTTCTCCGATGCATTGTTCGCAGGGCGCCTGCTCAAGCCGGCTACGCTCGCGAAGATGTTCACGCCTGGTCTCGACGACTACGGCTATGGGCTGTGGTCGTACACGACCAAGGTGGACGCAAAGCCCTATCGCGTGGTCAAGCGGCCGGGGCAGATCATGGGCGCGCAATGCCAGCTGTACCGCTTCCTCGACGAGGACCTGACGGTGGTGATCCTGAGCAACACCGGTACGACCGATCTCGACGAGTTCGTCGCCGGGATCGGCAAGCGCTACGTGGCGGCCAGCGCGGCCGGACGCTAGGCGTCCATCGCCCGGCGCACTTCGTTCACGTCGAGCTTCTTCATCTGCATCATCGAATTCATGGCCTTGCCGGCCCGGACGGGGTCCGGGTCGGACAGCAGGTCGAGCAGCTCCACCGGCACGACCTGCCAGGACACGCCGTACTTGTCCTTCAGCCAGCCGCATTGCTGCGCGGCAGGATCGCCGCCTTCGGTCAGGTGCTTCCAGTAGTGTTCGACCTCCTCCTGGGTTTTGCAGTTGACGACCAGCGACACGGCTTCGTTGAACTTGAAGTGCGGCCCGCCGTTGAGGGCCACCATGTCCGAGCCGTCGAGCCGGAAATCAACGGTCAGCACCGAGCCCACCGGGCGGCCGGAGCCTTTCGACGATGCCTCGTCGTAGCGCAGGATCTTGTCGATGCCTGAATCGGGAAAGATCGAGGTGTAGTACTTCGCGGCCTCTTCGGCCTGTGAGTCGAACCAGAGGAACGGGGTGATTCGCTGGAAACGCTTCGTCATGATCGGGCTCCATGTGGGCGGGGACGTGCGGTCGGACCGGCGCGGCGAGCGCCAGTCTCCAGTAACGACGATTGGCCAGCGGTGAAATCGACATCACGGTGAAATCGACATCACGGTGTCGTGTCGTTTCAGGTCATTGACGCAGGGCAGGGCGGGGCGTATGACCGGGCTTTCATGCGCATCCCCCAACCGCGGAGAACCGGCAATGCTCAAGAAGGTCGCCTACACCATGTACCCCGTCACGGACGTGGCGCGTGCACGCGAGTTCTATGAAACCGCACTCGGCCTGACCGCCGGCTCCGTCGGCAACCAGGGCGACAAGTACTGGGTCGAGTACGACCTGCCGGGCGGCGGCTGCTTCGCCCTGACCAACTTCACCGCCGACACGCCCAGTGAAGGCGCCGGCGGCACGATCGCCTTCGAAGTCGAGGACCTCGACAAGCTGGTCGCCGATCTCAAGGGCCGCGGCGTGACCTTTCGCGGTGACATGATCCACAGCCCGGTCTGCCGGATGGCGGTGTGCCTGGACAGCGAAGGCAATTCCATCCTCCTGCACCAGCTCAAGGCCGCCTGACCGGGAGACACGGATGCGACAGGTTGCTGGCACCACCGCACGCGCACGACCGCGCAAGGCGGCCGTGGCCCGGCTTGGAACCGCGGGGGCGTCGCCCGGGCAGGGCCTGGACGATCGCCTCGAGCACGCCATGCAGGCGCTGCGTCGAGGCACCAGCAAGGCCACCCTCGATGGCATGGCGCGTTATGCCATCCCGTCCGATCACGCAATCGGCGTGGCCATGAAGGACATCCAGGCCATCGCGAAGACGATCGGCCATGACCACGAACTGGCGCAGGCGCTGTGGAGCACCGGCATCTACGAGGCGCGCACGCTTGCCGCCTATGTCGACGATCCGACCCGGGTGACGGCGGCGCAGATGGACCGCTGGTGCCGTGAATTCGACAACTGGGCGATCGTCGATACCGCGTGCTTTGTCCTGTTCGACCGCACGCCGCATGCCTGGCGCAAGGTCGTGCAGTGGTCGGCCCGACGCGACGAACTGGGCAAACGCGCCGCGTTCGCGCTGATGGCGAGCGTCGCCCTGCATGGCAGGCTTGCCGACGATGCGACTTACCTCGAAGGACTGGACCTGATCGAACGTGCCGCCGGCGACGAGCGCAATTTTGTGATCAAAGGCGCAAGTTGGGCGCTGCGTTCGATTGGTCGTCGCAACGCAACGCTGTATGCGCGGTCGATTGCACTGGCCAGTCGCCTTGCCGGGTCGCAGGTGGCCTGCGAACGCTGGTTGGGCAAGGACGCGCTGCGCGACCTGGGCAAGCCAGCGGTGGCGCAGCGATGGGCCAAGGCCGGAAAAGGGAAGTAACTAACGGCCTTTGCTGCCGCGGTCGGGACGCGACTACACTCGGCCCAACCCGCCCGCCGAGAACCGCCTGATGAAGCTTCGCGCTGCCGCAACCCTGATCGCGCTGTCCGGCCTGTACGGCCACGCCCTGCCTGCCGATGCGGCGACTGCGGCAGTCGATGCCAAAACGCACGACAAGGCGGTCGAACTTCTCGGCAAGGGCGTGGGCTTCCGCACCGTGATGGGGCAGGGCCAGGTGCCTGCCTACGCGCAGTACCTGGCCGCGCAGCTCAAGGCCGGCGGTTTCGCCGCAGATGACGTGCAGGTGCAGATGCATGGCGATACCGCGGCGCTGGTCGCGCGCTACCGCGGTACCGGACAGAAGCGCCCGGTGATCCTGTCGGCGCACATGGACGTGGTCGAGGCCAAGCCGGAAGACTGGACCCGCGATCCGTTCAAGCTGGTCACCGAAGGCGGCTATTACTACGGGCGTGGCGTCCTCGACAACAAGTTCGATGTCTCGGTGATCATCGCCACGCTGCTGCGATTGAAGGCCGAAGGCTTCAAGCCGTCGCGCGACATCATCCTGGCGCTGTCGGGTGACGAGGAAACCGGGATGGTGACCACGCGCGCGCTGAGCAAGCAGTTCCCCGACGCCGAGCTGCTGCTCAATGGCGACGCCGGCGGCGGCACCCTGGCCGCCACCGGTAAACCCGTCGCCTACAACCTGCAGGCGGCGGAGAAGACCTATGCCACCGTCACCATCGAAGTCACCAACCCCGGCGGACACAGCAGCCGTCCTCACGCCGAAAATGCCATCTACGACCTTGCCGGGGCCCTGCAGAAGCTGGCTGCGTACCAGTTCCCGGCGCAGGCCGACGAGCTGACCACGGCGTTCTTCAAGGCCACCGGCAAGCAGACCGGCGGTGCGCTTGGCCAGGCAATGCTGCGCTTTGCAGACAACCCCAAGGACGCCGACGCCATCAAGGTGCTCGCGGCCGATCCCGAGTACGTCGGCATGATCCGCACGACCTGCGTGGCGACGATGCTGTCGGGCGGCCACGCCGAAAACGCGTTGCCGCAGCGGGCCACCGCGACGGTGAACTGCCGCATCTTCCCAGGCGTCGCCGTCGAGGACGTGCGTCGCCAGATCGCCGACGTGGTGATCGACCCGGCGGCGAAGTACCCGCCGAAGGTGGAGATCATCGGCGAGCCGACGCAGAGCCCTGCTTCGCCCCTGCGCGAGGACGTGATGCAGGCGGTGCGCAAGGCGGTCGACCGTCGCCAGCCGGGCCTGCCGATCGTGCCGCAGATGTCGCCGGGCGCAACCGACAGCCTGCACTTCCGTGCAGCGGGTATTCCGTCCTACGGCGTGTCTGGTCTGTACATGCGCCCGACCGACGACTTCGCCCACGGATTGAACGAGCGCGTGCCGGTGTCGGCGCTCGATGGCGATCTTGATCACTGGCATGTGCTGCTGACCGAAATCGCGCGTTGACCTGCACACGCTGATCAGCGTTGTGTGCCCGTGCCCACATGCGCTTGACGCAGTGGGCACGCAGATAGCGATTGGCTATCGGTTTCATCCGATCAAACGATTTCTCCTCTGGTTGAGCGGGGTCTAGCCTCGCGCCGGGACGCCGTGTCTGCGGCGCCCTGGCAGCAGCGTCAATCAACCAGTCAAGGGAGAATGACCATGAGGCAAACACCAGCGCTATCACCCGCAATGCGGCGGCTGTGGCCGCTGTGGGCGATCAGCATCAGCGTGCTTGGACTATCGTGCATGGCGCTGGCCGACGATCCGCCGGCCAGCAGCTACGCACCGGTGACGCCAAGCGACACGTTCGCCAACGTCAAGAAGAAGATGGAAGGCGACAAGGGCGGCGTGATGAAGCGCCAGCAAGGCCTGCTCGAACAGCGCTACGACCTGTCCAACAAGCCCGCACAGGGCGTGACAATGTCTGGCGGCAAGGCCGTGCAGGCCGGTGTGCGGGCGAGGCTGCCATCGGGCGTCAGCTGGGACCAGATCGGTGGCATGAGCCCCGAGCAGATCAAGGAAGGCGGGTCGTTTCCGCTGGGCTTCCTGCCACTGCCGCATCCCAATCACCCTGAGGGCGGCATGTTGTTTCCGCAGTTCCACATCGATGCGATCAAGAAGGCCGAACAGCGCGACCTGACCCGCTTCGATCTCGACTACGACCTGCCGGCGCATTTCCTCCCGGACTTTCCGGCCGCGATATTCCTGACCACGCGTCCGGACCTGGGGGACGTGTCGAAGGGGCAACTGGTCACCATCAACAATTACTACGAGCTGTTCAACGGACTTCTCAATCCCAAGCAGCTCGAAGGCCTGCGCCTGCTTGTCACGCCGTTCCCGCAGCAGCAGTTCAACCAGACCGAGGACCGCCGTTCGGCCCTGCCCAGTCGCGGCGTGGCCTGCCTGGACTGCCATGCCAATGGCCACACCAACGCCGCCACGCATCTGGTCGGCGACATCCGCCCGCAGCAGTTCCGCCATCGCATCGATACGCCGCCGTTGCGCGGTGTCAACGTGCAGCGCCTGTTCGGTTCGCAGCGCGCCCTGAAGACAGTGGAAGACTTCACCGAGTTCGAGCAGCGTGCGGCGTACTTCGACGGTGATCCGGTGATTGCCACCAAGAAGGGCATCAACATCCTCGACCGCGGCCACCAGGTGCACGCGATGGGCGAGTTCCAGGCGATCCTGGACTTCCCGCCTGCACCGAAGCTGGATGTGTTCGGGCGACTGGATCCGGCCAGGGCCACCGAACCGGAGAAGCGCGGTGAGGCGTTGTTCTTTGGCAAGGCAAAGTGCTCGAGCTGCCACACGCCGCCGTACTACACCGACAATTCGATGCACAACCTGCAGGTCGAGCGGTTCTTCAAGCCGCAGATGATCAACGGCCGATTCGCCACGGCCGATGGCCCGATCAAGACCTTCCCCCTGCGCGGCATCAAGGACTCGCCGCCGTACCTGCACGACGGCCGGCTGCTGACGCTGGAAGACAGCGTGGAGTTCTTCAATATCGTGCTGCAGACGCGCTTGCAGCAGCAGGAGAAGGACGACCTGGTGGCGTTCATGCGCCAACTGTGAACGTCGCGCGTGCGCCGCGGGCTGACGCGGCGCACGCGTTGCTGGTCCTCGCCTTTTGCGGCATCGCCGACTCGCCAGATTGGGTCAAGTCACGCGTTTGCCCGCAAGCCATCACGGGTCATTCACTTCGCGGAAACGACCATGAACCGCGTTGCACCCGTGGACGTGCCCCCGTTGAACTTGCGCCGGATGCCTCGGCGATCGTCCCGGTTTGCCTGTACCGCGCAGCACGCGCGGGCGGTCTTCTTGTCGCTACACAAGGAGCGGGATGGACGGTTTCTTGAACGACGTGGTGCGCTTCTACACCGACATGATCGGGCGCACGCAGGGGCCGATGACGTTCCGCCTGTTCCTGCAGCCCGGCATGGCGCTGCTGCTGGCGTTCCGGGACGGCTTCAAGGACGCGAAGATCGGCCGGCATCCGTACTTCTGGACGATCGTCCACGATCCGATGCGGCGGCAGGCCTCGCTGCATGAAGGTTTCAAGGCGACGGCGCGGATCCTGGTGCTGGGCCTGGCGATGGACACGGTCTACCAGTACAAGGTCTTCGGAACCTTCCACGTGCTGGAAGCGCTGAACGTGGCGCTGATCCTCGGATTCATTCCGTACTTCCTGTTCCGCGGCCCGGCCGACCGGATCGCGCACTGGTGGCTGAAGCGCAAGGCAGGAGCGCTGTGATGTCGCCGATCCTGCCCGAGGAGCGCAACCCCGAACTGCCGCTGTCGGCCAAGCTGCCGCAGCCCCCGTACGACACCACCGATGCAAAATCGGTGGAGCTGTCGTCGCGCCGAACCGGAATGTCGTTCCAGCGCACGCGGATGAGCGCCGACCGCACGCTGATGTCGATCATCCGCACCGCGCTGTCGCTGATCAGTTTCGGCTTCACCATCTTCCAGGTGTTCCAGAAGATGCAGGAGTCGAAGATCCTCGACTCCACTGGTCGCGAGCCGCGCAACTTCGGCATCGCCCTGGTGGTGCTCGGGATGGTGATGCTGACGCTGGGCATCGTCTACCACGTCAACTACATGCGCGAGCTTCGCGCCGAGCGCGTGCGCATGATGAACCAGGGCCTGGTGCACGGTGAAAGCAAGTATCCGGTGTCGCTGACGCTGATCACCGCAGGGCTGCTATGGCTGCTGGGCCTCCTGGCCGCGGCCAGCATGGCCTTCAACGTTCCATTGCTGGGTTGAGTATCGCCGACCCGGTAATCCAAAGATCCAGCCACTCGTTGACGTGCAAGTGACGGGATATCCCACCGGTTTCTGGAGGAGTCGCAATGGCAACAGCAAAGAAGGCCGCCAGCAAGGCAGCGGCAAAACCCGCAGCAAAGCCTGCAGCCAAACCCGCATCGAAGTCGGCTACCAGCGGCAAGAAGCAGCCCAACATCCTGGTCATCTGGGGCGATGACATCGGTATCGCCAACCTGAGCTGCTACACCCGCGGCCTGATGGGTTACCAGACGCCCAACATCGACCGCATCGCCAACGAAGGCATGCTGTTCACCGACTCCTACGGCGAGCAGTCGTGCACTGCCGGCCGTTCCTCGTTCATCACCGGGCAGAGCGTGTATCGCACCGGCCTGTCGAAGGTCGGCATTCCGGCCGCGGCGCAGGGCCTGCAGCCGGAGACGGTTACCACCGCTGATCTGCTCAAGGATCGCGGCTACGCGACCGGCCAGTTTGGCAAGAACCACCTGGGCGATCTCAACAAGTTCCTGCCCACCGTGCATGGCTTCGACGAGTTCTTCGGCAACCTCTACCACCTCAATGCCGAGGAAGAGCCGGAGATGGCCAACTACCCGAAGGACCCGCGCTTCCGCGAGAAGTTCGGACCGCGCGGCGTGCTGCACTGCTGGGCCACCGACAAGGACGACGCCACGGTGCAGGAACGCTGGGGCAAGGTTGGCAAGCAGAAGATCAAGGACACCGGCCCGCTGACCAAGAAGCGCATGGAGACCTGCGACGACGAATTCGTCGAGGCCGCCACCGACTTCATCAAGCGCCAGCACAAGGCCGACAAGCCGTTCTTCGTGTGGCTCAACACCACCCACATGCACCTGTTCACGCACACCAAGAAGGAAAGCATCGGACAGGCCGGTCGCTGGCAGTCGCCTTACCACGACACCATGATCGACCACGACCGCAACGTCGGTCAGATGCTCGACCTGCTCGACGAACTCGGCATCGCCGACGACACGATCGTGATGTATTCCTCCGACAACGGTCCGCACATGAACAGCTGGCCGGATGCGGGCATGACGCCGTTCCGCAGCGAGAAGAACACCAACTGGGAGGGTGCCTTCCGCGTGCCGATGCTGGTCCGCTGGCCGGGCCAGATCAAGGCCGGGTCGGTGTCAAACGAGATCGTCCAGCACCACGACTGGCTGCCGACATTCCTGGAGGCGGCGGGCGATACGGGCGCCGCGGACCGGTTGAAGAAGGGAACGACCGTCAACGGCAAGAAGTTCAAGAACCACATCGACGGCTTCAGCTTCGTGCCGTACCTGACCGGCGCGGCCAAGGAAGGGCCACGCAAGTTCTTCTTCTACTTCAGCGATGACGGCGACGTGCTCGGCATCCGCTACGACAACTGGAAACTGGTGTTCATCGAGCAGCGCTGTCGCGGCACGCTGCAGATATGGGCCGAGCCGTTCACCAAGTTGCGACTACCGAAGATATTCAACTTGCGGATGGATCCCTACGAGCGGGCGGACATCACGTCGAACACGTACTACGACTGGTGCCTCAACAACATGTACTTCATCTACGCAGCGCAGACCGCTGCGGCGATGTTTGCGGCCACGTTCAAGGACTTCCCGCCGGCACAGCGCCCGGGCAGCTTCACGATCGACGACGCATTGAAGAAGATGGCCGAAGCCCCGGCCGGCGCGAGCTGACAGGTCGCGCGAATCGAACCCCTCTCCCGTTCGCGGGAGAGGGCTGGGCTGGGGAGAATCGGGAGGAATACGAATGAATGACCCATTGCCGTCCTGGAACGAAGGGGCGAACAAGGCCGCGATCCAGTCGTTCGTGGCGCGCGTCACCACCGAGGGCGGGCCCGACTTTGTTCCCGTCGCCGACCGCATCGCCGTGTTCGACAACGACGGCACCCTGTGGTGCGAGTACCCGCTGCAGGTGCAGATATTCTTCGCGCTGGCGCAGGTGAAACTGCTGGCCAGGCAGGATCCGAAGCTGTTGGAAAAGCCGGCCTTCAAGGCGATGCTGGATGGCGACCTGCACGCACTGGCCACGTTGCCCAAGAAGGAAGCCTTCGAGCCGGCCTTCGCCACGCACGCCGGCATGACCGTCGACGAGTTCCGGACCAGTGCCTCGGAATGGCTGGCGGAAGCAAAGCACCCGACGTTGATGCACTTGTTCACGCAGGGTGCGTACGTGCCGCAGCGCGAGCTGCTCGACTACCTGCGCGCGAACGGCTTCAAGACCTACATCGTGACCGGCGGCGGTGTCGAGTTCGTCCGCGTGGTCGCGCAGAAACTGTACGGAATTCCGCCGGAGCAGGTGATCGGCTCGAGCATGCGGATGAAGGTGGAGACCGTCGAAGGCCAGCCGGTGTTGCGCAAGCTTCCGGAGCTGGGGAGTTTCGACGATCGCGAGGAGAAGGTGGTCAACATCGCCCTGCACCTGGGGCGCCGGCCCATGTTCGCTTTCGGCAACTCCGACGGCGACCTGGCGATGATCCGCTACACCCTGGCCGGAGACGGCCCGCGCATGAGCTGGTACCTGCACCACGACGACGCCGAGCGCGAGTTCGCCTACGACCGCGACTTCAAACTCAGCGCGCTGCGCGATGGCCTCGACCACGCCGAGGAATACGGTATCGGCCTTGTCAGCATGAAGAACGACTGGAACAAGGTCTTCGCGCAATGAGCATTCACGCTAAGCTCGGTCCGGCATTCGCGGCAGATGAGGCAGGCGTGGCTCTCGACGATATGGTGCACATCCCCGGTGGCACCTTCCTGATGGGGTCCGACCATCACTACCCGGAAGAGGCTCCGGCGCACAAGGTGTCGGTGCCGGCCTTCCGGATCGATCGCACCGCGGTCACCAACGATCAGTTCGCGCGCTTCGTCGCGGCGACCGGGCATGTCACGCTGGCCGAGCGACCGGCCGATCCGGCCGACTATCCCGGCGCCGATCCGTCACTGCTGGCGCCATCGTCGGTGGTGTTCATGCCTTCGTCGGGGCCGGTGGACCTGCGCAATCATTTCAACTGGTGGGCCTACATTGCCGGCGCCAACTGGCGCCATCCGCGCGGGCCGGAGTCGTCGCTCGACGACCTGGGTGACCACCCGGTGGTGCACGTCGCGTTCGAGGATGCGCTCGCCTACGCGCAATGGGCGGGCAAGTCGCTGCCGACAGAGGCGGAGTGGGAGTTCGCCGCGCGCGGTGGCCTCGACGGCGCCGAATTCAGCTGGGGCGAGGAGTTCACGCCGGACGGCAAGTACATGGCCAATACCTGGCAGGGCGAGTTCCCCTGGCAGAACCTGCAGGAGGACGGGCACCTGTGGACCGCGCCGGTGGGCTCGTACCCGGCCAATGGCTACGGCCTGCACGACATGGCCGGCAATGTCTGGGAGTGGACCACCGACTGGTATCAGGAACACACCCGCATCCAGCAGCACGCCTGCTGCACGCTCGAGAACCCGCGCGGCGGCGATCGCGATGCCAGCTTCGATCCGCGCCAGCCGCAGGTGAAGATTCCCAGGCGGGTGATGAAGGGCGGCTCGCACCTGTGTGCGCCGAACTATTGCCGTCGCTATCGGCCGGCGGCGCGGATGGCGCAACCGATCGACACCTCGACCTGCCACCTCGGCTTCCGCTGCGTGGTGCGCGAGCAGGCGCGCGAGTAATCGCGGCCGGCAACGGCCTGGCAGTCAAGCAATCCGGAGGATGCGGCGATGGAGGAATGGCTGGTCAGGATCACCGAGCCGGTTGTGGTGATCATCGACTTCATTGCGCTGCTGATCATCGTTGCGGGAACGCTTCAGGCCGTCGTCGGCGTAATCCGGCTGCTGTCGAGCCGCATCCAGGACAACCACCAGCGTCGCCGGATCTGGATGGACTACTCGCGCTGGCTGGTCGCGGCGCTGACATTCCAGCTGGCAGCCGACATCCTGGAGTCGTCCACCACGCCGGACTGGGACGGAATAGGGCGGCTGGCGGCGGTGGCGGTGATCCGTACCTTCCTCAATTACTTCCTGGAGCGCGATGTGGAGGAGATGCGCCAGCGCGAGGAGGAATCGCGGCAGCGCGCTGGCGTAAAATAGCCGTCCCCACGCCGGATCCACCCCATGCCCAACGCCCCCGCCTGTCCGCAATGCACCCTTGGGAACACCTACGTCGACGGCGGCAACTTCGTCTGCGCCGACTGCGGCTTCGAGTGGGCCGCCTCGGGCGAAGCCAGCGCCGACGCCGGGACGGTCGTGCGCGACAGCAACGGCAACACGCTGGCCAACGGCGACACCGTAGTGGTCATCAAGGACCTGAAGGTCAAGGGTTCCTCGATTCCGCTCAAGCAGGGCACGGTGATCAAGAACATCCGCCTGGTGGAAGACGACGCCGAACACATCGAGGGCAACTCCGACAAGATCAAGGGCCTGGTGCTCAAAACGATGTTCCTGCGCAAGGCCTGACGGGCGTCATCGCAACTGCGGCGATCCATCACGGGCTGGTCACGCCGCCGCTCCAAGAGTAGGCGACAGACAACGAACGCTGGAGCCGAGATGAGCCATTACCGTATCGCCGTGCTGATCGGCAGCCTGCGCCGCGAATCGATCAACCGCCAGCTCGCCCATGGCCTGTTCAAGCTCGGCCCCGCGGACTTCGAATTCCACGACTGCCGAATCGACGACCTGCCGTTGTACAACCAGGACGACGACAGCCACCAGGCAGCACCGGTGAAGCGGCTCAAGCAGGAGATCTCCGGTGCCAACGGCGTGATGTTCGTGACGCCGGAATACAACCGATCGGTGCCCGGCGTGCTCAAGAATGCGATCGACCACGCCTCGCGGCCCTACGGCCAGAGCGCCTTCGCCGGCAAGCCGGCGGGTGTCATCGGCGCCTCGATCGGATCGATCGGCTCGGCGCTGGCGCAGCAGCACCTGCGCAATACCCTGGCCTATCTCGACATGCCGACCATGGGGCAGCCGGAAGTGTTCATCCACGCCAAGGAAGGGCTGTTCGACGACGACGGCCAGATCGGCGCGGGCAGCCGCAAGTTCCTGCAGGAGTGGATGGACCGTTACGTCGAATGGGTGAAGTCGCACTCGTAACGGGCACCCGCCCACGGTGGCCGCTGGCACGATGGTGCGTTGCGCCCGCGTCGCGGCCGGATTGCATCGGCATGCCTAGAATCGTTGGCAACTTTGCTGGAGTTGCCGCATGAACCTCGATGCCTACCTTCGCCGCATCGGCTACGACGGCCCGTTGGAGCCGAGTATCGAAGTGCTCGATGCGATCGCATACCGCCACGCCACCCACATCGCCTTCGAGAACCTCGATCCGTTCTCGGGCCAGCCGGTGCAACTGGCGCCCGATGCCATCGAACGCAAGCTGGTGGACGCAGGGCGGGGCGGCTACTGCTTTGAACACAACCTGCTGCTGGCGCAGGCGCTGCGGACGGTCGGCTTCTATGTGAGCGGCCTGGCGGCGCGGGTGTTGTGGACGCAGCCGGACGACGCCATCACCGCACGCAGCCACATGCTGCTGCGGGTCGAGATGGAGCAGGGCACGCGCCTGGTCGATGTCGGCTTTGGCGGTTCCACGCTCACCACGAGCCTTGCGCTGACCGATGGCGACGAGCAGCCGACGCCGCACGAGCCGTTCCGCCTCCTACAGCGCGATGGCGACTGGTGGATGCAGGTCCGGTTGCCCGATCGCTGGGCGACGCTGTACCGGTTCGACCTGCAGCGCCAGTATCCGGTCGACTACGAGGCCTCCAACTATTTCCTGTCAACCCATCCGACATCGCACTTCGTCACCGGCCTGCGCGTGGCCCGCCCGGTCGACGGCGGGCGCCATGCGCTGCGTGACCGTGAGCTGAGCTTCCATCGCCTCGGCGGCGACAGCGAGCGCCGCACCCTGCACGACGTGGACGAGCTCCGCGACGTGCTGGAAGGCACGTTCGACATCCGCGTGCCGCAGGCCTCGCAGTTGCAGGCGCGATTGGCCGGATTGTTCCCCGGCTGAGTCACAATGGCGGCATGGCGATCGAGACGGACCCCTGCCCATGACTGTTGCGCTGCCGCTGGACCTGCCTGACGAACAGCGCATCGCGCTCGAAGCGGCCTACGCGACGCCGCCACGTGCGTACCACAACTTCCAGCACGTGCAGGAAGTGCTGCGGCATTACCACGACGTTGCCGCAGGACCGGGCTGGCGGCAGCCGTCGGAAGTCGCGTTGGCGGTGCTGTACCACGATGCGATCTACGAAGCCGGAAGTCGCGACAACGAGTCGCGTTCGGCCGAACTGGCGGTAACCCACATCGCCCGCTGGTGGCCCACTGCCGGCATCGACGCGCAGCGAGTTACGGAGCTGATCGAGCTCACCGCGCGCCACGGCAGCTTGCGACCGGGCGAAGTCGACGACGAGGCCGCGCTGTTCCTCGACTGCGACATGGCCATCCTCGGTGCCGAGCCGGCGGTGTTCGATGCCTACGACCGCGGCATCACCGCCGAGTACCGGGGCCACGTCCCGGCCTGGCTGTTCAAGCTCAACCGCCGGCGTTTCCTCAAGGCGCTGCTGGCGCGCGAGCGCATCTACCTCAGTGACTTCTTCCACGAGCGATACGACACGCAGGCGCGGCGCAACCTGCGTCGCGCAGTGACCGAGAAACGCTGACGCCGGTTCAGTGCGCCGGGGCGCGGATGCGTGATGCCAGCAACGCCCCGAGCAGCGCCAGCAGGGCCGAGATCGTGAACCCTGACAGGTAAGCCAGCGATGGCGCGCGCACCAGCAGTGCGGCGAATATCGAACCGCCCACGGCCAGCACGGTGGCGGTCAACAGGGAGTCGCACAGCTGCAGGGCCGAGGCGTTGAGGCCCTGTTGCGTCGGCGGCGAAAGTTCCAGCGTCAGTACCGACAGGGTCGGGAACAGCGCACCCATGCCGAAGCCCGCGGCAATCCAGCCGACCACGCCGACGCCAACCGGCACCGACGGCGCGACAGACATCGCCACGCCGCTGACACCGACCTGGATCAGGCACATGCCGATGCGCAGCAGCTGCGGCGGCGTGAACGCCTGCCACGGGCGGCTGCGCCACCACGAGCCGAGCGACCAGCCGATGGCGCCGGCGGTGAGCACCGCGCCGGCCGCGGTCGGCGACAGCCCGCGCTCGCGCGATAGCAGCAGGGGCACGAACACTTCGGTGCCAAAGAACGCGGCCGATGCAATGCCACGCATCGCGATCACCGTCGGCAGGCCGCGCGCGGCGCGCAGCGTGCCGCGCGGCAACAGCTGCCAGGCGCACGCGATCACACCGACAACCGCCAGCGCGAGCAGCGGCAGGGCGCCGGCATGGTGCTGTTGGCCGGCATAGTGCAGCAGCAGCGCGCTCGCAGCGGCGCCGACGGCCCAGGCGATACGGTGCCGCTGCACGACTGTGGCGTCATGGCCGATGGCCGCCGGCATGTCGAGCCCGCGCAGCGCCGGCAGCACGCACCATGCGGCGCCCAGCGCGACGAATGGCACCGACAGGAATACCCAACGCCAACCCAGATGTTCAACCAGCAAGCCACTGATGGCCGGGCCGATTACGGCCGGCAACACCCATGCCGCGGCGAACGCACCGAAGATGCGTGGATGCAGCTGCGGCGGATAGACGCGTCCGACCGCGACGTACAGCGCCACCGACATCATTCCGCCGCCAAAGCCCTGCACGATGCGCCCAAGCAGCAGGATCCACATCGACGGCGCCAGGCCGGCAATCACCAGGCCCACGGCAAACCACGCAATGCCCTGGCGCAGTGGCGGCGCCGGCCCGCTCCGGTCGCCCCAGCTTCCGGCGACGACCATGCCGACCACCGAGGCGGCGAGGGTGCCGCCGAAGGCAAGCGCATACAGCGACAGGCCATCGAGCGCCTGCGCCACCGTCGGCATCGCGGTGGCGACGGCCAGTGCCTCGAACGCATACAGCGCAACCAGCGCAACCGCGCCGAGCGTGACGCTGCGATAGCGGCGGTCGAGCAGGCCGCCCGCGTCTGTCGCGTCGGGCGAAGGGAGCGTCGTGGAGCCGGGGGCGTCGCGTCGATGCGGCGACATGCCGTCGGAGGCGTCACTCACAGGGCATGACCAAAGGTGCTGTAGACCATCAGCACCACTTTGCCGCGGCCATGGCCATTCTCGACATCGCGATGCGCGACCGCGGCGTGCGACAGCGGGTAGATATCGCGCACGTGCACGCGCAGGCCGCCGGCGTCGTAGAGCTCGACCAGCTGCTGCAGCCGTTCACGGTTGCGATCGCTGCGGACGCCGCGCACGCCCAAGCGCTGCACGTCCTCGAACGCCACCAGCGTGGCGATGCGCGAAGGTTCGATGCCGAGCGCGATGGAGGCATCGAGTGCGCCACGACCGGAGGCGTCGAGGGCCGCGTGCACGCCGCCCGGGGCCAGCGTGTGCACGCGTTCGGCCAGGCCGGGCCCGTACAGCACCGGTTCGGCTCCGAGTGAGCGCAGGTAGTCGTGGTTCTCGCGGCTGGCGGTGCCGATCACGCGCGCACCGCGCAGGCGCGCCAACTGCACGGCGATGGTGCCGACGCCACCGGCGGCACCGTGGACCAGCACGGTGTCGCCGCGGGCAAAGTCGAGGGCCTGGACCGCAGTGTGTGCGGTCTGGCCCGACGCCGACAGCGCGCCGGCGACCGCCCACGACATCATGATGGGCTTGGCGACCAGCTGGTCGACGGGCACCACCACGGCCTCGGCGTAGGCGTTGGCCGTGGTCCAGCCGAGCACTTCGTCGCCGACGAGAAGGCCGTCGACGCCTTCACCCAGCTGCTCGACGACACCGGCGAACTCGTTGCCGAGCTGGCGCGGAAACGGCGCCAGGCCAATGCCGCGCTCGGCGAACCAGCCGCTGCGGGTGGCGCAGTCGGCCGGCTGCACGCCGGCGGCGCGCACTCGCACGCGCACTTCGCCATGCGCAGGCTGCGGCAAGGGGAGTTCGGCCATGCGCAGGACGTCCGGCGCGCCGTAGTCATCGAACACGATCGCCTGCATCGTGGGTGCCGGGAGGGTTCGTGCGACATAGCCGTCGCGCGCGTTGCGGGTATCCATGGCTTGACCGGAAACGAACACGGCGAGCAGGATAGAACCTCAACCTAACTTGAGGTCAAGGGCGATGTCCGGGCGCGATGAACTCACCGTCGGCGAAGTGGCGCAGCGCAGTGGCACCAGCATCTCGGCCCTGCATTTCTACGAGGCCAAGGGGTTGATCCACAGCCAGCGCACCGCCGGCAACCAGAGACGCTATTCGCGCGACATGCTGCGCCGGATCGCCATCATCCGCGCCGCCCAGCGCGTGGGCATGCCATTGGCGAGCATCCGCGATGCGCTGGCGAGCCTGCCGGAAGCACGCACGCCGACCCGGCGCGACTGGACCCGGCTGTCGGCCGCATGGCGCGAAGAGCTGGATGCGCGGATCCAGCAGCTGATCCAGATGCGCGACACGCTCGATGACTGCATCGGCTGCGGCTGCCTGTCGCTGGAACGCTGCCGCCTGGCCAATCCCGGCGACGTGCTGGGCGAGCACGGCGCCGGGCCGCAACGCTGGGGCGAGGCTCACGAGGGATGAGGCGGCAGCCGCGGCGGTGGTGTCCGGGGTGCGCTTGCCTGACCCGGCTACGCAAGTAGTTTCGACTTTGTGACAAAACGGTAACGTTCTGCCTGTGGAATCGTCATGGCGCGGGCACGGGCCCAGGCGAGACCGGCATGAACATTTTGATGTTGTCCGACGTGTACTTCCCGCGCATCAATGGCGTCTCGACCTCGATCCGGACCTTCGCCCAGGGGCTGGCGCGGATGGGCCACTCGGTCACCCTGGTCGCACCCGACTACGGCATCGACAGCCGCCAACAGGCGCAAGACGATGGCAACGAGGGATTCGAAGTGATCCGGCTGCCGTCGCGGGTGATCTTCTTCGACCCCGAGGACCGGCTCATCAGGGCGGCGGACCTGGCCAGGGCCGAAGCGGCGCTGCGCAATCGCGAGTGGGATGTGATCCACATCCACACACCGTTCCGGGCGCATTCGCTCGGTGTGCGCCTGGCGCGCCATGGCGGCTGGTCGACCGTGGAGACCTACCACACCTATTTCGAGGAGTACGTGGGCCATTACCTGCCGTGGTTGCCGTCGGCGCTGACGCGGCTGCTGGCGCGCCGCGCGTCGCGGTATCTGTGCCATGGCGTTGACGAGCTGATCGTGCCGAGCAGGCAGATGGTCGATGTGCTGGATCGTTATGGCGTGACCACGCCCTCGGTGGTGATCCCCACCGGCATCGACCTGGCCCAGTTCAGCGGCGGCGACGGCGCACGCTTTCGCCAGGCACACGGCATCGACCCGCAGCGGCCGACGCTGGTGACGGTCAGCCGCCTGTCTCTGGAGAAGAACATCGGGTTCCTGCTGCGCGTCGTGCGCAGCCTGATCTCCGACTTCCCCGACCTGCTGTTCCTGATCGCCGGTGAAGGCCCCGATGAGCCGCGCCTGCGCCGGCTCGTTCAGGAACTGGGGTTGCAGGAGCATGTGCGCTTCTTCGGCAACCTCGACCGGCGCACGACCCTGCTCGACGCCTATCGCGCAGGCGACGCGTTCGTCTTCGCCTCGCCCACCGAAACCCAGGGGCTGGTGCTGATAGAGGCAATGGCGCTGGGGGTTCCGATCGTGTCTACCGCGGTCATGGGCACGGCCACCGTGCTGCGTGATGCCAGCAGTGCCCTGATTGCGGAGGAAGACGTCGATGACTTCTCGCGCAAGGTGGCGCGGCTGCTGCGTTCGCCCGAGCTGCGGATGCAGTTGGCCGCTGCCGGCCCGGAGGACGCGGTCGCGTGGAACTCGGATGGCATGGCGCGCAGGCTGGAAGAGCTCTACGCGCGGCTCGCGCGCCGACAAGCGCTGGTCCCGGCTACCTGATTGCAGGGTGCTTGATGCGCCACAGCGTGGGTCACGCAGCGTGCGCATAGCGAACTCCCCTGGACGTGATGCGCCCAGGCGCGTGTCGCAAGTTCCATGCCCGTGCGTCGATGCGCGCATGCACTAAGGCATTTCACAGAAATTCCACGCTGCAGGCGTGAGCCTCCGGAAAGCATGCGCTTGCCGTGCATAACAGGAGAGACGATGCGTGGCATCGCTCGCATGGCATTCATGTGCGGTGCGCATGAAGGGAACCCGTGCCACGCACGTCCCGGGTGCTCCATCGGGCGGCTGGCATCAGCCGTAGTGCATTCATTTTCGTCTCGTGTGCAGTCGCTGCTTTCCGGGGGCGCTCGCATGGTTCCGACTGCATCTGCAGCACATCAGGAGTTCGCCGTGAACACGATCCGTGGCGTGTTTGGATTCAAGGACCCTCGTAGCAATCCGGCGTCGGGCAGGTATTGCAGGCCTTCGTTACGCACCGTGCAGCTGGTCGCTGCGATGGCGATCGCGGGTGCATCGCCTACTGCCTTCGCACAAGCGCAGTGTACGGGGCCGGCCGGGCAGACCGTCGCGGGCGCGGGATCGTTCGCGTGCGGCAGCACCGCCACGGCCACAGGCGGCAACGCGACAGCGCTGGGAAACCTGGCCAGCGCCACCGCTGCAGGGGCTATGTCACTTGGCGCGGGTGCAGCGACAACGGGCCTGCAAGCCACCGCAATTGGCACGCAGGTACTGGCCAATGCCGAGGGCGCGACCGCGGTTGGCGCGCAATCACGCGCCAACGCCATCGGAGCGACGGCTTTGGGCGGATTCTTCGACATCAACAACGACAACCTGGTCACCGATAACGAACGCACCACCGCCAACTTCCTCAATGCGACTGCGATCGGCGCGAATGCACAGGTCAGCGACACTTCTGGTTCCGCGTTCGGCAACCAGGCGCGGGCGGCGCTCAATGCTGTCGCGCTGGGGCAGGCTGCACTGTCGACCGGAAATTTCTCCGTCGCAGTGGGTCAGGGCAGCCAGGCGGCAGGGTTGGAAGCCACGGCGGTTGGCCAGCTAAGCATCGCTTCCGCGCAAAATTCGTCCGCACTGGGACAAAACAGCCAGGCCACGGGCGTGCAGGGCACCGCGCTGGGTGAGAGCACCGTCGCCAGCGGACCGCAATCGAGCGCAGTGGGCCAGGGCGCGAGGGGCAGCGTCGCCAGCACCACGGCCGTTGGCCAGAACGCTGCGGCCACCGGTGTGCGCGCCACCGCGCTAGGACAGGGCGCCAGCGCCAACAGCCAGGATGCCGCCGCGCTGGGCCAGAGCGCGCAGGCACTCGCCGCCAACGCGACGGCGGTGGGTCAGGCAGCCAACTCGTCGGCGATTGGCGCGACTGCGTTGGGCTTCCAGAGCGGCGCCAGTGGCTTGCGTGCCACCGCGCTGGGAAACAACTCGCGCGCCACACAGACGGCGAGCACGGCAGTGGGCGGCTGGTTCGACACCAATGGCAACAGCGTGGTCGATGCCGGTGAATTCACCAGCGCCACCGCGACCAATGCAACGGCGCTCGGTACGCGCGCCAGCGCGGGCGTCGCCGACAGCACCGCGCTGGGGTTTGGCAGCAGCGTCACCGGCGCCTCCGGTGTCGCGCTTGGCAGCGGCTCGCTGGCCGATCGAGGCAGCGCGGTTTCAGTCGGCACGGCTGCGGCGCAGCGGCAGATCATCAATGTGGCCGCAGGTACGGCCGTGACGGATGCGGTCAATGTTGGTCAGCTCAATGCGGTGATCCAGACCGCCGAAGGCATCCGCTATTTCCAGGCCGATGGCGTTGGTGACGGCAGTGACGACGCAGCCGCAACCGGCGTGCAAGCGGTAGCGGCAGGTTCCAGTGCCACGGCCACCGCCGGCGGCGCAGTAGCCATTGGTGGCCAAGCCGCCGCCTCCGGCAGCAATGCGGTTGCCCTGGGCTTGGGGACCCAGGCCATCGGTAGCGGCAGTACGGTACTCGGCGGCGGCGCGGCCGTGCTGGGCAATGGCGGTGTCGCAGTGGGCAACGGAGCGGGCGTCCTGGGCGGCGCCTCCATGGCCACCGCGCTCGGCACCGGGGCTTTCGTGGCCGATACCGGCTCCAATGCGGTCGCGCTCGGCGCGGACTCCATCGCCGATCAGGCCAATACGGTTTCAGTGGGCAGTGCGGGTAGCGAACGGCGGATCGTGAACGTCGCCGCGGGCACCGCGCCGACCGACGCCGTCAACGTCAGCCAGCTGGGCGCCGTCACCAGCGACACGCGCTACTTCCAGGCCGAAGGTCTGAACGATGGTAGCGACGATGCGCAGGCGACAGGGTCGCGCTCGGTTGCCAGCGGTCCCAACTCCGTCGCCAGCGGAGCGAGCGCCATGGCGATCGGTTACCGCAGCAATGCCAGCAGCACGCTCGGCGTCGCAATCGGCAGCTGGAACGATTCCAACGCCAACGGCGTCGTCGACGCAGGGGAGTTCACGCAGGCCACGGGCGCCGGCAGCGTGGCACTCGGCAGCGCCGCGCAATCCAATGGATTTGGTTCAGTAGCGATAGGTTCCAGCAGCCGCGGCCTGGTCGACGCCAGCACGGCGGTCGGCACGGATTCTGAGGCATCGGGGCTGGGCAGCGCGGCCTTGGGTTACCAGGCAAGGGCGACCACCACCGCCAGCATGGCGCTCGGCGCGGGCGCCGCGGCAACGGGCATCCAGAGTGCGGCCATTGGCGTCTTCTCCGTGGCCAGCGGCGACAACACCATCGGCATCGGCTTCCAGTCCAGTTCGGTGGGCGCCAACGGAATCGCGATCGGCAACACCAGCCAGGTCAATTCGGCCGACGGTCTGGCGCTCGGCACCAACGCGATCGTCGCCGCGACCGATCCCAGCGGAACGCCGATGAGCCGCGGCATCGCCATCGGCAACAACAGCCGTGCCAACAACTCCGATGCCACCGCGGTTGGCGCCAACGCGATCGCCAATGGCCAGAACAGCGTGGCCTTTGGTACCGCATCGAACGCGCAGGGGCCGCAGGCCAGCGCGATCGGGCAGGGTGCACGCGCGATTGGCAGCAACTCCGTTGCACTGGGCACGTCGGCGCTGGCACAGGGCAACGTCAGCACCGCGCTCGGCCAGAACGCAACCGCGACCGGATCGCTGAGTGTCTCGCTCGGCCAATCGGCCGATGCAACCGCGAGCGAAGCCCTGGCGGTAGGCAACAATGCGCAGGCGACTGCGTCCAATGCCACGTCGCTGGGCCGTTCGGCCAACGCGTCGCAGACCGGCGCGCTCGCGCTGGGCGCGGATTCGGTGGCATCGGCAGTCGATGCCTTCTCTGGCGGTCGCGGCAGCGCTGCAGTGGGAGCAGGCAGCACCGCACTGGGCGCGGCCAGCCGCGCAGCCGGGCCGGACGACACGGCGATCGGCAGCGGTTCGCAGGTGCTCGCCAACCAGAGCACGGCGATCGGCGCGGACAGCGTCATCGCGGTCGGCGCCCTGCAGTCGTCGGCGTTCGGCGCAACCAGCAATGTCGCCGCCGCTCAGGGCACGGCGCTGGGCTTCGCTACCAGCGTCACCGGCGTGGGTGGCGTCGCATTGGGTGCCGGCTCGCTGGCCGATCGCGGCAACGCGGTGTCGGTCGGCACCGCGGCGAGCCAGCGGCAGATCATCAATGTCGCCGCAGGCACCGCGCTCACCGATGCGGTGAACGTGAGCCAGCTCACCACCACAACCAGTGGTCTGCGCTACTTCAAGGCCGTTGGTCTCAACGATGGCAGCGACGATGCGCTGGCAACCGGAACGCAATCCGTTGCGGCCGGCGCGAGCGCGGTCGCCAACCAGGCCAACACGACCGCGATCGGCAACCAGTCGCAAGCCACCGCGGCCTTCGCAACCGCACTGGGCAATTCGGCGCTGGCGCTGGGTACCGCTTCGACCGCCTTGGGCCAGTTCAGTCAGGCCGATGGCATCAACTCGGTGGCGGTAGGCGCTGACGCCTGGGCGCAGGCAGAAAGCGCGATCTCCATCGGGCAGGCGAGCATCGCAGCAGGCGCAGGCAGCATCGCAATCGGTCGAACCAGTCTCGCGGCCGGCCCGGACGATACGGCTATCGGCAACAACGCGCGGACCAAAGCCGACCAGGGCACCGTCGTCGGTGGCAATGCGCTCATCGAAGAGGCGGCCATCCAGTCGTCGGCATACGGCGCAACCAGCCATGTCACGGCATCGCAGGGCACCGCCCTCGGTTTTGGCTCAAGCGTGACAGCGGTGAACGCGATCGCACTGGGCAACGGCTCGGTCGCCGACCAGGCCAATACCGTCTCGATCGGCACCGTGGGCGGCGAGCGCAGGATCGTCAACGTCGCCGTCGGCACGGCGCCAACTGACGCGGTGAATGTCAGCCAGCTCACCACCGCCGTGGCCGGCAACCGCCACTTCAAGGCGCAGAGCTCGATCCTTGGCGACGACGCGGTGGCCAGCGGTGTGGGTTCGATGGCGGCCGGTGTGATGGCGGAGGCCAGCGGTATCCGTGCCGTCGCCGTCGGCGTCGACAGCACCGCCAGTGGCGACCTGTCGATTGCCGTGGGTGGCGACTCCATCGCCGGCGGAGCCGGCTCGATGGCATTGGGGCGCCTGTCGCAGGCGATCGGCAACGACAGCGTCGCGCTTGGCACCGGTTCGATCGCCGATCGCGGCAGCGCGTTGTCTGTCGGTGCGGCGGGTAGCGAACGGCAGATCATCAATGTGGCCGCGGGCACCGCGGCGACCGATGCAGTCAACGTGAGCCAGCTCACCGCGGCCGTCGCCGTCGGCACGGCCTACTTCAAGGCCGAAGGACTGGGTGATGGCAGCGACGATGCGGTCGCCAGCGGGATCGACAGTGTGGCTTCGGGCAAGTCCGCCGTGGCCAGCGGCGACTCCAGCACTGCAATGGGCGCGAGCGCGGATGCGACCGCCGTGCAAGCCACCGCGATCGGTGTGCAGGCAAGCGCAAGCAACCAGGCGGCAACGGCCGTGGGTGCGGGCAGCTCCGCGTCCGGAGTCGCGTCGTCTGCGTTTGGCGTGATTGCGCTGGCCAACGGAGAGAACAGCGTCGCAGTCGGTCGGCAGACGCTTGCCGATGCGCAGGGCGCGGTGGCGCTGGGTGCTATCAGCAACGTCGAAGCGGGCGCTACTTTGGGCACGGCATTGGGCTTCAATTCGCGGGTGCGCGCAGCGGCGACCAGTTCGGTCGCATTGGGCGCGGACTCCGATGCCCAGGAGGCGAACACGGTGTCGGTGGGCAATGCCACAACGCAGCGGCGCATCGTCAACGTCGCCGCAGGTACGGCGCCAACCGACGCGGTCAACTTCAGCCAGCTCAGCAGTGCCACCGCCGACACACGCTACTTCCGGGCCGATGGTCTTAATGACGGTACCGACGATGCCAGTGCGGCGGTCGGCACGCGTGCGGTGGCGATCGGTGCCTCGGCCGTGGCCGGTGGTGCCGGATCGCTGGCCGCCGGATTCGGCGCGAATGCCGCGACGGAGGGCGCAATCGCGATCGGTCGCAGCGCGACGGCCAACGGTGGCCGCTCGGTGTCGATTGGCGATGGCAATACGGCCAGCGGCAATGGCGCGGTGGCCATCGGTGATCCCAATACCGCCAGCGGAGATGGCGCGATCGCCCAGGGCCTGGACAACACGGCGACCGGCAATGGCGCGGTGGCGGCCGGCAATACCAACATTGCCCTGGGGCAAGGGGCAGTGGCGGTGGGCTTCCATTCGCAGGCGCAGCAGGCCGGGGCGCTGGCGTTCGGCGACACGGCGCTCTCGTCGGTGGTCGGAGCGGTGGCGCTGGGCTCGGGGTCCGTGTCGGATCGCGCGCTGGCACCTACAACCGGCACGATTCCGGTGGGTTCGGGCGGCATTCCGTTCGACACCAGCAACGCGACGCTGCTTGGAGCGGTTTCAGTTGGCGCGGGGTCGTCGTATCGGCAGATCATCAATGTCGCCGACGGCACGCAGGCACAGGACGCGGTGACAATCCGGCAGTTGCAGGGCGCGATTGGATCGATCGCGGCGTCGCCGTCGAAATACTTCCATGCCAACTCGGTGGCGCCTGACTCGCTGGCCATCGGAACGGACGCCATCGCTGTCGGTCCAGCGACCGTGGTCAATGCCGACAATGGCGTTGGCATCGGCAACGGCGCGGTGATCGACAGCGCCGCGCCAGGCGCGATAGCCATTGGCCGAAATACCCAGGTGCTGCTTGCTTCCGGTATTGCCATGGGCAGCCAGGCGCAGGCCAACGCAGAGCAGGGCGTGGCACTTGGCGCCGGGGCGACGGCGAACCATGCGCTGAGCGTGGCGCTGGGCTCGGCCTCGCAGACCACGGTGGGCGCGCAGAGCGGCTATACCGGCTACGCGGTCGCCGCCGCGCAAAACTCGTCCGGCGAGGTGTCGGTTGGCAGCGTGGGTGCGGAACGCAAGGTCACCAACGTCGCCGCCGGCAGTGCGGTTACCGATGCGGTCAACGTCGGCCAGCTGGCGACGATGAGCCAGGGGATCGTCTCGATCTTCGGTGGCGGCGCGGCGGTGGGTCCGAACGGCACGATCACGGCGCCGAGCTACACCATCGGCGGCAACGTGTTCAACGATGTCGGCAATGCGCTGGCCAACCTGGACGGCCGCGTGACCAGCATCGAGGTCCATGGCGGTGGCGGTACGGGTGGCGATCCGCGCTTCACTGCCAATGGCGGCGCCAGCACTTCCTCGGCCACCGGCGCCAATACCGTCGCGGCCGGCGGCGGCGCGAGTGCCACTGCGGCCAACAGCGTTGCCCTTGGCGCCAACTCGGTGGCGGACCGTGCCAACACGGTGTCGGTCGGTTCCACCGGCAATACCCGCCAGGTCGTCAACGTGGCAGACGGAACTGCCGCAACCGATGCGGTCAATGTGCAGCAGATGCAGAACACCGCTTCGGTGACGCTGAACCAAGCCAACGCCTACACCGACCAGCAGATCAACCAGATCGTCACCATCCCGATGGAGGCGATCGAAGACCTGCGCGGTGATGTCGAGGACGAGTTCCGCCACACCGACAAGCGCATCAACCGCCAGGGCGCGATGACCGCGGCGATGGTGCACATGGCCAGCAGCGCGGCCAATATCCAGACCGACAATCGCGTGTCGGTCGGTGCCGGCTATGCGGAAGGCGAGGAAGCGATGGCGGTGGGTTACCAGCGCCTGATCAAGCGCAACGTGTCGCTGTCGGTGGGCGCGGCCTTCAGCGGCAGCGAGCAGTCGGCGGGCGTCGGCCTGGGTATCGGCTGGTGAACGCCGGCAATGCCCCGGCCTTCAGCCGGGGCGTTGCCTTCGCAATCACGCCCAGAACGAGGCGACCCGTTCGATCACCCAGAACATCGCCACCGTGCCGATCGCGTAGGGGATGGCGAACTCAACCCAGCGCGGCATCCGCAATGACATCCGCCGTGCCAGCGCGATCAGCAGCAGCACCGCGGCGACGAACAGCAGCTGGCCGATCTCGACCCCGACGTTGAACATCAGCAGCGCCACCGGGATCGCCTTCTGCGGCAGTCCCACTTCGGCCAGCGCACCGGCAAAGCCGAAGCCGTGCAGCAGGCCGAAGCTGAAGGCCACCACCCACGGAGCGCGAGCCGTCAGCCCGGGTTTGCCGCGCAGGCCGTGAACCACTTCAGCGGCAACGAAGACGATGCTCAACGCGATGATCGCCTCCACCGGCGGCCCCGGAACGTGCACCCAGCCCATCGTCGCGGCGACAAGCGTGATGCTGTGGGCAACGGTGAACGCCGTGACCGTCGCGACGATGCGCTTGCCGCCACGCACGATCAGCAGCAGTGCCAGCACGAACAGCAGGTGATCGATGCCGCCCAGGATGTGTTCGATGCCGAGGATCAGATAGGACCAGGCGATCTCGCCGGTCCCCTTCGCAGCGGTCACGGTGAACTCCGGACTCGCCAGCGACAGGCGTTCGACCTGGCTGGTGCCATCGCTGCGCTCGACGCGGGCGATCACGTCGCTGCCGCCGACCGCTTTGCCCTGCACGTGCAGCGTCTGACCGACCAGCCCGCCGGGCCGCTGGATCTGCCAGCGCTCGACGATGGCATCGCCGGCAAACGCGCTGCGTCGCGGGCCGAGCTCGCGGGTGCCCTCCGGAAACGCCACAGACAACGACAGACGCGAGTTCTCGTCCTGCGCCGGAACTTTCCACAGCACCTCGTAACGATCGTCGCCGGTCTGGCGCAGTTCCAGGTAGGCCGGGCGGAACACGTCGGCCAGCGCCAGGCCGGACAGCGCACACAGCAGCAGCGCCAGGCACAGCCGCAGGAAACCCGGAGTCGTCCGCGGCGAATTCACTGTGTACGCGTCGCAGTGGCGGCCTTGCCGCCGCGCGGATTGGACGCTGCGCCGTCGAACGTGTCCAGTTCGACCTCCATCTTCACCGTGTAGCGCTTGCGCAGCCCCTGGTAGAACGCATCGGCTGCTTCACGCGAACGCTCGCTGAGCAGGTCGCGTTCGACCGCGGCACGCACCTGTGCAAGTTGCGGCAGGCGGCCGGGCGTGCGCGAATCGATGCGGACCAGGTGCAGGCCGAAGCCGGACACGATCGGCCCGGCCCAGCTGCCGTCCGGCATGTCCGCCACCTCCGCGGCGAAGCGCTCGCCGAACGTCCGCGCGAGGTCGTCGCTGGAGGCATCTGCCAGTGCCGTCGGCAGCAGGGTGGGGTCGCCGACCCTGGCCTGCGGGTTGCGCCGCAGCGCCAGCGTTGCCGCTTCGATGTCGGCATCGAGCCGACTGCCGTGGCGGGCCGGGTCGAAGTACGCCTGTTGCAGGGTGTAGCGCGAAGGCAGTCGATAACGGTCGCCGTGCAGGCGCAGCCACGCCTGCAGGTCGGCGTCACTGGGCACGTCGGCGGCCATGCCGTCGGTCATGAACGACATCTTCTGGATCACGCGGCGGCGCACCACTTCGTCGTCGCGCTCCATGCCGCCGGCAACACCTTCCCGGAAGATGATTTCCTCGCGTACCCAGTGGTCGACCAGCCCGCGCAGTTCGTCGGCGGTCGGCTGGCGCTGCCAGACGCGCTGGAACTGGGTGGCCAGTGCCTGCACCTGGGCGCGGTCGACCACCACCTCTGCGGGCGAGCGCAGCGCATCGCGGTTGAGCCAGCCGTACAACCCGAACAGCAGCGCGCCGAGGACCAGGAAATGCAGCAGGGGTTCACGAAGGAGTCGTTGCAGTCTCATTGCGTACTCGCGACCGCATTGCCGGCGGGTGTGTACCAGATCGGCGAACTGACCGCGCGCTCCTGGATCGTCATCGGCACGTCCTTGTCCATCTTCACGTTGAAGCGGATCGAATCAAACAGCGTCCAGCGCGGGGTCGGAATCTCGATCACGCGGGCGTAATAGAACGCTTTCTGCGCCGGATCGAACTGCGGGTCCTTGAACACGCCGATGAACTCGCTGGCGCCGATGGTATTGGTGTACTTGCCGGTCTTCAGGTCGACCGTGTCGCCCACCGGTGGCAGCTTGCCGCTGGCATCGGGCTTGCGGTTGTCCGACCAGCTGACATCGAAGATCTTCTCGTGCGCCTCGCCCTTGGCATCCACCCAACCCTTGACCACCTGCAAGCGGTCGAGATTGGCGCCGATCGGATCCTTGAGTGCGGCGAACAGGAACGTCGGCACCTGGCCAGTAGCGGCGGCCTTGAGATCGCCGCCCATCGGCACGCCCTTGCCATAGCCGGCCGCGGCCAGGTCGCCCCGGGTGTCGACATCGCTGAAGTCGTAACCGGCGAAGAAGCGCAGCTTGATGCGCGGGCCGGTCGAGGCATAGGCCTCCTTGCGCTTCATCGCATCCCATAGGGCCGCGCGGGTGTTGGATGTCGCCCACACGCCGGTGAGGCCTGCGGCCATCAGCGTCCAGTCTTTGCGAATGCCGGCCTGCTCGTTCTTGTAGACCTGGTTCCAGCGGCCCGGTGACGGTTCACTGACGGCGAATTTTCCGTAGTAGTTGCCTTCCTCGGCACCGGTGGACAAACCATTGTGGGTGTCAGTGCCTGACACCATGCCGAACTTGAACGGATTCGTCCCCAGTTTGTCCTCCAAGCGCAGGCCGGTCTTGAGTGCCTCCCGCGCGTACTCGGCCTTGATGTCGCCTGGCTTCTTGGCGTTGCCATTGAGGTCGGCGGTGTCCCAGATGCCCTCGCGCACGAACTCGTCGGTCGGCGACAGGGCAGGGTGGGCTTCACCCAGTCCCTTGTATTGATAGACCTCGACCAGCGGTTCCCAGCGTGCACGCGATTCGGCCCACTCCTTCGTGAGCGGCGTGCCGTCGTAGCGCGCTTCGCGGAACATCCAGCCGTTGGACATGTTGGCGTTGTGCGGGATCGCCAATGCCCGTCCACCCGTCTTTGCTTCCCAGTCGACCAACCATTTCCACAGGCTCTCCGGATCGGTACCGGCGCGACCGGGCACCATCGACTGGAACGTGGTCAATGGCGGCGTGGCGCGGGTCTTGTCGGCGTTGTCGCGGAATATCACGTTGCGATGGAGGTTTTGCCCATCCTCGCCGTTGGAAGTCCACTCGTACGCGATGAACGCGGTGAACTTACCGGGTTCGTTGTACTTCTCCATGATGTCGACGTTCTTCTGCCATGCCGACACCATCCACTTCGGATCCATGAATACTTTCGGCAGCGATTTGGTCGCCTGCGCGGCGACGGCCTCTTTCTTGGCCGTCAGACTGTCCTCGCCACCCTTTTCCATCATGTCGTACCAGCGTTTGGCGGTCGGGTCCTTCAGGAACTCGGGGTTGCCTGCCTGCAGCTCGTTGATGGTGCCCATGCCGTCGCTGTGGTCGGTGACGGCGATCCAGTCGAACGGGCGTTGCAGCTGCGCGTCCTGGCCGGTCGACGATCTGACTTTCTCGCCGCGGGCGAAGCGCACCGCGTCCTCCGGTCCCAGCGTTGCGCCTGCCAGCCCGGCATCGGCAGACCAGCCGGTGTGAACGTGCTGATCGCCCCAATAGACATCCTTGGGAAACTCGTTGTCGGTCACGGTGGGTGCAGCAGCCGGAGCCGGCGTTGCGACCGGCGACGTCGCCTCGGGCGCTGCGGGTTGCTTGCTGCAACCCTGGGCGGCGGCGGCGAGCGTCAGGGCGATGCACAGGGAGAGGATGCGAATCACGGGATGCTCCGGTGTTGGTGCCGGCACCCGATGCCGGTGTGCGATCTCAGAGGTTGAACTTGTACATAAGTTTGAAAAACACCGTGTCGCCCTCAGGACGCTGTTCGGCATTGAACTCATGGATCCATTTCAAGTCGGCCAGTAGCTGGTTCCAGTGAAGCAGCAACGTTGGTTTGGGCGCGACGCTGTCCATGAACGAGGCCATGGAGCCAGGCTGGTAGTGGCCGGAGCCGCCTTCCTCCGCGTGCAGCTGAACCGGGGCGGTCAACAGGAGGCCAGCAGGTGGACGGTGCCTTGTCGCGGGCGGCGCCGGGTCGGAGTGGATGGAGTAGCGGTGCTGCTGCGGATCCCTGCGAGCATGGTGCGGTGGTCCCTGTCTTCCACCACGGATGGGCCAGTGTCCGTGCGCGACGCAGGACGTCCGGTCTGATGCTGAGCGATGGTGTTGCGCGGGCAACGTCTATCCCCCTTTAGAATCGCCGCCCGGCCCAGAGCCTCGACGGCATATGACGGCCAAATCGCGGTGAAGGCATCGTGAAATGCGCGTCGTTGCGACTGCTGGCCTCGCGCCCTTGCGATGGAGCTGTGCGGCGAGGGGCGAGCGGACACCCGGGCCATGTACCATGCGCGTCACGTCAACCAAGATTCGAGGTAATGCATGTCCGTTTCGATGTACGACGCGTCGGTTCCTGTGTTCAGGCAGATGCTCGGCGCCATGGCCGGCCTGCTCGAAAAGGCCGAGGCCTACGCCGGCGAGAAGAAGATCGAAGGCGACGTGCTGCTGCAGGCGCGGCTGTACCCGGACATGTTCCCGCTGGTGCGCCAGGTGCAGATCGCCTGCGACTTCGCCAAGAGCGTCCCGGCACGCCTGGCCGATGTCGAGGTCCCGGCCTACGACGACACCGAGCAGGATTTCGCCCAGCTGCACGCGCGCATCGCGCGCACGCTGGCCTTCATCGACGGTCTCGATCCGCTGCTGTTCGATGGCAGCCAGGAACGCGAGATCGTGCTGCGCCCGGGCACCCCGAAGGAGCGCCGCTTCACCGGCAGCGCCTACCTGCTGCACTACGGCCTGCCGCAGTTCTTCTTCCACGTGACCACCGCTTACGCACTGCTTCGCCACAACGGCGTCGCCGTGGGCAAGCTGGACTTCATGGGCGTTCGCTGATCGCAGGGGCGTGATGTCCGGCGTCGATCTGCCTGTTGCCGTCGAACCGGGGGAGCGGGCAGGGCGGTGGCGTTGCTGCCGCTCCTGGTTGGCGCGCTGATCGTCGAGTTCGTCCTGACGGCCGGCTGGCTGCGCTCCGGGCCGCCGATGAATCCAGAGTAATCAATGACTTGGCTGGCCCGCCCGGGGCCCGCCCGGCGGCGATTACAATGCGCACCATGCTGCTCAATATCGCCGCCTACCATTTCACCCCGATCCAGCAACCCGAGGACCTCGCCGCGCAACTGCAGTCGCGCGCCGAGACCGCAGGGCTGCGCGGCACGATGCTGGTCGCGGGCGAGGGGCTCAACCTGTTTCTGGCCGGTGCCGCCGAGGCCATCCATGGCTTCCTCGACCAGCTGCGCGTGCAGGAAGGCTTCGGCGACCTCGTGGTCAAGTTCAGCCACAGCCGGCGGCAGCCGTTCGCGCGGCTGAAGGTCAAGGTCAAGCCGGAGATCATCAGCTTCCGTCGCGACAACGCCTCGCCGCTGGCGGGTCGCGCGCCGTCAGTCACGCCGCAGACGCTGGCGCGCTGGCTCGACCAGGGCCACGACGACAACGGCAAGCGCGTTGTCATGCTCGACACGCGTAACCGCGAGGAGTTCGGCTACGGCACCTTCAGCGATGCGTTGACGCTGCCGATCGACAACTTCACCGATCTGCCGCAGGCGTTGCAACCGCACCGCGATGCACTGCAGGACGCGACGGTGGTCAGCTTCTGCACCGGTGGCATCCGCTGCGAAAAGGCTGCGTTGTGGATGCAGGCTGACGGAATGAGCAACGTGCTGCAACTCGATGGCGGCATTCTGGGTTACTTTGAACGGGTCGGCGGAAGTCACTACGACGGTCGCTGCTTCGTGTTCGACGAGCGCGTGGCGCTCGACCCCGAACTGCAACCCCTGAATGACGAAACTGGCTGATGACGCTGCCTGACAGCAGCCGATGCGACGCGGCCCGCCGGATGCTGGCGACGCCGCCGCGGCGCGAGCCACGACAAGCGAGGACACAGATGGCATCTGCACGACCGGTGAGAATGGCGATCAAGTACCTTCCCATGGTCGCAGCGGCGACGCTGCTGCTGGCTGCCTGTGAGCAGCAAGCGCCGGTCAACAGCGCACCGCCAGACGAAATCACCGCACCGGCACCGGCCGCGAATCCGCAGCCGGACGTCAACGCCGAACCGGTCGAGCGCGCCGCGCCGCCGATGATCAAGCCCGTTGCCCTGGGCGAATTCGAGCCCGGCAATCCGGTGGCGGCGGCGGCTACCGGCAAGCTCAGCATCGAAGACAACGTGATGCGTGGCGACAACGGCGCCAGCTTCACCACCGAACGCGTCGCGCTCGTCAATGGCGGCGACCAGTATTCGGCGGGCAATACCTACGCGCAGGCGATGATGGTGCCGGCCGGGCAGGAGATCGAGCTGCGCCACGTGCTCGAGCAAACCCCGCCGAAGGACATGCCGTCCAATGCGATGTGCGGCGGCAGCCATACCGGCTACATCGCGCTGGCAAAAGTGACGGAGGCCAGCGGCGAGGTGGTCAAGGTGATCGGCCTCAAGGGCACCGACATGCCGGCAGCCACCGCCAAGGGCATCGAACTGTGCGCCAGCACGATGTACCTGGCCGCGGCCGAGGCCGCGCCGGAAAAGAAATGATCGCGCGCCCGCATCGCTCCTACCGCGGCGGTTGCCGCAGCCACGCAACCGCGCCACGCGCCGCCCGCAGGCCGCTGGCGAAACACGCAGTCAGCAGATAGCCACCGGTCGGCGCTTCCCAGTCGAGCATCTCGCCGGCGCAGAACACACCGGGCATCGACTGCAGCATCAACGCGTCATCCAGCGCTTCCAGGCGCACGCCGCCGGCACTGCTGATCGCTTCGCCGATCGGACGGGGTCGCAGCAGGCGCAGTGGCAGTCGCTTAATCGTGCGCGCCAGCACCGCGTCGTCATGCACGCCCTCCTTGCCCAGCACTTCGTGCAGCAATCCTGACTTCACGCCGGCAATGCCGGCATGCCGCCGCAGGTGCTCGCTCAGGCTGCGCCCGCCACGGGGACGTGCAAGGTCGCGTTGCAGGCGCTGCAGGTCGCGGCCCGGCGCCAGGTCGAGTTCGATGCGGGTTTCGCCGTGGGCGGCAATGGCGTCGCGCAGTGTCGCCGAGAGTGCATAGATCAGGCTGCCTTCGATGCCGGTCGCGGTGACGACGCACTCGCCCTGCAATTCGTGCTGCCGGCCGGACGCGTCCCGCCAGTGCGCAACGACTGGCTTGAGTGGCGCGCCCGCGTGGCGACTGGCGAAGTGCTCGCTCCAGCCGATGTCGAAGCCGCAATTGGACGGTTGCAGCGGGGCGACATCGACGCCGCGTGCGCGCAGCACGTCTTCCCAGGCGCCGTCCGAGCCAAGTTCAGGCCAGCTGCCACCGCCCATGGCAAGCACCGTGGCGTCGCCACGGAACGAAACCTCGCCATCGGGCGTGTAGAAGCGCAGGGCACCATCGCCGTTCCAGCCGAGCCAGCGATGCTGCACGTGGAAGCTGACGCCATCCTCGCGCAGGCGCCGGACCCAGCCACGCAGCAGCGGCGCCGCTTTGCGGTCTGTCGGGAAGACGCGGCCGGAAGTGCCCACATAGGTCTCGATGCCGAATCCGCTCCGGGCCCATTCGCGCAGTGCGTCGGCATCGAAGTCATCGAGCCAGGCCGCGATTTCGCGGTGACGCGCGCCGTAGCGTTCATCGAACGCAGGACGCGGCTCGCCATGGGTGAGGTTGAGCCCACCCTTGCCGGCGATCAGGAACTTGCGGCCGACCGAGCCCTTGGCCTCGAACAGGTCCACCTGCAGCCCGGCCGCACGCGCCACTTGCGCCGCCATCAGGCCGGCAGGGCCGCCGCCGACGATGGCCATGCGTGCAGTGGGAAGGGTCGGGGAGGGCATCGGCCGGTGCAGTGCGGGGGAGGGGAATTATGCCTCGTTGGCCTCGCCCTCACCGCGCAGTTTGGCTAAGGTGGCCGCAACCCCGGGGAGCAACGCACCGCATGTCATCGCGATTCATTCCGGCGCAGGGCGCCGTACTTGGCCTGGCGCTGTTGTTGCAGGGCGCCGCGCTTGCACAGACTGACCGGGCGCAGGCAAACCCGCCAGCCGCGCCATTGCCATCGCAGCTGCAGGACTTCGATGCCTACGTAGACGGTGTCCGCAAGCAGTTCGACGTCCCTGGCATTGCCGTCGCCATCGTCAAGGACGGCGAGGTCGTGTTCGAACGCGGCTTCGGTGCGCGCGAACTGGGCAAGGACGGCAAGAGCAAACCGGTCGACGCCAACACCCTGTTCGCCATCGCCTCCAACACCAAGGCCTTTACCGCCGCGGCGCTGTCGATCCTGTCCGACGAGGGCAAGCTCAGCCTCGATGATCGCGTCACCGACCACCTGCCGTGGTTCCGTATGTCCGACCCTTATGTCACCCGCGAAATGCGCGTGCGCGACCTGCTCGCACACCGCAGCGGCCTGGGCCTGGGTGCCGGTGATCTTCTCTACTGGCCCGGCACCGACTACAGCACGCAGGACGTTGCGCGCCGGCTCAAGGACGTGCCGCTGACCGGCAGCTTCCGTGGCCAGTACGCCTACGACAACATCCTCTACGGCGTCGCGCAGCTGGTGATCGAGCAGGCCAGTGGCCAGTCCTACGCGCAGTTCCTGCAGCAGCGCATCTTCGCGCCGCTGGGCATGCGCGACACCCGCTTCAACAGCGATGCGTTGCGTCCGCGCGACAACGTCGCCACCGGTTACGCCAAGGCCGACTTCAAGGACCTGCAGCCTGCGCCGAGGATGTCGTGGGGCAATGTCTCCGGCGCCGGCGGCATCTATTCCAGCGTGCACGACATGAGTCGCTGGATGCGCATGCAGCTGGCCGGTGGCACCTACCGCGATGCGCACGGCACCGAGCACCGCTTGTTCAGCGAGGAGCGCCAGCAGGGCATGTGGTCGGTGCTCACGCCGATGCCGATCGCCAAGCCGACGGTGCCGGAACTGGACGCGGCCAGGCCCAACTTCCTCGGCTACGGCGAAGGCTGGCAGTTGTCCGACTACCGCGGAAACAAACTGGTGTGGCACACCGGCGGCTGGCCGGGGATGGTCTCGCGCCTGACGCTGGTGCCGCAGCGCAAGCTCGGCGTCATCGTGCTGACCAACGCCGAGGTCGGCGGTGCGTTCAACGCGGTGACCCTGCGCGTGCTCGATGCCTACCTCGATGCGCCCAGGACCGACTGGACCGCGGCCTACGCCGCCGCCCTGGCCAAGTCGCAGGGCAAGGCCGACGAAGACTGGCGCAAGCATCTCAAGGCCCGCCAGGCCGATGCGCCGCCGTCGCTGCCGCTGGCCCGCTATGCCGGTACGTATCGCGACCCGTGGTACGGCGATGTGGTCGTGGAACAGCGCGACGGCAAGCTGCTCGTGCGCTTCAGCCACACGCCGCAGCTGGTGGGCGAGCTCACGCCGTGGCAGCACGACACCTTCGTCGTCCGCTGGAACGAACGCTGGCTCAATGCCGACGCCTTCGTCACCTTCGCCCTGGACGCCGATGGCGGCATCCGCGAGGCGCGGATGGAGACGATCTCGCCGCTGACCGACTTCAGCTTCGACTTCCACGACCTGCGCCTGGCGCCTGTGGCGGACGACGCCGGCGGCTGACCCGCAGGTCTTGCCGCCCCCGGCCTTGGCCGGATCACAAGCGCCTCACGGCGCACGCACGAGGCTACTTCGATGAACGACGACGACAAGCGCTGGTGGCAGGACACCCAGGACATTGCGCGCCTGGTTCGGGCGATCTACGAGTCGATCTCCGGCCCGGCCGGCGCGTCGCGCGACTGGGCGCGGTTCCGCTACCTGCAGCATCCGCAGGCGCGCAGCCTGCGCACGGTGGTGGATGCCGACGGCGGCACCCGCTCGCTGGTGTTCGACGCCGACAGCTACATCGCCGACGTCACGCCGTTCTTCGCCGCCAACGACTTCCATGAGGTCGAGATCGACCAGCGCGTGCAGCGCTTCGGCCAGGTCGCACATGTCTGGAGCCGCTACGAGGCGCGTCCCGCCCCGGATTCACCGGTGCTGCTCAAGCGCGGCGCGAACAGCATCCAGTTGTGCCACGAGCACGGTCGCTGGTGGGTATTCAGCACCATCTGGGACAACGAACGCGAGGGCGTCGTGTTCGACTTGTGGTGATCCGGCCGGCCCGTGGCGATGCAACGCTGCGCTTGCACGGTTGGAACGCTGACGCTCTGGTGACGACGGCCAGTCGCCCCCAGATCGTCGATCATGCCAAGGAGTGCCCCCATGATTCCGTTTTCCGTCCTCGACCTGGCCCCGATCACCGAAGGCAGCGATGCCTCCCAGGCATTCGCCAACACCCTTGACCTCGCGCGCCATGCCGAAGGCCTGGGTTACCAGCGCTACTGGCTGGCCGAACACCACAACATGCCCGGCATCGCCAGCGCCGCGACCGCGGTGCTGATCGGCCACGTTGCCTGCGGCACGCAGACGATCCGCGTCGGCGCAGGCGGCATCATGCTGCCCAACCACGCCCCGCTGCAGGTGGCCGAGCAGTTCGGCACGCTTGCGGCGCTGTATCCCGGACGCATCGACCTGGGCCTGGGCCGCGCGCCGGGAACCGACCACGCCACCGCCCACGCGCTGCGTCGCTATTTCGAGGGGGCCGACATGTTCGCCCAGGACGTGGTCGAGCTGCTGCATTACTTCGAACCGGTGCAGCCCGGCCAAGCGGTTCGTGCGGTGCCCGGTGCCGGCCTCGACGTGCCGGTCTGGCTGCTCGGCTCGAGCATGTTCTCGGCTCGGCTGTCCGCGCAGCTGGGCCTGCCGTTCGCGTTCGCTTCGCATTTCGCACCCGATGCAATGTACATGGCACTGGCCGCGTATCGGCGCGAGTTCAAGCCGTCCAAGCGCCTGCAGCAGCCGTACGCGATGCTGGCGCTGAACGTGGTCGGCGCGGAAACCGATGCGCAGGCCCGGCGGCTGTTCACCACGCAGCAGCAGGCATTCGTGAACCTGCGCCGCGGTCACCCCGGGTTGATCCCGCCGCCCATCGACGACATCGAGTCGTACTGGACGCCGCTGGAAAAGAGCGGCGTCCAGCAGGCGCTGGCATGCGCCGTGGTCGGCGACCCCAACACGGTGCGCGAAGGCATCGCGGCGTTCATCGAACGCCATCGTCCGGACGAACTGATGATCACCGCCAATGTGTTCGATCACGCCGCGCGGTTGCGCTCGTTCGCGATCGCAGCGGACGCGCGCGAGGCGCTCGCCGCCTAGCGAGCATCAGCGGCTGCGGTGTTCGCGCACGTCGAGCAGCTCGACCTCGAACACCAGCGAGCCGTTGGGCGGAATGACACCGCCTGCGCCGGCTGCGCCGTAACCGTAGGTCGGCGGGATCCGCAGTACCCGGCGTCCGCCGACGCGCATGCCGGCCACGCCTTCGTCCCAGCCGCGGATGACGCGACCGGCGCCGAGCAGGAAGGTAAAGGGCTCGTTGCGGTCGCGCGAACTGTCGAACTTCGAACCGCGGCCGTCGGCCGCCTTCTGCTCATAGTTCCAGCCGGTGTAGTGCACGACCACGTCCTGGCCAGATCTGGCCACGGCGCCGGTGCCGACCTTCTGGTCGATCGTCTCGAAACGGGCAATGGTGCCGCCAGGCGGCGGGCCGGGGTCGGCGCAGGCGGCGAGCAGCGTAACGGCGAGCAGAAAGACGGTGCGCAATGCGATTTTCATCGCGACAGGGTAGCCGCTTTCGGCGGGGCACCCGTGCCGGTGGCCGCGGCTTGGCCTCCCCTCGGGTCCATTCACGTTGGAAGTCACGGGGGGAGCCGGGCGTTCACGAAACAGCGCTCCAGGAACCCAGTCGCATGCCGCACCAGAGCAAAGCCGCACCCGTGCGCCACTACGGCAAGCATCGCGGCGTGGCCATGGACAACATCGACCCGCTGCAGCTCGGGCGCGTGCTGGTGCAGGTCCCCAAGGTCTTCGGCGCCGGCGATTCGCGCTGGGCGATGCCGTGCGTGCCGGTGGCCGGCCACCAGAGCGGCCTGTTCCTGCTGCCGGCGATAGGTGCGCCGGTGTGGGTCGAATTCGAGCAGGGCGATGCCGAACTGCCGATCTGGGTGGGCGGCTACTGGGTCGACGCCGGCGAGTTGCCGGCAATGGCCCAGGCCGGGCAGGCGGTGGCGGCGGCGTTGCTGCTGCAGACCCCCGGGCAGAACTCCGTGCTGGTATCGGACCTGCCCGGACCCGACGGCGGCGTGCTGTTGCGTGCGCAGTCCGGCGCGACGATCGCGGTCAACGAAGCCGGCATCACCATCAGCAACGGCCGCGGTGCGAGCATCGTCCTGGCCGGTTCGATGGTGACCATCAACGACGGCGCACTGACGGTGGTCTAGCCATGGGCGGAGCGATCCTGCATCTGGGCGCGAGCGTCGCCTGCGCGCACGGCGGTCCGGCGACGCCGACGGCGCCGTACTCGCGCGTGACCGTGTCGGGCCGGCCGGTGGTGACGGTCGCCGCGCCTTACACCATCGCCCACTGCAACCTGCCATCACCGGCCGTTGCGCTGCGCTGCACCGGCGGTCAATGGCTGCAGGGCAGCACCCGCGTGTTCGCCGGCGGTCGCGCGCTCGTGCTCGATACCAGCACCTCCATGTGCGTGCCCAGCGGCGCGGCCATGGTGGTGATGGAGTGCCAGATGCGCGTTACGGCGTTGTAGTGCGGGTATTGATCGCCAACTGGCTGGCGAAAGCGCGCTGGTAGGCGGGCCGTGCTTCGCCGCGGGCGACATAGGCGGCCAGGTTGGGGAATTCGTCGAGGAGGCCCGACGGTTTCGACCTGAGCAGCACCGACACCATCAACAGGTCGCCCGCGCTGAATGCACCATCGAGCCAGTCGGCATCGCCAAGGCGCGAAGAGAGCTGACCGAGCCGCTCGCGCACGCGATCGGCCACCAGCGGCAGGCGTTCCCGGGTCCAGGGCTTGTCGCCTTCCAGGATTTTCGCGATCGACAGTTCAAGGATTGGCGGCTCCACGCTGTTGAGCGCGGCAAACATCCAGGTGATCGCGCGCGCGCGGGCATGGGCCTCGTCCGGCAGCAGGCCCGCATGGTGCTGTGCGAGATGGAAAACGATGGCACCCGTCTCGAACAGGGCGAGATCGCCTTCCTCATACGTCGGGATCTGGCCGAAAGGATGCAGCGACAGATGTGCGGGTTCTTTCATCGCCTCGAACGAAACCAGCCGGGTCCCGTAAGGCTGGCCGACTTCCTCGAGCGCCCAGCGAACGCGGGTGTCGCGCGCCAGTCCCTTGCCGCCATCGGGCGAGCGTTCGAACGCGGTGATGATGATGGTCATCGACGATTGCCTGGCATGTCCGTGGTGTCCGGATATCACACCATGCCTTGAACCGCCGTGCCTTAATTCGGCGTGCCTTAAACCGCCATGCCCGCGGCATGCCCGGACGCCCAGGCCCACTGGAAGTTGTAACCGCCCAGCCATCCGGTCACGTCGACCACCTCGCCGATGAAGTACAGGCCCGGGACGCGCCGGGACATCATCGTGCTCGACGACAGTTCATCGGTGTCGACGCCGCCCAGCGTGACTTCGGCGGTGCGATAGCCTTCGCTGCCACTGGCAACCAGCGGCCAGCTCGACAGCACTCCGGCGACCTCGCGCAACTGCGGCGCGTTGAACTGCTTCATCGGACGATTCGGCAGCCACACCTCGCACAGGCGATGGGCGAAACGCTTGGGCATCACTTCGCCGAGCACGGTCTTGAGTTCGGCCGCGGGACGCTCGTGCTGCCATTGCTGCAGCGCCTCCAGTGCATCGCGGCCGGGAAGCAGATCCAGCCGCAGGTCGTCGCCTGGCTGCCAGTACGACGAGATCTGCAGGATCGACGGACCGCTGATGCCGCGATGGGTCACCAGCATGAAGTTGCTGAAGGACTGGCCGTTGCAGCTGGCGGTGACCGGCAACGCGACGCCGCTGAGATCGGCCAGGCGCTCCTGGTGCTTGCCACTGAGCGTGAGGGGTACCAGTCCGGCGCGCGTGGGCAGCACGGCGTGGCCGAACTGGCGGGCGAGTTCGTAGCCGAAACCGCTGGCGCCCATCGACGGGATCGACAGGCCGCCGCTGGCCACGACCAGCGCCGGCGCGGCGAACGCACCATGGCTGGTGTGCAGGCGGAAGCTGGCGCCTTCGCCTTCTGCGCGGCTGATCCGCTCGATGCTGCAACTGGTCTCGATGCGCACGCCGGCCGCGTGGCACTCGTCGACCAGCATCTTCACGATCAGCTTCGACGAGATGTCGCAGAACAGCTGGCCGAGTTCCTTCTCGTGGTAAGCGATGCGGTGGCGCTCGACCAGCTCGATGAAATGCCACGGCGTGTAGCGCGCCAGCGCGGACTTGCAGAAGTGCGGGTTGGCCGAAAGGAAACTGGCCGGGGTGGTGCCGGTGTTGGTGAAGTTGCAGCGGCCGCCACCGGACATCAGGATCTTCTTGCCGACGCGATTGGCGTGGTCGACCACCAGCACGCGCTTGCCGCGCTGGCCGGCGGTCAGCGCGCACATCAGTCCGGCCGCGCCGCCGCCGATGATCGCGACGTCGTACTGTCCCGTCATGCCCGGGCTGCTTCCTCGTCCGAGGCCATGCGGGTCA
>DATDBI010000077.1:0-1132 GCA_036524915.1 Lysobacter sp. | reverse complement strand
CTCGATGCCGACGAAGGCGAAGGGAACGATCAGCAGGCCGAGGATCACGGTGGCGATCCAGCCCGAGGTCTTGTCGCGAAGTTTCTGCAGCATGTCCGGTACGCGTCAGTCGTAAGCCGGACAGTTTAGCGTGCTTGGAGGTCTGTAAACGCAAGGGCCGGGCCGGCCCCCCCGGGCTTGCCTGGACCGGGTCCGGGCCGCAGGGCGGACCCGGCACGCGTTGCCTGGCCGGGCCGTGGGCAAAAAAAAACGCGCCGTTTCCGGCGCGGTTCAAAACCAGAGCGCCAGGGGCGCACCAAGAAAAATGAGGCGCCAGTGGCGCGCCACGAAAAAATAAGGGCGCCAATGGCGCACCACAAAAAATAAGGGCGCCAATGGCGCCCTTGGTAAAACTGGCGGAGTGGACGGGACTCGAACCCGCGACCTCCGGCGTGACAGGCCAGCATTCTAACCGACTGAACTACCACTCCGCGCTTTGAAACCTGGCATTGAAACAGGGCTTTTAATCTGCGGCTCCGGAATCCGCCGATGGCGAAAACCATTGCCCCCGCCCTTTGGAAAACAAAGGCGCCGTTCCCGGCGCCTTTGGCAGAACTGGCGGAGTGGACGGGACTCGAACCCGCGACCTCCGGCGTGACAGGCCAGCATTCTAACCGACTGAACTACCACTCCGCACTTTGAAACCTGAACTTCGAAAGCGTTTCACAGCGCCTGGTGCTTATCTGGTGGGTGCTGAGGGTTTCGAACCCCCGACCCTCTCCGTGTAAAGGAGACGCTCTACCGCTGAGCTAAGCACCCGCGTGCGAGTCGCTTAGTTTACGGCATCCTTGAGCGCCTTGCCAGCCTTGAACGAAGGATTCTTCGAGGCCTTGATCTTGATCGTCTCGCCGGTCTTCGGGTTGCGGCCCTGACGGGCGGCGCGCTTGCGGACCTGGAACGTGCCGAAGCCGACCAGCGTCACCGTGTCGCCCTTCTTCAGCGCCTTGGTGACGACGCTGATCACGGCGTCGACGGCGTTGGCGGCATCGGTCTTGGACAGCTCTGCAGCTTCGGCGACGGCGCCAACAAACTCAGCCTTGTTCATTCGTTTTGACTCCCTGTGCGGATGTTGCCGCATGTTCTGATAATCGGG
>DATDBI010000076.1:0-4749 GCA_036524915.1 Lysobacter sp. | reverse complement strand
GACCGGCAACATCAAGCGCTCCAACTGCATGGTGATCTTCATCAACCAGCTGCGCATGAAGATCGGCGTGATGATGCCGGGCCAGAGCCCGGAAACCACCACCGGCGGCAATGCCCTGAAGTTCTATGCCTCCGTCCGCCTGGACATCCGCCGCATCGGCGCGATCAAGAAGGGCGACGAGATCATCGGCAACCAGACGCGTATCAAGGTGGTCAAGAACAAGCTGGCACCTCCGTTCAAGCAGGTCGTCACCGAGATCCTGTACGGCGAGGGCATCTCGCGCGAGGGCGAGCTGATCGACATGGGCGTGGATGCCAAGCTGGTCGAGAAGTCCGGCGCCTGGTACAGCGCGTATGACGAGCGTATCGGCCAGGGCAAGGAAAACGCCCGCCAGTACCTCAAGGACAACCCTGCCATCGCCATCAAGCTGGAAGCGGCGCTGCGCGAGAAGTTCGTCCCGGCAGATGGCCGCCGTGACGAAGACGCCGGCGACGCCGCTGTCGCCGCCGACGACTGAGCTCCCTCGGCACGCACAGGTAAGCGTTGATGCACGATGACGCACCCGATGGTGGTTCTGAAAGCGATGGCCGCGGCGGTGCCCGACCCGGTCGTCGCCGTGGACGCCAGGAGCAGACGCCCCTGCAGCGAGCGTTGGGCCTGCTGGCCCGACGCGAGCACTCGCGCAAGGAGCTGACCCGCAAGCTGACCACGCGCGGTCTGGACGCCTCGGATGTCGAAGCCGCAGTGGGCCGGCTGGCGGGCGAGGGCTGGCAGGACGACAAGCGCTTCGCCGAGAGTCTGGTGCGAAGTCGTGCCGGAAGTGGCTATGGGCCAGTCCGGATCCGCGCCGAGCTGGCCACGCATGGCCTCGATCGAGAGGCCATTGCCCGCGCCATGGACACCTACGAGGGTGACTGGGCCGAAAACGCCCGTGACCTGGCCCAACGACGGTTCGGGCCCACCCTCACCGAGGAGTTGAACCTGCGGCGCAAGGCCGCCGACCTGCTGATGCGACGGGGTTTCGATGGCGCCAGCATCCGCGCCGCCACCCGCTACGATCCGGACGACTGACCAGCGCCACCGGGAGCCCTGCAAAAGCGGCTTGCGAAGGACCGGTGAACCCCTTGCCGCGCAAGGGTCCCGAGGCCTGTGGGCCTTCGCGCAGACCCGGCGCCGTCCTGTTAACCTAACCGGCTTTCGGGTCCTGGGTTGCCCGCTCCTGTCGACGCCCCCATCGTGAGGGCATGGGCCGGTTCGCCCGGACCGGTCCCGTCACCGAATCCGCGCCCAGGCATGAAGAACCCGCATCACATCAGCACCAGCGAAATCCGCAGCGATTTCCTCGAATTCTTCCGTGGCAAGGGCCACACGATCGTGCCGTCGGCGCCCCTGGTGCCGGCCAACGATCCGACGTTGCTGTTCACGAACTCGGGCATGGTCCAGTTCAAGAACGTCTTCCTCGGCAGCGAGAAGCCCGGCTATGTGCGCGCGGCCGACGTGCAGCGCTGCCTTCGTGCCGGCGGCAAGCACAACGACCTCGACCAGGTCGGCTACACCGCCCGCCACCACACCTTCTTCGAGATGCTGGGCAACTGGTCGTTCGGCGACTACTTCAAGGACGACGCGATCGCGTGGGCCTGGGAGCTGTTGACCAAGGTCTGGAAGCTGCCGGCCGAGCGCCTGCTGGTCACGGTCTACCACACCGATGACGAGGCCTATGCCATCTGGAACCAGAAGATGGGCATCCCCGCCGAGCGCATCATCCGCATCGGTGACAACAAGGGCGCGCCGTACGCTTCCGACAATTTCTGGCAGATGGCCGATACCGGTCCCTGCGGTCCGTGCACCGAGATCTTCTTCGACCACGGCGACCACATCGCCGGTGGCCCGCCCGGTTCGCCGGACGAGGACGGTGACCGCTTCATCGAGATCTGGAACCTGGTCTTCATGCAGTTCGACCGCCAGCCCGACGGCACCCTGGTGCCGCTGCCGGCGCCGTGCGTCGACACCGGCATGGGGCTGGAGCGCCTGGCCGCCGTGCTGCAGGGCGTGCATGGCAACTACGAGATCGACCTGTTCCGCCATCTGATCGCCAAGGCTGCCGAGTTCACCTCGACCGCCGACCTGGGCAACAAGTCGCTTCGGGTGATCGCCGATCACATCCGCGCCTGCTCGTTCCTGATCGTCGATGGCGTGCTGCCGAGCAACGAAGGCCGCGGCTACGTGCTGCGCCGGATCATCCGTCGCGCCCTGCGCCATGGCTGGATGCTGGGCCAGAAGGGCCCGTTCTTCAGCCGCATGGTCGCCCCGCTGGTCGAGGTGATGGGCGATGCCTATCCGGAGCTCGCGAGCAAGCGTGAGTTCGTCGAACGCGCCCTGCTGGCCGAGGAGGAGCGTTTCGCCGAGACGCTCGATTCGGGCATGCGCATCTTCGATGAAGTGGCGTCGCGCTCGCAGGGTGTGATCCCCGGCGCCGATGCGTTCCGCCTCTACGACACCTATGGTTTCCCGGTCGACCTGACCGCCGATATCGCGCGCGAGCGCGGGTTGTCGGTGGACATGGACGGCTTCGACCAGTCGATGGAAGAGCAGCGCCGCAAGGCGCGTGAGGCCGGAAAGTTCGGCAACGCCACCACGATGCCGGCCGAACTGGCCGCGCAGCTCACTCCGACCCGCTTCCTGGGTTACGACGAACTCGGCGCCGACGGGCTTGAGGTCGTGGCACTGCTGAAGGACGGCCGCCCGGTCGACCGGATCGATGCCGGCGACGACGCCGTGGTGATCCTCGATCGCACCCCGTTCTACGCCGAGAGCGGCGGACAGGTGGGCGATACCGGTGATCTCGAAGCCGGTGCCGCACGCTTTGCCGTCCGCGACACCCAGAAGTTCGCCGGTCAGTTCCATGGCCACGTCGGCAACCTCGCCAGCGGCTCGCTCAAGCGTGGCGATCGCGTCCGCGCGGGTGTCGACGCATCGCGCCGTGCCGCCACCGTTCTCAACCATTCGGCAACGCATCTGTTGCACGCCGCGCTGCGCGCCGTGCTGGGCGATCACGTTACCCAGAAGGGTTCGCTGGTCGCACCCGACCGCCTGCGCTTCGACTTCGCCCATTTCGCCCCGATGAGCCCCGGCGAAGTGGCCGAGATCGAGCGCCGCGTCAATGCCGAAGTGCGCCGCAACCACGCCGCCGAAGTGCACAACATGGGCATGCAGGAAGCGCTGGATTTCGGCGCGATGGCACTGTTCGGCGAGAAGTACGGCGATGAGGTGCGCGTGCTGCGCATGGGCGACACCTCGACCGAACTGTGCGGTGGCACCCACGTGTCACGCACCGGTGACATCGGACTGTTCAAGATCGTGTCCGAGGGCGGCGTTTCCGCCGGCGTTCGTCGCATCGAGGCGCTGACCGGGCAGGGCGCCCTCGACTTCGTCGCCGAGGAAGAGCGCCGCCTCGACGAGGCCGCGATGTTGCTCGGTGGCAACGCCGCGGACATTGCCGACAAGGTGCGCAGCCTGCTGGACCGACAGAAGAAGCTCGAGCGTGAACTCGAATCGATCAAGGCCAAGGCTGCCTCCGGTGCCACGTCGGACCTGGCTGCCTCGGCGGCGGAGGTCGGCGGGGTCAAGGTCGTGGCCACGCGTCTGGAGGGCTTCGACGCCAAGGCGCTGCGCGACGCGGTTGACCGCCTCAAGCAGCAACTGGGTGACAGCGTGATCGTGCTGGCCGGGGCCAGTGACGGCAAGGCGGCCCTGGTCGCCGGCGTCAATGGCGCCGCGGCCGGCAAGGTCAAGGCCGGGGAACTCCTGGCCCACGTGGCCAGTCAGATCAACGGCAAGGGCGGTGGTCGCGCCGACATGGCCCAGGGTGGCGGTGACGACGGTCCGGCGCTGGGCCGGGCACTGGCGGGAGTGGCAGGGTGGGTCGAAAGCAAGCTTAACTGAACGAGAAACATGACCTTCTGCGGTTGCGGTCACGTTTGACCGGCCGCTAATATGGTTCACGTTTGTGTACAAAACTGGAGGCGCTCCCGGGAGCGTCCATTTGCCGGCGGCGGACCTGTCGGCCATAGGAGATGTTAGATGCTGATCCTGACGCGTCGCGTCGGTGAGACCCTGATGATCGGCGACTCGGTGACCGTCACCGTGCTCGGCGTCAAGGGCAACCAGGTGCGTATCGGAATTACCGCACCGAAAGACGTCGCTGTGCACCGCGAAGAAATCTACCAGCGAATCCAGCGCGGCGAAGAGCCCGCTGACGATGCGGGCAAGAACACCGACGGCTGACACAAATTGTTTGCCGTGCGCGGGGCGAGCCGTTATGCTTTGCGCCCGCGTCGATCCGAGCTTCATCGAATCGGAGTTTTTCGCGGAGACTTGCCCGAGTGGCCGAAGGGGCTCCCCTGCTAAGGGAGTATGGGGTCAAAAGCTCCATCGAGGGTTCGAATCCCTCAGTCTCCGCCAGTTCTACCGGCTGGATCCGGCTTCCACGCGAAGCGCGGAATTCGCCAGACGCGAAGCACCTTCCGGTGTTTCGCGGACCTGAAGATCCTCGCCGCAAGCGAGTCAATCGACAGGGAAATGTTCGAAAAATGTTTGACGAATCGAAATCGAGCCGTCATAATTTTTCAACTCAGCGCCCGTAGCTCAGCTGGATAGAGCACCAGGCTACGAACTTGGTGGTCGGGAGTTCGAATCTCTCCGGGCGCGCCACACAAGAAAGCGAAGGGCCGATGGGAAACCATCGGCCCT
>DATDBI010000075.1:0-10599 GCA_036524915.1 Lysobacter sp. | reverse complement strand
GTTGCTGCCGCGTGGCGTGCCGGGCAAGCCGCTGGCGTTGCTGTTGTGGTTGCCGCTGCTGTGGCCGGATCGCCACCTGCCGCGTCACGGTGAGGCCGAGCTGCTGGTGATCGATGTCGGCCAGGGCCTGTCGGTGCAGGTGCGCACGGCGCGGCACGTGCTGCTCTACGACATGGGCCCGGCGGTCCGCGACGGCTTCGACGCCGGCGAGCGGGCAGTGGTGCCGACCCTGCACGCGATGGGCGTTCGCCGGGTCGACCGGTTCGTGGTCAGCCACGCCGACAATGACCACGCCGGTGGCCTGGAGGCGGTGGGCCGGGTGTTCGCGACGACGGACCTGCTGGCGCCGGAGGGCGCCCCGCTGGGGGAGGCCAGGCCTTGCGTGGCGGGACAGGCCTGGGACTGGGATGGCGTCCATTTTCGCGTCCTGCACCCGGCGCCGTACTTCCCCTACCTGGGCAACGAGGCCAGCTGCGTGCTGCGGATCGAGGCAGCCGGGGCCTCGGCGCTGCTGACCGGCGACATCGGCGAGGCGGTCGAGCGGATCCTGCTGCGCCGGGACCCCGCCTCCCTGCGCGCCGACGTGGTCACGGTGCCGCACCACGGCAGCGACGGCTCTTCCGACCCCGGATTCGTGGCCGCCACCGGTGCCCGCCATGCCCTGGTGGCGTCCGGCCACGGCAACCGGTTCGGGCATCCCAAGCCCGCAGTCGTCGAGCGCTGGGGCCGGGCCGGCGCCCAGGTCCATGACACCGCCCGCGCCGGCGCCCTGCGTGTGCGGCTTCAACAAGGCGGCGTGAGCGTGGAATCGCGACGGCAGGCACAGCCGCGGCTGTGGGATGCAGCGCAACGCGGGGAGAGGGGCGCGGCTGGGCTATCCTATCGACCTGATTAACACGGCCGAGGGCCGGAGGTTGGCGTGCTGGAACTGGTCAAGGCCGGCGGTTGGCCGATGATTCCCCTGTTGTTGCTGTCGGTACTGGCCCTGACGTTGATCGTCGAGCGCGCCTGGTCGCTGCGTCGCAGCGCGGTGCTGCCGCCCAACCTGGGCAAGGAAGTCCGCACGTGGGCGGGCAGCGGCAAGCTCGACCCGGCGCACATCGAATCGCTGCGCAAGACCTCGCCGCTGGGCGAGCTCCTGGCTGCGGCCCTGGACGTCCGGCATCGCCCGCGCGACCAGATCCGCGAGCGCATCGAGGACGTCGGCCGCCATCTGATCCACAAGATGGAGCGCTACCTCAACACCCTCGGCACGATTGCCGCGGCCGGCCCGCTGCTGGGTCTGTTTGGCACCGTCGTCGGCATGATCCAGATGTTCCTGGGCATCCTCGACCATGGCATCGGCGACGTGAACCAGCTCGCCGGCGGCATCGGCAAGGCCCTGGTCTGCACCGCTGCCGGCATGATCGTGGCGATCCCGGCGTTGATCGCGCACCGCTGGTTCCGCGGCCGCATCGGCGAGTACATCGTGTCGATGGAGCACGAGGCCATCGCCCTGATGGACACGCTCGATACGCGTCCGGCCAGCGCCGTGCGCACGCCGCAGGCCGCCTGAGGCGTACGACACGATGCGTATTCGCGACCACCGCGCGTTCGAGGACGGGCTGGAGATCAATCTGGTCCCGTTGATCGACGTGATCCTGGTGCTGATCATTTTCTTCGTCGTCACCGCGACCTTCGACGCGCGCTCGGTGCTCAAGCTCGAGCTGCCGCGTGCCAACGGCGAGCCGGCCAGCGACCCGTCCAAGGCACTCATCGTGCTGGTCAACGCCGACGGCCGTTACTTCGTCGATGACCGCGAAGTGCTGCGCAGCGATGTCGAATCGCTCAAGGCCACCATCGCCGAAGTCGCAGGCAGCGACCGCGACCGCCCGGTGATGCTGCGCGCCGACGCGCGCACGCCGTACCAGGCAGTGGTCACCGTGTATGACGCACTCGGCCAACTGGGCTTCCGCAAGGTCATGAACGCCACGGCGCCGCAGACGCGTGAAGGCGCGGCGGCGGAAAGCACGAGGGCATCCGCCGCGGAGGCGGGCAAGTGAGCGACGCCCCGTCGCCCTGGACGACCTACCGCCGCCTGCAGGACTTCGTTTCGCCGTACCGCACCGTGCTGCTGGTGGCGCTGATGGGCATGCTCATCGAAGCCGCCGCCGCCGGTGCCTTCACCTGGCTCATGAAGCCGGTGGTCGATGAGACCTTCATCAACAACAACCGCAAGCTGAGCCTGCTGTTGCCGCTGGCGATCGTCGGCATCTTCGTTGCGCGCGGCATCGCCGGCTACATCACCGACACCTTCATGGCCCGCGCCGGACGCAGCATCGCGCGCGACCTGCGGGTGATGGTGCTGGGCAAGTACCTGCGCCTGCCGGGTCTGCGCTTCGACACCGAGCCGGTGGCGTCGATGCTGACGCGTCTGGGCTCGGACAGCGACCAGGTCGCGCAGGCCGCCATCGACGCCGCCAAGGTGATGCTGCAGCAGTCGCTGCAGGTCGTGGCGATGATGGGCGTGATGCTCTATTACAGCTGGCGCGTGACCCTGGCGATCCTGTTGCTGGGCCCGCTGCTGGCGTGGACGATGGACACGGTCGGCCGACGTTACCGCCGCATCGGCCATCGCATCCAGGAAAGCGGCGCGCAGCTGTTGCAGTCGGCCGACCAGGCACTGTCGAACCACCAGGAAGTGAAGGTGTACGGCGCGCAGGCGGCCGAGCTCGATCGCTATTCCGGCCAGGCCAACCACCACCTTCGCCTGAGCCTCAAGGTTGAATCCACCCGCAGCATTTCGTCTGCGGTCGTGCAGTTGATGGGCGCGGTGGGACTGGCGCTGCTGCTGTTCTTCGCCGGTCGCGAAGCCGCCAACGGTCGCCTCAGCGCCGGCGATTTCGTCAGCCTGATGACCTCGATGCTGGCGGTGATCCCGGCGCTCAAGCAGCTGACCAACGTGCAGGGCATGTTGCAGCGTGGTGTCGCGTCGGCCGAACGCCTGTTCGACGTGCTCGACACGCCCGATGAGATCGACACCGGCAGGCGACCGCTCGAACGCGCGCAGGGCCTGCTTGAATTCCGCGACGTCACCGCGCGCTATCCCGGCCAGGCACAGCCGGCGCTGACCGACATCAGCTTCGTCGCCCGTCCTGGCACCGTCACCGCCATCGTCGGTCGCTCCGGCAGCGGCAAGTCGACGCTGATCAAACTGATCCCGCGGTTCTACGACATCGAGGCCGGACAGATCCTGCTCGATGGTCATCCGTTGCAGGACTACCGCCTCCAGGACCTGCGTCGGCAGATCGCACTGGTCGGCCAGCAGGTGATGCTGTTCGACGGCACCGTCGCGGCCAACGTCGCCTACGGCGAGCTGCAGCACGCCGGTGAGCCGGCGCTGGACCAGGCAGTGCGCGGCGCCAACGCGATGGAGTTCGTCGAACGCCTGCCGCAGGGCATCCACACCGAGATCGGTGCCAAGGGCGGACGCCTTTCCGGCGGCCAGCGCCAGCGCCTGGCCATCGCGCGCGCGATGCTCAAGGACGCGCCGATCCTGATCCTCGACGAGGCCACGGCCGCGCTCGACACCGAGTCCGAACGGCTTGTGCAGGACGCACTCGACCACCTGATGCCCAACCGCACCACGCTGGTGATCGCCCATCGCCTGTCGACGATCGAACACGCCGACCAGGTGCTCGTGCTAGACCAGGGCCGCATCGTCGAACGTGGCACGCACGGCGAGCTGCTGGCGCACGGCGGCCTCTACGCGCACCTCCACCGTATGCAGTTCCGCGAGGCTGAATGAGTAAACGGTCGTCGCAAACCCCGGCTTTCTGGTACGACGACGTGCGCGTGCCGTTCGGTGCGCGCCTGCTCTCGGCGGTCTACGGGTTACTCAGCGGGCTGCGGCGCAGCCTCTACCAGAAGGGCTGGCTCAAGCGCCTGCACCCTGGCGTGCCGGTGATCGTGGTCGGCAACATCACCGCCGGCGGCGCCGGCAAGACGCCGCTCACCATTGCGCTGGTCGAACGCCTGCGTGCCGAAGGCTGGAGCCCGGGCGTCGCCAGCCGTGGCTACGGCCGCGACGATGCCAGCGCGGCAATGTGGGTGGATTTCCGCAGCTCCGCGGACGCCGCCGGCGACGAACCGGTGCTGATCGCGCAGCGCACCGGTGTGCGCATCCGTGTCGATCGTGACCGTGCCGCGGCCGCGAAGGCCCTGGCCGAAGACGGTTGCGACCTGGTGATCTGCGATGACGGCCTGCAGCACTACAAGCTGGCGCGCGATATCGAGATCGAGGTCGTGGACGGTCGTCGCCGCTATGGCAACGGCCAGCTGATCCCGGCCGGCCCGCTGCGCGAACTGCCCGAGCGCGGTGCCCGCTGCGACTTCCGCGTGGTCAACGTGGGTGCCGGTGGCTCGGGCAACGGCGACACCGGATTTGGCGAATGGCCGATGCGCTTGCTGGCCGACCAGACCCAGCCGATGCTGGGCGGCCGCCCGCGCAAGCTGACATCGTTCTCCGGTCAGCGCGTGCATGCGGTGGCCGGTATCGGCGACCCGGAACGGTTCTTCTCGATGCTGCGCGGCTTCGGCATAGCGGTTGTTCCGCATGCGTTCGCCGACCATCACCGCTACAGCGCCGCGGACTTCGAGTTCGGCAGCCGTGAGTTGCCGGTGCTGATGACCGAAAAAGATGCAGTGAAGTGCACCGCGTTCGCTGACGATCGCCATTTCAGCGTGCCGGTGCGCGCCGAGTTGCCGGAGGCGTTCTGGGTCTCGCTGCTGGACAAGCTGTCGAGCAAGGCGCGGCCGTACCGTCAGGGCGCGAACGAAGGAAGGCCTTCATGAGCACCGACACGCCACTCGATTTCGTCGTCGCAATCCCGGCCCGCTACGCCGCCAGCCGCCTGCCCGGAAAGCCGCTGCGCATGCTGGCCGGCGAGCCGCTGGTGCTTCACGTGGCGCGCCGTGCCCTCAAGGCGGGCGCGCGCGAAGTCTGGGTCGCCGCCGACGACGAGCGCATTGCTGCCGCCATTGCGGATTGCGGCGTGCGCGTGGCGATGACCTCGCGCGACCATGCGTCCGGTACCGACCGCCTGGCCGAGTGCGCCCGCATCGCCGGCTGGAGCGATGACACTGTCGTGGTCAACCTGCAGGGCGACGAACCGTTCGCACCGGCCGCCGGCATCCGCGCGGTTGCCGCGCTGATGCACGAGGGCGACACCGAAATGGCGACGCTGGCGGCGCCGGTGACCGACGTCGAGACACTGCTCGACCCCAATGCAGTGAAGCTGGTTCGCGCCGGCGACGGCAATGCCCTGTACTTCAGCCGTGCGCCAATTCCGTGGCCGCGCGACGCCTTCGCCCGCGACCGCAACAGCATGCCGGGGCAGGGCGAGTGGCTGCGCCACATCGGCATCTACGGCTACCGCGCCGGTTTCCTGCAGCGCTTCGCAGCGCTGGCCCCGGGGCGCCTGGAGCAGATCGAGTCGCTGGAACAACTGCGGGTACTGGAAGCCGGCTACCGCATCGCGGTGGGCATCACGCCCGAGCCGTTCCCACCTGGCGTGGATACGCCCGAAGACCTCGCCCGCGCCGAGGCCTGGATCGCAGCCGGCCGTGGCTGAACCGGTCCGCCTGCTGGTCGAAACGTGCGTCGCACCATCTGAATAGAGCCCGGCAACGCGGTGCATCCTAACGTTCCTTATCGCGGTTTCTTGGGTGGCAACTTCTCGTCGTCCCCAATGATCACCGTGCCGCCGCCGGCGTTTCCTGGCCCGCTCCCGCAACTTCCGACGCAGCCGCTGCCGCCACCACTGCCACGGGAGACGCCGCCCGCGCCACCACCACCACCACCGGTGGCTGGGGGATTGGTGAACTCCTGCTTTACAACCTTGTCCCCGTGGAAATCGCCGGAGTCGGTGACCCGATAGTAGCCACACGCAGCACCGTTGCAGATGATGTAGGTGTTGCCCTTTTCGATCCACCTCATACCCCATGTGGGCGCCAGGCTGTCGAGCTTTGAGTATGTAACCGTGTCCGGGGTGGGCGCGCCCAATCGGCAAGTACCGCAGGCATATGGGCCGTAGTCCCTCGCGAACAGCCATGCGGACCCGACCGCCAATCCAAGAGTCGCCAGGCCGATAAGTAGCCGCCTACGGTGAACAGCAATCTTCATAGATCTTGCCTCCTTGTTGAGTTGCGCGTTGGATTTCAGGCGCGGACAGTCCGGTCGCATACTTCTCTTTCAATGCATCGGACAGTTCCGGCGGAACGATGCTCTTTGACGCCTTGCTGGCGGCTATCTGGAAGGCGTAAGCGCTGACTGGATCGCGCTCAGTGAGGATTCCGTTTGCGTAACTGCGTGCAAGCTTCTGGAGAGCCTCGACGTTTCCGGTTGAGGCGGCCTGATGCAGGTAGTTCATCGCTTGCTGGCGATAGCGCAAAACACCACCTGGATTGCCGAGCATGTCTGCGCCATCACCCAGGATGGCGTTCGGGTCTGCGGCGTATGTCAGCTGCGCAGGAACAAAGCCGCGGTCCGCAGAAGCCTCAAGCCAGCGCGACATATGGTTCTTCCATTGTTCGATCGGGAGGGACAGGCATTCGCTGGGAATCAGTGCGTCCAGGTGGGTGTCTGGCGCAGCTCTATGCGCCAGGTCCAGTTCAGTCCTGCATGAGGCGACCTTCAGGTAGATCTCGAACGCTGCGGCTCCACTCCCGGCCTCTGCGAGCGGGAGCAGGCTGGAGATGACAGCTTCCGCGTCGCCCGGTCGTGCCTCGAAGCTCTGGTCTATCGAATAGGCGCGGCCGCCCAACGGGCGCGTGACAAAAGTACGGGGACGCCGATTTGCGTGACGCTGCGATGGGCCCGGTACCGAACGGGCATTGGCCGACGACATCGCTTCGGCAGGGGTTGGGGGCATTACTGCCTCCGGCGTTTCTGCCGGCTCATCGCCCCGCAGGTGAAAGCAAATCCCAATGGCCAGTGCTATGAAAGCAAGTCCGGTAATCTGCCACTTACGCATCTTTGATCCATCTAGTGGGCGAGTATTCACAAACGGCCGGCAAGGAGCTTGCTGAGACAAACTGTGGTGAAACAGGCTCGCGTCTACAATCAGAACGCCCTCATGGGCATCGCGGAACATCTGGTAGAGGCCTTGTCGCACCATGTCGATGTGTTCGTTCCTCTTGGTGGGGATTGCATGCTGATTCGGAGAAGAGCATGAGGTTTCTGGTCGTCTGCCTCGGCAACATCTGCCGCTCGCCGGTGGCCGAAGGCGTCCTGCGTGCGCGCATCGCCGCGTCGACGCTGGCCGGCAAAGTCGAGCTGGATTCGGCCGGGACCGGCGACTGGCACATCGGCCAGCCGCCCGATCGTCGCGCGATAGCGAACGCGGCCGAACACGGCATCGACATCTCCGGGCTGCGCGCCCGCCAGCTTGGCGACGACGACTACTGTCGCTTCGACTGGCTGTTGTGCGCCGACCGCGCCAACCTGCGCGACGTCGAGGCGCGCGCGCCACGGGGCTCGCACGCCAGGGCGGCGCTGCTGCTGGAATGGGCGGGCATCGAAGACGGCGGCGAAGTGCCAGACCCGTACACCGGTGGCCCGGCCCAGTTCGAGCACGTCTTCCAGCTGCTAGACCGCGCCGCGGACGGCGTCATCAACCAGCTACACCGCCAATACCACCTGTAGCCGCAGCCCGGGTAAGCGCAGCACCCGGGGGGCGGTTGCGCTAGACCCCGGGAGCGCTGCGCTTACCCGGCGTAGCCGGGCTACGCAGAATCAGTCGGTTTCTGACCAGGGAAATCGTCAAGGCCTTGTGGTGTCGCATAATCAGCCCAACTACTGAGCCGATGCTTGTGATCGCAACGCCCGCCCACTTCGACCCTCCATCCATGGCTTCCGTCGGCATTTCCGCGATGCAGCCGGGCAGAGCCGGTCCGCCATGAGCCGGGTCAAGGCAGCGACCGCGCCGTTCGACGGGAAGGCCTTCGTCAAGAAGCTGAGCACCGCCCCGGGCGTGTACCGGATGATCGCGGCGGACGACAGCGTGCTCTACGTCGGCAAGGCCGGCGTGCTCAGGAACCGCGTCTCGAGCTATTTCAACGCCACGCCCAAGTCGGCGCGGATCATGACCATGCTGGCGCAGACCGCGCGCATGGAAGTCACGGTCACGCGCACCGAGACCGAGGCGCTGATCCTCGAGAACGAGCTGATCAAGTCGCTCAAGCCTCGCTACAACGTGCTGCTGCGCGACGACAAAAGCTACCCCTACGTGCTGATGACCCAGGAGGCATGGCCGCGCATCGCCATGCACCGTGGGCCGCGCGCGATCCCGGGACGTTACTTCGGCCCCTACGCCAGCGTCGGCGCCGTCCGCGACTCGCTCAACCTGATGCACAAGCTGTTCAAGCTGCGCAGCTGCGAGGACAGCGTGTTCCGCAACCGGTCGCGGCCCTGCCTGCAGCACCAGATCGGTCGTTGCAGTGCGCCGTGCGTCGGCCTGGTGCCGGCCCGCGACTACGCCGAGAGCGTGCGCCGCGCCAGCCTGTTCCTGGAAGGTCGCAGCGACGAGCTCAGCGACGATCTGGTCAAGACGATGGAAGCGGCCAGCGTGCGCCTGGATTTCGAGGAGGCCGCGCGCCTTCGCGACCTGGTTGCCTCGATCCGCAGCGTGCAGGCCCGTCAGTACGTGGACGGCCGCGCGGCGGACCTCGACGTGCTCGCCATCGCCATGCAGGGCGTTGCCGCGTGCGTGCTGCTGCTGGCCTTCCGCGATGGACGCAACCTCGGCACCCGCGCGTTTTTCCCGAAGACCAATGGCAGCGACAACCCCGAAGAAGTGCTGGCGGCATTCGTCTCGCAGTTCTACGGCGAGCAGCAGCCTCCGCGCGAGATCGTGCTCGATCGCGACATCCCCGACCGCGAGCTGATCGAGCAGGCGCTGTCGAGCACCGGCGAGCGCAAGGTCCAGATCCGCTGCAACGTCCGCGGCGAACGCGCCGGCTACATCGACATGGCCAAGCGCAATGCCGAATTGTCGCTGGCCAGCGAACGCACCAGCCATGCCGCGCAGCACGCCCGCGCCGAAGCGCTGCGCGATCTGCTTTGCATGCACGAGCTGCCCACGCGCATCGAGTGCTTCGACATCAGCCACACGATGGGCGAGGCCACGGTGGCCTCGTGCGTGGTGTTCGATGCCGAAGGCCCCGTGCGGGGCCAGTACCGGCGCTACAACATCGCCGGGATCGAGCCGGGCGACGACTACGCGGCGATGCACCAGGCGATCGAGCGCCGGTTCCGGCGCGCGGTGGAGGAGGGCGGGGTGATGCCCGACATCCTGTTGATCGACGGCGGCGCCGGCCAGGTCGCGCAGGCCCGGGCGGCCCTGACCGAGCTGGGTGTCGATGGCGTGGCCCTGGTGGGCGTGGCCAAGGGCCCGGCCCGCCGCCCCGGCGACGAGGAGCTGCTGTTGCCCGACGGCCGGACCGTACATCCCGGGGCCGAGTCCCCGGCGCTGCAGCTGGTCCAGCAGGTCCGGGACGAGGCCCACCGGTTCGCCATCACCGGCCATCGCGGTCGCCGGCAGAAGGCGCGCAATACCAGCCGCCTGGAGGACATCGCCGGCATCGGGCCGCGCAGGCGCGCCAGCCTGTTGCGGCACTTTGGCGGCCTGGGCGGCCTGAAGGCGGCGGGGATCGAGGAAATCGCCCGCGTGGACGGCATCAACGATGCCCTTGCCGAGCGTATCTATGCGACCCTGCACGGGCTGGACACACCCGACATGAACGACGCGAAGAGCGGCGCGCGGAGCGAAGGATGAAGTTGACGGTACCTACCATGCTGACCCTGCTGCGGATCCTGCTGATCCCGGTACTGGTGCTGGTGTTCTACCTGCCTTTCAAGTGGACGAACTTCGCGGCGGCCTTCATCTTTGCCTTCGCCTCGATCACTGACTGGCTTGATGGCTGGATCGCGCGACGCTACGACCAGTACTCCGCGTTCGGCGCGTTCCTCGATCCGGTCGCCGACAAGCTGATGGTGGCCGTAGCACTGCTGCTGACGGTGCAGAAGCATCCGACGGTGTGGATGGCGCTGTGGGCAGCAGTCATCATCGGCCGCGAAATCGCCGTATCGGCGCTGCGCGAATGGATGGCCGAACTCGGCCAGCGGGCCACGGTGAAAGTCGCCGGCATCGGCAAGATCAAGACAATCGTGCAGATGGTTGCGCTGGTTTGCCTGCTGTATCAGGAGCCTTTTGCAGGCATCAATGTGTTCATGGTTGGCGAATGGCTGCTGGCGGCGGCAGCGCTGCTGACGTTGTGGTCGGGACTTTTGTATCTGCGAGCTGCATGGCCGGTCTTGCGCGAAGACGCGCGTTCATAGAAAATATCGTCATCGCGAACGGTGCAGTGTTCGATGATCGGCCCGGCAGTGGCACGCTTGGTCGAGATGGGTGTGAGGCAATACGGAAGTCCGGCGACAGGGACCTCCGGGGAAGCGAAAAAGTGGTTGACAGATTCGCTTCCATGCCTAAAATGTCGGTTCCTCTGCGGGAATAGCTCAGTTGGTAGAGCACGACCTTGCCAAGGTCGGGGTCGCGAGTT
>DATDBI010000074.1:0-2321 GCA_036524915.1 Lysobacter sp. | reverse complement strand
AAGCGATCGCGCGTTCGCTGATGGGCCTGTTCGAGCAGTACGTCAAGACCAATCGAAAGCTGCCGCCGGAACTGATGCAGACCCTGTCGGGCATCGACGAACCCGGTCGCCTGGGCGACACCATCGCCGCGCACCTTGGCGTGCGCATCGGCGACAAGCAGAAGCTGCTGGAAACGCACGGCATCGGCACGCGACTCGAGCTGCTGGTCGGCCTGGTCGACGGCGAGAACGACGTGCAGCAGCTGGAAAAGCGCATCCGCGGCCGCGTCAAGTCGCAGATGGAGAAGAGCCAGCGCGAGTACTACCTCAACGAGCAGATGAAGGCGATCCAGAAGGAGCTCGGCGAGATCGATGATGCGCCCAACGACATCGACGAGCTGACCCGCAAGATCGCCGAAGCCGGCATGCCCAAGCCGGTGGAAACCAAGGCCAAGGCCGAGCTCAACAAGCTCAAGCAGATGTCGCCGATGTCGGCCGAAGCCGCGGTCGTGCGCAACTATCTCGACTGGCTGCTCGGCGTGCCGTGGAAGAAGCGCAGCAAGATCCGCAAGGACCTCAAGGCCGCGCAGGACGTGCTCGACGCCGATCACTTCGGCCTGGAGAAGGTCAAGGAGCGCATCCTTGAATACCTCGCCGTGCAGTCGCGCGTGAAGCACATGAAGGGCGCGATCCTGTGCCTGGTCGGACCGCCGGGCGTGGGCAAGACCTCGCTGGGCCAGTCGATCGCCAAGGCGACCAATCGCAAGTTCGTGCGCATGTCGCTGGGCGGCGTGCGCGACGAGGCCGAGATCCGTGGCCATCGTCGTACCTACGTCGGTTCGATGCCGGGCCGCATCGTGCAGAACCTCAACAAGATCGGCAGCAAGAACCCGCTGTTCGTGCTCGACGAGATCGACAAGATGTCGATGGACTTCCGCGGCGACCCGTCTTCGGCGCTGCTGGAAGTGCTCGACCCGGAGCAGAACAACGCGTTCAACGATCACTACCTGGAAGTCGACCTGGACCTGTCGGAAGTGATGTTCGTGGCGACGTCGAACTCGCTCAACATCCCCGGCCCGCTGCTCGACCGCATGGAAGTGATCCGCATCCCGGGTTACACCGAGGAAGAGAAGCTCAACATCGCCATGCGCTACCTGATGGCCAAGCAGCTCAAGGCGAACGGCCTCAAGCCGGAGGAGCTCAAGGTTGCCGAGAGTGCGGTGCGCGACATCGTGCGCTACTACACGCGCGAATCGGGCGTGCGCAGCCTCGAGCGCGAGATCGCCAAGATCTGCCGCAAGGTGGTCAAGGAAATTGCCCTCGCCGGGCCGAAGGCGAAGAAGGCCAAGACCAGCGCGGTCAATGTCACCTCGAAGAACCTGGACAAGTACCTGGGCGTTCGTCGATACGACTTCGGTCGCGCAGAAGAGCAGAGCGAGATCGGCCTGGTGACCGGCCTGGCATGGACCGAGGTCGGCGGCGACCTTTTGCAGATCGAGTCGACACTCGTGCCGGGCAAGGGACAGCTGCTCCTCACCGGTCAGCTGGGCGACGTCATGAAGGAGTCGGCCTCGGCTGCGCTTTCGGTCGTGCGGGCACGCACTGAGCGCCTGGGCATCGACCTGGATTTCCTGCAGAAGCAGGACGTCCACGTCCATGTGCCCGAGGGCGCGACGCCCAAGGACGGCCCGAGCGCCGGCATTGCCATGGCCACGGCGCTGGTCTCGATGCTGACGCGCAATCCGGTCAAGGCCGACGTGGCCATGACCGGCGAGATCACCCTGCGTGGTCGCGTGCTGCCGATTGGCGGGCTGAAGGAAAAACTGCTGGCAGCGCTGCGCGGCGGCATCCACACCGTGATCATTCCGGACGAGAACCGGAAGGATCTGGCCGACTTGCCCAAGGCGGTGTCGCAGGGCATGAAGATCATTCCGGTGAAGTGGATCGACGAAGTGCTCGACATCGCTCTGGAACGACCGCTGGCACCCGTGCCGGCATCGGGGCAGGGTGAGGTGCCGGTGCGAGATGGCACCGGCACTGCGACGCAGGCAGACCTGAAGCACTGATCAACCGCGCTTGTCCGAACGCATTCGATAACGCTGGAAGCCGCGCCACAGCTAGCTTTCAGGCTTGCACCCCTAAAATACCGCTGGTATAACGGCTGCGACCGCGCAGAACGCCGACATGTTCGGCTTCTGCGTGGCACCAGTCGATCGGGCGCATGTCCCGATTATCAGAACATGCGGCAACATCCGCACAGGGAGTCAAAACGAATGAACAAGGCTGAGTTTGTTGGCGCCGTCGCCGAAGCTGCAGAGCTGTCCAAGACCGATGCCGCCAAC
>DATDBI010000073.1:0-39128 GCA_036524915.1 Lysobacter sp. | reverse complement strand
AACACCGCTCGCATCCTGCTCACCGCCGTGCTCTGCACCGCGGCTGTGGCCTGCTCCAAGAAGGTCAAGGAAACCCCGCCGCCGGCCGAGACGCCGACCACCAACCCGGCTCCGGAAGCTCCGGCGACCTCGGGCGTGTACGGCCCGAACGACCTCGACACCGACGCCTGCCTGCGTCAGCGCGTGGTGTACTTCGATTTCGACCAGGACAGCCTGCGTCCGGAGTTCCAGGCCATCGTCGGTTGCCACGCCAAGTACCTGCGTGACCGTCCGTCCTCGCGCATGACCCTCGAAGGCAATGCCGACGAGCGCGGCAGCCGCGAGTACAACCTGGGTCTGGGCGAGCGCCGCGGCAACGCTGTGTCGTCGGCCGTCCAGGCCAATGGCGGCTCGGGCAGCCAGGTCACGGTCACCAGCTACGGCGAAGAGCGTCCGGTCTGCACCGACTCGAACGAGGATTGCTGGGCCAAGAATCGTCGCGTCGAAATAGTCTACACCGCCAAGTAAGCGGTTCTGGACGATAAGTAATGATGGTTCGCAAGACATTGCTGGCCATGGCGTTCGCGGCGACCCTCGTGGTCGCCGCGCCCGCTGTCGCGCAACGCGCCAGCCTGGCTGACCGCGTGGCCGTGCTCGAGCAGCAGGCCGCCAACAACCAGGGCAACGTTGACCTGCTCAACCAGGTCAGCCAGCTGCGCAACGAAGTGCAGGCATTGCGCTCGCAGATCGAAGAGCTGCAGCAGCAGAACAGCCAGCTGCTCGAAAGCGGCAAGGCGCAATACCTCGACCTCGACGGCCGCATCAACCGGCTCGAGAGCGGCGCGGTACCGCCCGCGGCTACCGGAACCCCGGTACCGGCGGCAGCACCGGCCAAGTCGACCAAGCCTGGCAAACCCGCGGCGCCGTCCGCATCGGCGAAGGACCGCCCGCCGGCGGTCTACGGTGACAAGGGCTCGCTTGCCCAGGGTGCCGATGAGCGCGCGGCCTACGATGCCGCGTTCACCGCGCTGAAGGGCGGCGACTACGTCGAGTCCTCGCGGCTGTTCCAGTCGTTCGTCGAGACCTACCCGCAGGGCGCCTACGCCCCCAACGCGTTGTACTGGCTCGGCGAGAGCTACTACGTCACCCAGAATTACGAGCTGGCCCAACTCCAGTTCCAGACCCTGCTGGACCGCTTCCCGACCCACGACAAGGCCCCGGGCGCGATGCTCAAGGTCGGCCTGTCCCAGTTCGGACTCAAGCAGGTCGAAGCCGCAGAGCGCACGCTGGCCGAGGTTTCGACCAAGTACCCCGGCTCCGATGCGGCCCGGACCGCCAGCGACCGCCTCAACGCGATCCAGCTCGGCCGCCTGCGCTGAGTCCCGCCGTCGAAGGCCCGGCCCATCAGGGCCAAGCCCTTCGGGGCCATATCCTTTAAAATCGCCTGCATGAACGCCGTCCCCGCCGAAGCGGCCGCAACGTCGCCCGAGCGGCTGCGGATCACCGAGATATTCCTGTCCCTGCAGGGCGAAGCCCGCAGCATCGGTTGGCCGACCGTATTCGTGCGCCTGACCGGCTGCCCGCTGCGCTGCCAGTACTGCGACACCGCCTACGCCTTCCACGGCGGTGAATGGCATCAGATCGACGACATCCTGAGCGAGGTCGCCGGTCACGGCGCCCGCCACGTCTGCGTCACCGGCGGCGAGCCGCTCTCGCAGAAGCGCTGCATCGGCCTGCTGCGTCGCCTGTGCGATGCCGGATATGAAGTGTCGCTGGAGACGTCCGGCGCGATCGACATCAGCGAAGTCGACGCGCGCGTCTCGCGCATTCTCGACATCAAGACGCCCGGCTCGATGGAAGTGCATCGCAACCTGTGGTCGAACCTGCCGCTGCTGACGCCGCACGACCAGGTCAAGTTCGTGATCTGCTCGCGCGAGGACTACGACTGGGCCAAGGACGTCGTCGCCGAACATGGCCTGACCGCGGTCTGCGACGTGCTGTTCTCGCCGAGCTTCAGCCAGATCAAGCCCAGCGACCTGGCCGACTGGATCGTCGCCGACAAGCTGCCGGTGCGCTTCCAGTTGCAGTTGCACAAGATCCTGTGGAACGACGAACCGGGCCGCTGATCGCGTCCTGCTTCGCCCTCCAGTTCTCCCCGAGGAAGTTATTGCGATGAAGAATGCCGTGGTCCTGGTATCGGGCGGGATGGACTCCGCCGTGGTCATTGCCATTGCCCGCGAGCAGGGCTTCGCCGTGCACGCATTGAGCGTGCGCTACGGCCAGCGCCACACCTCCGAGCTCGACGCCGCCGATCGCGTGTCGAAGTCGCTCGGCGCGGTCGCACACAAGACCGTCAACGTCGACCTGCGCAGCATCGGCGGCTCGGCCCTCACCGACGAATCCATCTCGGTACCGACCGACGACGACGGCCATGCGATCGGCCAGGCGGCGGCCAAGGACGCGATCCCGGTGACCTACGTGCCGGCGCGCAACACGATCATGCTGTCGGTGGCGCTGGGCTGGGCCGAAGTGCTGGGCGCGGCCGACATCTTCTGCGGCGTCAATGCGGTCGACTACTCGGGCTACCCCGACTGTCGCCCCGAATTCATCAGCGCGTTCCAGAACCTGGCCAACCTCGCCACCAAGGCGGGCGTGGAGGGCGCGGGCATCCGCGTGCACGCGCCGCTGCAGTTCATGAGCAAGGCCGACATCGTCCGCGAGGGCGTGCGCCTGGGCGTGGATTTCGGTGAAACCGTGTCGTGTTACAAGGCCGACGACCAGGGCCGCGCCTGCGGACATTGCGACGCCTGCCGCCTGCGCGCGGAAGGCTTCGTCGCGGCCGGCGTGGCCGATCCCACCCGCTACGTCTGAACAACGGCGCTTCCGCGGACTGCATCGCGGAGGCGCCCTGCGCTAGAATGCACGCCCCGGCGCAAGGCCGGACCCGCCCGCAAGCACCGCGAGCGCAGCACAGTTCCAAAGTGGGCCGTTAGCTCAGTCGGTAGAGCATCGGACTTTTAATCCGCTGGTCGACGGTTCGAATCCGTCACGGCCCACCATCCGGTCCTCAGGCCTCGGCAGACGGCGCCATTCCCGTATCCTTGGCCCCACGTCGCCCCACCTGGTCGGGAGTGATTCATGACGGTTGGACAGGCAGTCGAATCGGACGTCACCCGCCGCGCCCTGCGACGCGTGCCTGCCAGCATGGCCCAACGCCTTGCGCTCATGCTCGCCGGCGTGACGGCCTTGTTGCTGGCCTTTCCCTCACCAGCAGCGTCCGCCGAAAGCCGCCTGGTCACGGCGCAGATCGCGTCAACCAGCTTCGCCAACAGCCGGATCGGCATCCATCCGCTCCGCAAGGCAACGGTCTATCTGCCCCCGGGCTATGCCGATTCCAGGCGACGCTTTCCCGTGGTCTATTTCCTGTCGAACTTCTTCGAGGATCAGACGGCTCCGTTCGCCAGCAACGACGCCAAGGGCGTGTTCGATGCGGCCATCGCCGCGGGCGTCATCGGTGACGTGATCGTTGTCACCGCGGACTTCTCGACGCCGACCGGGACTTCGTGGTTCGTCAATTCGGCCGCGACGGGGAACTGGGAGGACTTCATGGTCCGCGAGCTGGTTCCCTACATCGACCAGCACTACCGGACAATGCCGAGGTCAGCATCGCGCGGGATCGCCGGAGACCGGGCGGGCGGCCATGGCGCGATCCGGTTCGGCATGCGTCACCCAGATGTCTTTGGCGCCGTTTATGCCCTGCATCCGATCGGTGTCGGGCAGGGGGTGCAGACGATGTTCTCGCGACCCGACTGGGCCTTGCTCGAGCGAGCCGCGTCGCCGGACGATCTGCGCGCGGATGGCTATTCCCTGGTGTTCACTTCGGTTTTCCAGGCGTTCCTGCCCGATCCCGGCCGGCCACCGCTCTTTTTCTCGCCACCGGCCCGCCGCGTCGGCGACCGCCTGGAAGTCGATGCTGCGCTGACCGAGCGATTGCAGGACGGCTTCTTCCTTGATCGTCAGGTCGCCGATCATGCAAGCAACCTGAAGCGCCTGCGCGGCATGAAGTTCGATTGGGCGAGAGGCGACACGGTCGCCGACCATATCGTCTCGCTCCAGGCCTTCACCCGGACGCTCGACGAATACGCCATCCCGTACGAGGCGGAGGAGTATCGGGGCGGCTGGGGCGAACGGAACTGGGGCCTGGATGGTCGCGTCTACACCGACATGCTGCCGTTCTTCCAGACGAAGCTGTTGTTCGAGTGATGGGTGCAGCAACGGGGTCACGTCAGTCGGTGCTAGTGTTCCGCTTTCGCCCATTGCGGGCATACGTCCAAGGGCGCGTGCCGACAATCGCCAGGACTGAGGAAGCGCCGTGAAGATCAAACCCGCCGACAAGATGAACTACCCGCCCAGATGGGCGGACTACGAAGACAGGCTGCGCAAAAAATTCCCCTACATGGGGTTCGCCGAGGGCGTCTCGGTGGGCGATGTGAACCGCTTCGGAGAGCGGTACCGCGCCGCCAAGTCATTCAAGCACGCGGACTTCGCGGTCCTGGCCGACAGCACCGTTCACGGTTACACGGCCTTCTTCAGGCTGCACCTGTGCTACTCCGCTTTTGAGCATCTCCTGGAATGCCTCGGATGGAAGCAGAAGGACTCGGAGGCAGCGCTGCCGGAAGGCGCGCAAGACCGCGTGCTGTCGAAGCTGCGCAGCATCGATGGACACGAAAGGTTCTTCCGCGCCACGCTCGATCACCTCGGAAGCGACAAGCACTTCGTCGAGGATTATCTGGCCGGCCGGCCCGTGAACCCGGTCGCACTGGCAGGAGCCGTTCGCCACGCCTTCGCGCAGGGCAAGCTCATGCCGGACCCCGCCGGCAGTCAGGACGCCTGCGCGGCGTGTTGTTTCATCCTGATCAACTTCCTCAGCAACTTCATGGATCGTGAGTTCGCCGCCAGGATAGCGAGCCTCGACAAGCCATTCGAGAAGACCTCGCAGGTACCGTCATGAACCGCACGCATTTGTCGCTCCTCCTGGCTGCACTGGTTTCCAGCACGACGCTGGTTGGCTGCTCGCAACCGCAGTCGCCCGCGGCCGACGCGGCCAAGCCTGCTCCGTCCACGGCAACGGCAACGAAGCCGGCAGATCAGACCGATGTCTTCCATTTCCGCATCGGCGCGCTGGATGCCTTTGCGCTGAAGGACGGCGACATCGAGGCCGCCAACGACGGCAATACCTTCGCGGTCGGCCAGGCCACAGCAGACGTGGCAGCACTGCTGGCCGCGGCCGGGCAACCGACCGACATGCTGCACCTGAGCATCCAGCCGCTGCTGGTTCGCAATGACGCGCAGGTGCTGCTGTTCGATACAGGTGCCGCTGACGCCACGTTCGCGCGTGCCGGCCGCCTGCCTGCGTCGTTGCGCGCTGCCGGCTTAGAACCGGCACAGGTCACCGACATCTTCATCTCGCATCGCCACCAGGATCATGTCGGCGGCTTGCTGACTCGCGATGGCGCGCTGGCATTCCCCAACGCGGCGATCCATCTCTCAGCTGCGGAATGGGAGGCGCTCAAGGGCGACAAGGATGCTGCGGCCCTGGTTGCGGCCATCACGCCGAAGATTGTTACGTTCCAGCCCGGTGCCCAGCTCGTGCCGGGCGTGGTCACGGCAGTGGACATCGCCGGACACACGCCGGGGCACAGTGCCTACGAGATCACCTCGGATGACGAGCGCCTGCTTTACATCGGCGATGCCGCCCATCACTACGTGATCTCGGTGCAGCGACCGGAGTGGACGGTGGCGTACGACGAGAACGCACCGGTTGCACAGGCCAGTCGTCGCGCGCTGCTGCAACGCGCCGCCGACGGAAACCTGCGCGTCTACGCGGTGCATTTTCCGTTCCCGGGGCTGGGACACATCAAGGCCCAGGGCGACAGCTTCGTGTGGGAACCCGAACGCTGAAAGAAAATGGGAGGCGGCGCGCGCCTCCACCAACCGACCTCATCGAGCGAATGCACTGCGCGCGCGCAAGAACCGGGCCAGCGTGGTGGGGATATCCGACGCGTGTGTCCGCTCTGCGCACGGATGCTGGTATGCACGAGTGAAATATTCGCAAAGCGGTTGCAACGCGAATCGCTGCGGCGTAGAAGTACAGTCGGCAGGCACGCAGAATGCGATCGCCCGGCAACCGCAACGGTTGCGATGGACAGGGTGATACAGCGGATTTCCAAGGCTTTTTGCCCGCGTGCTGCGCACGGAGTGCGCGCGCCTCGACGGAACGAAATGCTTCTGTGAGCGGGATGCTCGCAGCAGGGCAGCGCGTTGCCGTTTTGCCAAACGCACACTCAAGCGAAAGACATTGAGCGTGGAATCTTCCATGGGGAGCCTGCTCCCCGTGACGGGCATCTGCACGCCAAAGGACGCCGCATGCAAGACAACAACGACTCCACCTTCCAGACGAGACGCAGGCTGTGCGTTGCCACGGCGACGACGCTGGCTGCTGCGCCATTGGGCTTGATTGGTTGCTCAGACGGGAACAAAGACATGAACGAAGTAGCAGAGAAGAAAGAGGTAAGCAGCAGTTCCACCGACCTGCGTCCGTTCACCTACAAGGCATCCGATGCCGACTTGGCCGATCTGCGCAGGCGCATCGAAACGGCGCGCTGGCCGGACCGCGAAACGGTCAAGGATTCGTCGCAGGGCGTACAGCTTGCGACGATCCAGAAACTGGCGCAGCACTGGGCGACGAAGTACGACTGGCGAAAGATCGAGAGCCAGATCAATGGTTATCCGAACTTCATGACCACCATCGACGGTCTGGATTTCCATTTCATGCATATCAAGTCGAAGCATGAGAAGGCATTGCCATTGCTGGTGGCACACGGCTGGCCGGGATCGATCATCGAGCAGATGAAGATCATCGGGCCGCTGACCGATCCCACCGCACATGGCGGAACCGAAGCGGACGCCTTCCACCTGGTGATTCCGTCGATGCCCGGATACGGGTTCTCCGCCAGGCCGACGACGACGGGTTGGAACCCGCCTCGCATCGCCGACGCCTACATCGCACTGATGAAGCGCCTGGGCTACGCAAAGTGGGGTGCCGCAGGAGGCGACTGGGGCGCGATCGTGGTCGAAATGATGGCGCTGAAGACGCCGCCCGGCCTGGTCGGCATCCACACCAACATGGCCAATTGCGTTCCGCCTGATCTCGACAAGGCGCTCTTCCTGGGCGAGCCGGTGCCGGCAAGCCTCACGGGTGAAGAGAAACAGGCGGCCGACCAGCTGTTCGCGTTCTACCGGCACATTGGCTATGCCGTGCTCATGGGCGACCGGCCGCAGACATTGACCGGACTGGCCGATTCGCCGGTCGGGCTGGCGGCCTTCATGATCGACCACGACCCGGTGAGCCAGGACATGATCGCGCGCTCGATCAGTGGGAGCCCGGAAGGGCTGACGCCGGACGACGTGCTCGACAACGTCACCTTGTTCTGGCTGACCAACACCGGCGTGTCTTCAGGGCGTCTGTACTGGGAGAACAAGTCGCCGTTCTTCGCCGTCAAGGGCGTCACGATTCCCGTGGCGGTCAGTGCTTTCCCCGATGAGCTTTTCCAGGCGCCCAGGAGCTGGGCCGAGAAGGCGTATCCGAAGCTGGTCCACTACAACCGGCTGCCCAAGGGCGGGCACTTTGCCGCCTGGGAACAGCCGAAGTTCTACTCGGAGGAGGTGCGCGCAGGATTCAAGACATTGAGGTAGTACCCGGCGGCACTCAACGGTTCTTTCGCGACGCGTTGAGGAGGTTGGTTCGCAGGGCAACGATTTCCTTCTGCAACCGCGTGAAGTCCTCCGTGGAGATGCCGCAGGCGTCCCCCAGGTCGGCGCTCAATGCCTTCTCGCGCAGACGCCTGCCGTTCGCGGTCAGGCGGACCCGCACCTGTCGCTCGTCGGCGGGGTCGCGGGTGCGTTCGAGGTGGCCCATCGCCTCGAGCTTCTTGAGGATCGGGGTCAGCGTGTTCGACTCGAGAAAGAGCTTTTCACCCAGTCCGCTCACGGTCTGGTCGTCCTCTTCCGACAACGCGACGATCGTGACGTATTGCGTGTACGTGAGGCCCAGTTCGTCGAGGAGAGGGCGGTAGACCTTGCCGAATGCCAGATTGGTCGAATAGACGGCGAAGCAGAGGAAGTCCGCCAGCGCGGTGGGCTGGGCGTGTTCGTTGGCTTTCATGGGTGGGGTCCCGGGAGGCATGGCCGGATTATAGCGCGGATACGATCAAAGCGCATGCGATGAACGAAGTCTGAACCTCCCTCCCCAGCCGATTGACTCCCGACTCCTCCCTCCCTAGAGTGCGCTCCATCGCATGCGATGCAATCGAATGCGATATGAAATACGACCCCCTTCCCCCAGCGAGAATCCATCATGAGCAAGATCAGCAAGGTCCTCTTCACCGGCAAGACTCACACCACCTACGGCCAGGTGCCGACCATGGACGATCATGGCAACGTCAACCTGTCGTTGTCCTCCCCCAGCCACCCCGGCCATGAGCAGGAGTTTGTCGCCGTGGCTGCGCACCCGACCGCCGAGCAGCTGTTCGCCGGCGCCTGGTCGGCCTGCTACATCACCGCCATTGGCCTGGTTGCCGCGCAGAAGCGCGTGACGATCCCGGCCGACCTGTCGGTCGACATCGAGGTCGTCCTTGGCCAGACCGGCGCCGCCTGGCTGCTGGAGGCCCGCTTCGACATCCGCATGCCCGGCCTGGCCCAGGATGTCGCCGAGAAGCTCGCGCATGCGGCCCATGAGATCTGCCCGTACTCGAAGGCCACGCACGGAAACATTGAAGTCGTGACCAACGTCGCCACTTCGTAACGGGTCACTCCGCAACACGTTTCCGGCCGGCCGGCTTCCTGCGTTGGAGCCGGCCGCTCCGGGGCCCGCCCCCAGGCAACGTTCGACGTCCAGGCAACTGCCATGACCCACTTAGCGACCCCGTACCACCCGATCAACTGCGAGTTCCACGATCGTCTCGAGGACCTGGCGACCCTGCGCAAACCTGCACGCATCGGCTTCCGCGACGAGAGCGGCGCCGATCAGCACCGCGATGCCGTGATCACCGACGTCTTCGCGCGCAATGGCGAAGAATTCATCTCGATCAGCACGGGCGAGATCGTGCGCCTCGACCAGCTGGTCGACGTCGACGGCGCCCGCCTGGCGGACCATGAATCATCGTCGTGCCGTTTCGATTGAGATTCCTGATATCGCCATCACTTCATGGGCTGGCGCGGCTGCCGAGCCGCCCGCCCCGTACCGAACCTGCGTGGAGACAATCGAGATGACCACCAAGACCGATACCGCCCTGCTTGCCGGCGGCTGCTTCTGGGGCATGGAAGACCTGCTGCGGCGTTACCCCGGCGTCGTATCCACCCGCGTGGGCTACACCGGCGGCGACGTGCCCAATGCGACATATCGCAACCATGGCTCGCACGCGGAAGCCATCGAGATGGTGTTCGATCCGGCGGTGATCAGTTATCGCCAGATCCTCGAGTTGTTCTTCCAGATCCATGATCCAACGACGAAGAACCGGCAGGGAAACGATGTCGGCACGAGCTACCGTTCGGCCATCTTCTACCTGGACGACGAACAAAAGCGCGTCGCCGAAGACACCATCGCCGACGTCGATGCGTCCGGACTGTGGCCGGGCAAGGTCGTCACCGAGGTAACGCCCGCCGGCCCCTTCTGGGAAGCTGAGCCGGAGCATCAGGATTACCTGGAGCGCTACCCCGAGGGGTACACGTGCCACTTCATCCGGCCTGACTGGAAGCTGCCGGTGCGCGCGCGCTAGCGGGCGCGTTTCGTCCGCTGCCAAAGGGGATTCGTCAGGAAAACGGCGGCATTGGTCGCATGCCGGTGGCTCCTCGTGGGCCGCCGCGGCATCCTTGCGTGACTCACCCACACGCGGAGGCAATCATGCGCGCTACTGGCTGGCGGAAGTCGGCAACGGTGGTTGCAACCCTCCTGATGACCGTCGCGGCGCACGCGGCCGAGCAGGCGCGCCCGTCGGAGGCCCCCGGCGAACTTGATCGCAGCATCGAAGCCCGGATGGCCGAAGCCGGGCTGGTGGGCGTGGGCGCGGCGATCATCGTCGACAGGAAACTGGTCTGGTCGAAGGGCTACGGCTACGCCGACAAGCAACGCGCGGTTGCGTTCACGCCCGATACGGTGATGAACGTCGGCTCGATCAGCAAGACCGTCACCGGCGTGGCGATGATGCAGGCGGTGCAGGACGGGAAGCTGTCGCTGGACGCGGACATCAATGACTACCTCCCGTTCAAGGTGTCCAATCCGTCGTTCCCGCAGGCGCCGATCACGCTGCGCCAGCTGGCCACGCACACGTCCGGCATCACCGACCGCTGGGCGGTCTACCAGCGCCTGTACCACTGGGGTGGCGATGCACCCGAGGGCTTGTGCGATTTCCTGGAGGGTTATCTGGTGCCAGGAGGGAAGGACTACGCGAAGGAGAACTTCCTGCCGTTCAAACCGGGCACGCATCGCGACTATTCCAACATCGCCGCGGGCCTGGCCGGCTGCATCGTCGAACGCGCCGTTGGCGAGCCGCTGAACGTGGTTACCCGCCGGCGGATCTTCGCCCCGCTGGGCATGGATCATAGCGGCTGGTTGCTTTCCGACATCCCGGCGGCGGCGCAGTCGACGCTGTACGTGGAGCAGGATGGTTTCAGCATCCCCATCCCGCAGTACGGCGTCACGACGTATCCGGACGGCGGCGTGCGTACGTCGGTGGCGGACCTGTCGCGGTTCTTCATCGCGATGCTGGACGGTGGCCAGTACCAGGGAGCCCGGATACTGGACCCGTCTTCCGTCGCGCAGATGCTGAAGTTCCAGTACACGCTGGCCAACAAGCCCGACAACGTCATCCTCGCCGAAAAGAACTCGGGACTGTTCTGGTCCACCAAGTTCAACGTCACCCGTATCGGACACGGTGGCTCGGACCCCGGGGTAAGGACCGAGATGCTGTCTAACCTGTCGAAGGACGTGGCCATCGTCGTGTTCGTGAATACCTCCCTGGCGGAGGAGAAGTCCAAGGCCTACGTCGATCTGGTGGAAACCCTCTGGCAGCATGCGCAAGCACTGAAGGCGCAAGCCGGGCACGGCAGCAGATGAGTCGAATGCGTCAGCGCCTCAGGCAGTCCGCGTGAACTGCCCGGCGTTGCGCTTCACGAAGTCGACGACGCCGGTGGGTTGCCGGCCGGTGAGCTTGAACAGGTCGTCGGTCAAGCGGTCATAGCGACCCTGCGCGTGCAAGTGCGCCATCGTGGCCAGGTGGCTGAGCAGATGCGGCGGCACGCCCGCCTTAGCAAGTGCGACCTTCCAGTCCGCCAGCGGCACGTCGCGATAGCGGATGGTGCGGCCGAGCGCCGCGGAGAACCCTGCCGCGTACTGGTCAAGATCAATCGATTCGGCTCCCGTGAGGTTGTAGATGCGGCCGATGTGCGGCGACGGATCATCAAGGATCACGGACACCGCATGGGCCACGTCGAGGGACGAGATCGGCGACGTCCTGCTGCTGCCCAGCGGCAACGCGAGCTCGTCGCGCTCGCGCACGCCGTCGGCGGCCAGGCGCAGGAAGAATCCCTCGAGAAAGACAGTCGGCCGCACGGTAACGACGGGCAGGCCCGACCAGGCCAATGCCTGCTCGGCAAGCCAGTGCAGTTTGTGCTGTGGGCTTTGCGTGGTCTCGGTAATGCTCATCTGCGTGACTGTCATCTGCGACATGTTCACGAAGGCTTCGACGCCATGGTGGCGCGCCACCGCGGCGACATTGACCGTGGCTTCCAGGTAGGCCGGCGATACCGACATCCCGAAGTAGAGGCGCGACACGCCCTCCATCGCACGGTGCATCGACTCCAGGTCCGTCAGGTCGCCCTGGACCACTTCGGCACCGAGGTCGCGCAGTGCTTGGGCGCGATCGTCCTCGCGCCGCACCAGGGCACGGACCTTGTGGCCCCTGGCGATCAATTCGGCGGTGACGGTGCGGCCAATGGCGCCGATGTCTCCAGCGGCTCCGGTGACGAGGATGGGGTTGTCATGTACGGCGTTCATGGTCTGGTTGCTCGGTGTGGTGTCGTGTCGTGTGTCGGGTTCAGATCAACTCGACGGCGCGGGCGGCGTCGTCCAGGCGCGCGCTGACGCTCTGCGGATGCGCAATGCGCTCGTGCAGGACCGCGGAGGGCGTGCGATCGATCTGCAGGCTCAGAAGCTCGGGACGGCTGTAGTGGCCGCGGGCATCCATCAGCCGCTTGCGCGCTGCGATCAACGCGAAATCCAGGTCCGCGATGACATGGCCCTCGCCAGACGTCAGCGGCTCGCCGATGATCCGGCCTTCGGGGTCGATGATCGCGGTGAAGCAGCCGCCGGAGATCGGCCCGAGCGGTGCGCCGGTGTCCTTCATGATCTGCGCCTGCTGGTCGGCATCGAGCCAGGCGGTCGCATTGACCACGAAGCAGCCCGATTCCATCGCGTGCTGGCGGATGTTGATCTGCGCTTGTTCGGCGAACAGCGCACCTGCAAACGAGCCCGGGTACATCGCCGAATGGATCTGCTCGCCGTCGGCGATCAGCGCGTACCGGGCCAACGGCTGGTTGTGTTCCCAACAGGCGAGCTGGCCGACACGACCGACGGCCGTATCGACCGCGCGCAAACCCGAGCCATCGCCTTGTCCCCAGACCATGCGTTCGTGGTAGGTCGGCGTGATCTTGCGTCGGCGCTGCACGAGCGTGCCGTCGGCGTCGAACAGCAGCTGGGTGTTGTAGATCGTATGGCCATCGCGTTCGTTGACGCCGATGGAAACGACCATCTTCGCTTCACGCGCGGCCGCGCCAATCGCGTCGGTTTCGGCGGAAGGGACGGTGACCGATTCCTCGAGCAGCCGCAGGTGTTCCTTGCCCATCTGGAAGGGCGACTGCACGAACGAGAAGTAGGGGTAATAGGGAATGACAGTCTCGGGGAAGGTCGCGAACTGGACGCCAAGCGCTCCCAGCTCGCGGATCTTCAGGACGACTTTGTCGACGGTGCCCGCGCGGCTGTAGAGCACGGGACTGATCTGGACGGCGGCAGCTTTGATGATGGTCATGGTGGGGGAGTTCCAAGGTTATGGTGTAGATACAACAATAAAAAACCGCTCAGCCGGCCAGCGATTCGACCGGCAGGCCTGCGGCCAGATCGACGATCGCACTGGCGCCGTTATCGCCGAGCAATTGCCTGGTCTGCGCCTGTGCCGAGCGCCAGGCCGGCAGTGCGGCTGCGAGCAGTTCGCGGCCGGCCTGCGAGAGCACGATCGGACGGCTGCGGCCCTTGTCGGGGATGATTTCCTCCGCCCAGCCCTGATCCAGCACCAGCTGCAGGTTCCGCGTCGAGGTCGAACGCTCCTGGTGGTTGGCGCGGCCGAGTTCGGCGCGGCTGGCGCCGTCCTTGCCGGCGATCAGCACCAGCAGCGAGAACTGCGAGGCGTTCACGCCGAAGGGGCGGAGCTCCTGGTCGAAGATGCTGGTGATGACGCGGGAAATGCGCCGGGTCCGCGTCAGCAGGCACGACTGCGTGACTTCGTCGACCATTCCGCTCAGGTTTTTGGGGGTTCTTGTCATGGCGGAACGTATCATGGTGCATATACACCATAATGTCAATCCCCCTTGCAAGGCCAGGGGCAGGTCACTCCTGCAGGGCAGGCGTGAGGTCGCCGCTGTCGCGCTGGGGCGGTGCACTCGGAAACAGCATCGCGATCGCCGCGGCGGCCAGGCCCACGGCCATCGAACCGACGTACAGCCACGTATAACTGCCGAAATGGTCGTACAGCCAGCCACCCAGCAGGGGGCCGATTGCCATGCCCAGGCTGGAGAGCATGCCCATCGCGCCGAGTACGGTTCCGAGGATGGCGGGGCTGAACGCGTCGCGCGCCAGCGATGCGTACAGCGGCATCGTGCCGCCGTACGCCATGCCGAAGACGATCGCCACGGCGTAGAAGCCATCGAGCTGGTTCACCTTCAGGTACGTGACTGCGGCCAGTGCCTGGATCAGCAATCCGGCCACCAGTACCGGTTTGGCGCCGACGCGGTCGGCCAGCGCGCCGCACAGCAAACGCCCGCCCAACCCGGCTGCGCCTTCCATGCTGTAGATGGTCACGGCCGCAGTGACGCTGAGGCCGCAGCCGATTGCATAGCTGACCGTGTGGAAGATCGGGCCGGAGTGCGCGGCGCAGCACGCGAAGAACGCCAGCGCGAGCACGATGAACGGTTTCGACCGCAGCGCCCGCCCGGCGCTCATTTCCTGCAACCCGACCGATGCAGCGTCAACGGCTGTCGACGGAACCGCGCGGATGAACCAGACCGCCGGCAACGTCAGCACCCAGGAGAGCACTCCGACGATCAGCAGCGTCTGCCGCCAGTCGTAATGGCTGATCAGCCACGCCACCAGTGGCGACATCGTCATCGGCGCCACGCCGACGCCCGCCGACACCAGCGAGATGGCCAGGTTGCGACGCCGCTCGAACGACGCCGCCGTCGCTGCGATCACCGGCGCAAAGAAGCTGGAGGACGCCACGCCGAGCAGCACGCCGTAGGTAAGCTGGAACTGCAGCAAGCTGCTGGCGCGGCTGGCCAGCACGCACGACAGCCCCAGCAGCACCGAGCCGGCAAGGACGACGATCCGCGGACCGAACCGGTCGCTGAGCATGCCCCAGCCGAACCCGGCAAACGCGCCAGCGATGAAGGCCAGGGTGAGGGCGCTGGAGAGTCCGGCGCGGGACCATCCGGTGGCGGCGCTCATCGGCGCCAGCAGCACGGCCAGCGAGAAGATCGTGCCGATGGCAACGCAGCCCATCAGCGCACCGGCGGCGACCAGTGCCCAGTTGCGGTCCATCGAAAGCGGCGTAGGCCCATTCATGCGCGCGAATTCCCTGCTGGCTTTCACCTACGTCGAACCAGGGCAGGGCGAATCGACATCCTGCCGATGTCTGCCGGCGCCGTGCCGACAGATCAGGTCTCGGGAATCGAGCGGAACCCGACCGCCAGGCGATTCCAGCCGTTGATGGCGTTGATGGCCACGGTCAGGTTGACCCGCTCACGCTCGTCGAATTGCTGGCAGAGCCAATCGTAATCGGCATCGGGCGCCCGCGTTTGCGCGAGCAGGGTCAACGACTCGGTCCAGGCAAGCGCGGCGCGTTCGCGATCGGTGAAGAACGGCGATTCACGCCATACCGCGACGGCATGGAGGCGGCGTTCGGTTTCGCCGCGCTTGCGAGCGTCGCTGCTGTGCAGGTCAACGCAGTAAGCGCAGCCATTGATCTGCGAAGCGCGAAGCTTGATCAGCTCGAGCAGGGCAGGATCGATGCCGAGTTTGGTGACCGCACCTTCCAGCGCGATCATCGCCTTGGCGGCATTGGGGGAGGCTTTGTAGAAGTCGAGACGCGGTTGCATGGCGGTCACCTGACCGGGGGGGATCACCATTGTGCTCCCGCCCTCCTCATCGGCCGCACCGGATTGGCGTCGAACGTGTTCGCGTTCTTCGAACGTTTGCGATCAGGCCTCCGGCGCCTTCGCCACCACGATGACCCCTCGCGCGTGCAGCCCGAGCAGGTCGCCGCGCGCGATCTCGATGTTCTTCGACATGTCGTAGCGGACCTCGTCGGCGATGGCCCTTTCCAGCTCGCGGTAGGCACGGCGCTTGCTGGGCGAGCTGTGCATGGCCGGGTGCCCGACGATCCGGTCGGGGTACACCTCTTCCACCCGGACCAGTCCGTAGATCGCCGGCTCCGCGGCGCCGCCGCGAAGCGCGTTGACCCGCGCCATGTAGATGTCACCCGGGCTTGGATCCTCGAGGCGCTCACGGGTGCGGTTTCCGAAGCTGCCCAAGACCACCAAGGCGATCGCGGTGACCACCACCAGGATGGTTATCGACAGTGAGTACGTTCTGCTCATGCATGCCTTGCCGTGCGCCAGTCGTGGCGTGTCGACGGAATTCTCGTGACCGCGAAAGGCCAATCACATAAGACGCGCCTCAACGGCGCCCGATCGGCAGTGGGCGTCGGCGTGAACGAACGCTGACATCGACGGAGCTTTTGAGAAAGGTCTGATGGAACCGCCGTGCAGCGATTCCTACGCTGCCGCGCCTGCTCGTGCAGGTCGCGGCCCGTGCCTGCGACATACAACAACAACAACAGCGGCGCGCGCGCCCAGGAGAAATTGCATGATCAAACGACTGTCGGCCGTGTTCCTCGGAACCTTCTGGCTGGTGCTTGGCGGCTGCGGAAGCGCGGTCCTCGCGGCCAACTTCGGTGGCGATGGCAATCCGCTCGGGATCGGGCTGCTGGGTGTGTCGCTGGCATTCGGCCTGACGGTGCTGACCGGCGCCTATGCGCTCGGCCATGTTTCAGGCGGCCACTTCAATCCGGCAGTCAGCATCGGCCTGTGCGCCGGTGGCCGCTTCCCGGCCAGCGACGTGCTGCCGTATGTCGTCGCGCAGGTGCTCGGGGCGATTGCGGCAGGCTGGATCATCCATCAGATCGCCAACGGCAGCTCGCAAATGGTGATCGACCTGACCGCGCCCGGTGCCTTCGCCAGCAACGGCTATGGCGAGTTGTCTCCGGGTGGTTACGACATGGCTGCGGCGCTGCTGTGCGAAGTCGTGCTGACGGCGATGTTCCTGATCGTGATCCTCGGTGCCACCGATGGCCGGGCGCCGGCTGGTTTCGCTCCGATCGCGATCGGCCTGGCGCTGACACTGATCCACCTGATCAGCATCCCGGTCACCAACACCTCGGTGAATCCGGCGCGCTCGACCGGCATGGCACTGTTCGCCGGCAGCGGCGCAATGGGTCAGCTGTGGCTGTTCTGGGTGGCGCCGATCGTCGGTGGACTGCTCGGTGGCGCCGCCCATCGCGGGCTCAAGAGCTGACATTCACCGCGCAGCGCTTTCCGATCTCCACGCTTGTCCAAGACCCAAGACCCCGCGCACGCGAGCCGTGCGTGGGGTTCGTCGTTCCAGGAGCGGCAGCGGTGAGGGCGCTGCAGGCCGTCAGGGCGCGCTGTCGAACAGGTGTTGCAGTACTGCCTCGCCGTAGCGGTCGAGTTTGCTGGCGCCGATGCCGGGGATGCGTGCAAGCTCGTCCATGTCGTCGGGCGCGGCTTCGGCGATCGCGCGCAGCGTGCTGTCGTGGAAGATCACGTAGGCAGGCACGTTCTGCTCGCGCGCGGTGGTGGCACGCCAGTGCCGCAGGGCATCGAAACGCAGTTGCGAGTCGACGTCGAGCTCGATCATCTGCACGGTGGTCGCGCCGCGTGACTTGCGCCCGCGCGCGGGTTTGGGTGCCTCGTGACGGAAGCGCAGTTCGCGTTCGCCGCGCAGCACCGGTCCGCTGGCGGCGGTCAGGCGCAGCGCGCCGTGGTGTTCCACGTCGGCTTCGAGCAGGCCGTTGGCCACCAGTTGGCGGAACACGCCGCGCCACTGGCGTTCGTCGAGGTCGTTGCCGATGGCGAAGGTGCTCAGCCGCTCGTGGCCCCACTGCCGCACCTTCTCGTTGTCGGCGCCGCGCAGCACATCGATGACGTGGCCGGCACCGAAGCGCTGGCCGGTCCGGTACACGCACGACAGCGCTTTGCGCGCGGCCTGGGTGCCGTCCCAGCTGCTGGGCGGCTCCAGGCAGTTGTCGCAGTTGCCGCAGGCGCCCGGATGCGGTTCGCCGAACCAGCCCAGCAGCGCCTGGCGGCGGCATTGCGTCGATTCGCAGTAGCCCAGCAGGGCATCGAGCTTGCCCAGCTCCAGGCGCTTGCGCTCCTCGCCCGCTTCGCCTTGCTGGATCATCTGGCGCAGGTTGACCATGTCGCCCAGGCCGTAGCTGAGCCACAGCTCGGCCGGTGCGCCGTCGCGGCCCGCACGACCGGTTTCCTGGTAGTAGCCCTCGATCGACTTGGGCAGATCGACGTGGGCGACGAAACGCACGTCGGGCTTGTCGATGCCCATGCCGAAGGCGATCGTCGCCACCATCACCACGCCGTCCTCCTGCAGGAAGCGGCGCTGGTTGGCCGAGCGCAGCTTGGCGTCCATGCCGGCGTGGTAGGGCAGGGCCTTGATGCCGGCGGCCTGCAACTGCTCGGCCACGCTTTCCACGCGCTTGCGCGAGAAGGCGTAGACGATGCCGCTCTCGTCGCGATGGCCGGCCAGGAAATCCAGCAGCTGGCGCACGCCGGCACCGTCCTTGTGGACGACGCGGTAGCGCAGATTGGGGCGGTCGAAGGAGCTGACAAACTCGCGCGCGTCTTCCAGCGCCAGACGCTCTGCGATCTCGCGCCGGGTCGGGGCGTCGGCGGTGGCGGTCAGGGCGATGCGCGGGATGTCGGGCCAGCGCTCGTGCAGCACGGTCAGCTGGCGGTATTCCGGGCGGAAGTCGTGGCCCCATTGCGAGACGCAGTGGGCCTCGTCGATGGCGAACAGGCCGATGCGGGCGCGCTCGAGCAGCGACAGGAAACGGCCGGTGAGCAGGCGCTCGGGTGCCACGTAAAGCAGGTCGAGCTCGCCGGCGAGCAGCTGGCGCTCGACGTCGGCGGCCGTGGACGCATCCAACGTGGAATTGAGGTAGGCCGCGCGCACGCCGAGCTGGCGCAGGGCCTCGACCTGGTCCTGCATCAGCGCGATCAGTGGCGAGACCACCAGGCCGCAACCGTCGCGCAGCAGCGCCGGCAGCTGGTAGCACAGGGATTTGCCGCCGCCGGTGGGCATCAGCACCAGGGCATCGCCGCCGCCGGTGACGTGTTCGACGATCTGCGCCTGTTCGCCGCGGAAAGCAGGGTGGCCGAACGTGCGGCGGAGCAGATCGAGTGCGGGGTCGGACATGCGCCTAGTTTAGCGGGCGCGAGGGGGCGGCCTGTCGGGGAAACATGCAACAGCAGGTGAGTGCCCCCACCCCAGCCCCTCTCCCGGCGTCAGGAGAGGGGCAGGCGGAGCGGTCATTCCAGCAGCGAGCGCAGCATCCAGGCGTTCTTCTCGTGGGTCTGCAGGCGGCGGGTCATCAGGTCGACGGTCGGGTCGTCACCGCCGTCATCGGCCAGCTTGAGCACCTTGCGTGCGGTCCGGGCGACGGCCTCGTTGCCGACGGTGAGCTGGCGGACCATTTCGCGCCAGTCGGGCGCCTCGGTCAGGCCGGGCTCTTCCGGAATCGAGCTCAGGCGGATGAACTCGGCGTACGAGCCGGGGGCGTTGTAGCCCAGCGCGCGCATGCGCTCGGCGGTCTCGTCCAGCGCCGTCCACTGCTCGGTGTACTGGCCTTCAAACATCACGTGCAGGCTGTTGAACATCGGCCCGGTGACGTTCCAGTGGAAATTGTGGGTTTTCAGGTACAGCGTGAAGCTGTCCGAAAGGAAACGCGACAGGCCCTCGGCGATCTTCTTGCGGTCGGCGCCGCTGATCCCGATATCAATGCCCGGGTGGCTGGGCGCGGGCGCTGCCGGGGTCTTGGACTTGGCGGTCTTCTGTTTAGCCACTGCTTTTCTCCATTCGCTGAGCATTGCGGGCGACAATACGACGTGCCGGCCGCGATGTGGTGGTTTTCGGCGTGTACTTCGATCGATGAAATCAATGGACCCGGCGCAGTCTAGTCAGACCGATGTCAGTAACGCGTTACGCCAGGCCCGGCGCGCCATTGATGGCGGGCTGAGTCGTGACCGTGGGCGCCTGCATGGGTTGTGGTCACGCTGGAACGCCATGCCCGCCGACGCTCGATTGCGCGAAGCATTCGGACAGGCACTGAGCGCATCGGTCGCGCAGCGCCAGGCGCGCGCCGCGGCGCTGCCGCAGGCGCCGGTCGACCCGGCTTTGCCGATCGCGGCCGAAGCCGAGCGCATCGTCGAGTTGATCCGCAAGCACCAGGTCATCGTCATCGCCGGCGAGACCGGATCGGGCAAGACCACCCAGCTGCCCAAGCTGTGCCTGGCGGCCGGCCGCGGCGCCGCCGGCATGATCGGCTGCACCCAGCCGCGCCGCATCGCCGCACGCGCGGTGGCCCGGCGCGTGGCCGAGGAGCTGCAGACCCAGGTCGGCGGCGCGGTCGGTTACCAGGTCCGCTTCACCGAGAACGTCGGCGAGCAGACCGCGGTCAAGTTCATGACCGATGGCATCCTGCTGGCCGAGATCCAGTCCGATCGCTGGCTGTCGCGCTACGACACGATCCTGATCGACGAGGCGCACGAACGCAGCCTCAACATCGACTTCCTGCTGGGCTACCTGAAGCAGTTGCTGCAGCGACGGCCCGACCTCAAGGTCATCGTCACCTCGGCGACGATCGACACCGAACGCTTTGCCGCGCACTTCGGCGATGCACCGGTTGTCAACGTCGAAGGCCGCGGCTACCCGGTCTCGGTGCGCTACCGCCCTCTGGGCGAGGGCGAGGACACCGGCGAGCAGCCTGGTGAGCAGGGCGGTGACCGCAGCGTCAACGACGGCATCGTCGCCGCCTGCGACGAGATCACCCGCGAGGATCCGCGCGGCGACGTGCTGATATTCCTGTCCGGCGAGCGCGAGATCCGCGACGCCCACCAGGCGCTGGAGCGGCGCAAGTACCGCGAGACCGAAGTGCTGCCGCTGTACGCTCGGTTGTCGGTGCGCGACCAGGACCGCGTGTTCAATCCCGGCCCCAAGCGCCGCATCGTGCTGGCCACCAACGTCGCCGAGACATCGCTGACGGTGCCTCGCATCCGCTACGTGGTCGATCCGGGCCTGGCCCGCGTCAAGCGTTACAGCCCGCGCGGCAAGCTCGACCGCCTGCACATCGAGCCGGTCAGCCAGGCCAGCGCCGACCAGCGCAAGGGCCGCTGCGGCCGCATCAGCGAAGGCACCTGCTACCGCCTGTATTCGGAAGCCGATTTCCTGTCGCGTGCGCGCTACACCGATCCGGAGATCCGCCGCGCTGCACTGGCCGGCGTGATCCTGCGGATGCTGTCGCTGGGTCTGGGCAATATCGAAGAGTTCCCGTTCCTGGAACCACCGGACCCGCGCGCGATTGCCGACGGCTGGCAGCAGTTGGGCGAACTGGGCGCGGTCGACGAAGCACGCAAGCTGACCGCTACCGGCAAGCTGATGTCACGCCTGCCGGTCGACGTGAAGCTGGCGCGCATGCTGGTTGCGGCCAACCAGCACGGCGTGCTGCGCGAGATGCTGGTGATCGCCTCGTTCCTGGGCATCCAGGACCCGCGCGAGCGCCCGGCCGACCAGCGTGCCGCCGCCGACAACGCCCACGCGCAGTTCGCAGACCCGAAGTCGGAGTTCGTCGGCATCCTCAAGCTGTGGGATGCGTACCAGTCGGCGCACGAAGAGCTGACCCAGTCGAAACTGCGCGGCTGGTGCGAGAAGCACTTCGTCGGTTTTCTGCGCATGCGCGAATGGCGCGAGCTGCATCGCCAGCTCAAGCTGATGGCCGACGAACTGGACTGGACCAGCGAACCGCGCCACGAACAGTTCGACCAGGCCGCCTACACGACCCTGCATCGCGCCCTGCTCGCCGGGCTGCCGACGCAGATCGGCTTTCGCAGCGAGCGCGGTCAGTACGATGGTCCCCGCGGCCGCAAGTACCAGTTGTTCCCCGGGTCTCCGCTGGCGAAGAAGCCACCGCCGTGGGTGCTGTCGGCGACGCTGCTCGACACCGAGCGCGTGTGGTCGCTGACCAATGCCGCCATCGAGCCGGACTGGGTCATTGCCGAGTTGCCGCATCTGCTGGCGCGACGCCAGCACGACCCGCACTGGGCGCGCTCGCAGGGGCGTGTGGTCGGCAGCGAGCAGATCAGCCTGTTCGGCCTGGTGCTGGCGCCCAAGCGCCCGGTGCACTACGGCGCGCTGTTCCCGGAAGAGAGCCGGATGATCTTCGTCCGCGACGCCCTGGTGACCGGCGAGATCAACACCCGCTGCGCATTCCTCGCGCGCAACCTGGCGACGCTTGCGAAGGCGCGGGACGAGGAGGCCAAGCAGCGCCGCAGTGGCCTGGTCGTCGAAGAAGAATGGATGGCGCAGTGGTACCTGGACCGGCTGCCGCCGCACGTGCACAACGCGCAGGCGCTGGACGCCTGGTACGGCAAGCTGCCGCCGGCGGAAAAGGCGGCGCTGGAATGGTCGCTGGCGGACCTGATGGTCGTCGACGAGAGCGACGCCCAGCGTTTCCCGCCGTATCTGGCACTGGGCAATGCGCGGCTGGCGGTGAAGTACCGGTTCGAGCCGGGTGCCAGCGACGACGGCATGACGTTGGCCGTGCCGCTGCACCTGCTCAATGCGCTCGACCCGGTGCGGTTGTCGTGGCTGGCGCCTGGTTTCGTCGCAGACAAGGCCGCGGCGCTGATCAAGACCCTGCCCAAGACCCTGCGTCGCAATTTCGTGCCGGCGCCGGATTTCGCCCGCGCGTTCTTCGAGGCCAACCCGCAGGCCGGCGCCGACAGCATCACCGGTGAACTGGCGCGCTTCCTTTCAAGGCTCGGCGGCGTGGCGGTCACCGCACTCGACTTCGATGAAGTCGCGCTGGAACCGCACCTGCGCATCAACCTGCGCCTGCTCGAGGGCGATGGCAAAGGGGGCAAGGACGGCCATGTGCTGGCCGAGTCGCGTGATCTCGACGACCTGCGTCGCCGTTTCGGCGAACGCGCGGCCGCGGCATTCGCCGACCGTGCCGCCGATGGCCTAGCGCAGCAGGGCCTGACCGCGTTCCCGGACACGCCAATCCCGGTGTCGGTGTCTGGCGCCGGTGGCGTCCCGGCCTATCCGGCCCTGCACGACGATGGCGAAAGCGTGTCGCTGCGGGTGCATGCCGAAACCGAAGTTGCCCGGCGCGACCATCCGCGCGGCGTCCGCAGGCTGCTGGCGATCGCACTGGCCGACAAGCTCAAGCAGGCGAGGAAGCAATTGCCGGTGACGCCGAAGACGGGGCTGCTGTATGCGGCGATCGAATCGGCGGCGCCGCGCAGCGATGGTTTGAAGGAAGGCGACCGCCTGCGCCTGGATCTCGTCGATGGCGCGTTCGCGTCGCTGGCAGGCGAGGAGGCCGGCGGCGGACTGGTGGACGTCCGCGATGCCGGTGCCTTTGCCGCGCGTCGCGATGCCATCGCCAGACAGTTGTTTGCCGATGCGATGGAGCGCCTGCGCCAGGCCGAGCTCATCCTGGGCGCGGTCGCCGAAGCGCGCGCGAAGCTGGAGTCGCCGCTGATGGGCTGGGCCAGCGGCAACCTCGATGACATGCGCGCGCACCTGGCATCACTGACGCCGCCGGGCTTCCTGCGCAACGTCGCTGCACAGGCGCTGCGCGAGTACCCGCGCTACCTCAAGGCATTGGCGCTGCGCGGCGAACGCGCGCTGCGTGATCCGGTTCGCGACCAGGCGCGCATGCTCGAACTCAAGCCGTTCGCCGATGCCTTGGCGATGGCGGTCGACGAAGGTGTCGCCGACCAGCCGGAGTGGCAGGCGTTGCGATGGGACCTGGAAGAGCTGCGCGTGTCGCTGTTCGCCCAGGAACTGGGTGCACGCGGCGGTGTGTCGCCGAAGAAGCTGGCGCAGCGGTTGACGCAGTTGCGGCGCTGATGGTGGTGGCGCGGCAGGGCCCGGGTGCGATTCGCTTACCCGGGCAATGGAGCGTCAGTCGACGCGCTGCACCTTCATCTTCGACGACTGCCCCTCGATCTGCAGGTACCAGGCGCCGATGAACCCCGGCGTGATGGTGGCCCTGGGATTGGTCGCCGGCTTGCCCATGTAAAGACTGCCTTCGATGATCCGCCAGCGCTGGCCGTTGTCGAGAACGACCGTATCGCCGATACCGAGCGAACGGACAGCACCGGCGACGTTGGCATGGATCGGTTCAACGGGGTGCTTGTTGCGCAGCCCGACTTCGTCGGACGCGCGTCCTGCCACCGCGGCCTTGACCAAGGCGTTCTGGTTTTCACCGAGCAGGCGGTTGAGCAGGGCGAGCTGCTCGGGCGCGAGCGTGTCCAGGCCGGTGGCGCGCATCTGCTCGGCACTCAGGCGCTGTTCCAGCGCGACGTAAGCGTCAGCTGCGCGAGCGGGCGCGCACAACGACGAAGCAAAAAGAATCACGCAGGCGGTCAGCAGGCGCATCAGGCGGGAACTCCGGAAATGATGGGAAGTGAGCGGCTTACTTCACGCGCTGCACTTTGGCGCGGATGTTGAAGCCTTCGACAGACAGGTACCAGGTCGTGCCGACCAGGCTTGGCGAGATCCGAACCTGCGGGTTGGGGTTGTTGACGCCGCTGATCACGACGTCGTCGATCTGCTGCCAGACCTGGCCATTGTCGAGCGTGTAGCTGCGACCCTTGCCGAAACCGCTGAAGTTGCTGAGCTTGCCTGCGATCGGCTCGCGCGATTCCGCCGAGAACAGGCCGCGGTGATCGCCGTCGTCGCTGCTCTGCTTGGCGACTTCAGCCGCCTTTGCGGTTTCCGCGGCCTTGGCGGTTTCGACCTTGAGCTTGCCGTCCAGCCAGTCGTTGAGGTTGGCCAGCTGCTGCGGGCTGAGCCGATCCAGTCCCGTGGCCTTGAACTGCTCGGACGTCATCTGCTGTTCGATCTTCTGCTGCGCGAACGAGGCGCCGGCCAGGGACAGCAACACGCCCAGTGCGAGCAGGCGGAACGCGGGCAGGTGGGAGCGGGTCGAACGCATGCGGCTGTTCCTCCAGACGGTTGGCCGCTAGTGTAGACCGCGGCCTCCCCGTTCGTTTCACGCACGCCCCCAGTCATGACTACTCCGTCCCCTCAGCTTGCTGCCGTGCTGGCGCATCCGGCCGCCGCGGGTATCGCCGTGCCGCTGCGGCAGGCGATGGAGAAGGCGGCCGCGACGCCCGGGGCGCAGGACCACGCTGATGACCCGCCGCCGGTGGTGGCGAGCATGCTCGAAGCGCTGGTCCTGCTCGGCGCCGACGGCGACACGGTGGCGGCCGCGATCCTGCATGCCTACCCGGGCTGGCGGACAGCCCTGGGCCTGGTCGAGCGCGATTTCCCGGCGGTCGCCCCGCTGATCGAGGGGCAGCGTGCGGCCGCCCAGGTCTGGGCGCTGCACGCCGAGCGCCATGGCCAGGCCGGCAACGAAGGACTGCGCCGGCTGCTGCTGGCGATCGTCCGCGACCTGCGCGTGGTGCCGATCCTGCTGGCACGCCAGCTGGCGCGGATGCGCCACGCCGAGCCGCTGCCCGACGACCAGCGTCGCGAACTGGCACTGCTCACCCGCGACATCCATGCCCCGCTGGCCAACCGCCTGGGCATCTGGCAGCTGAAATGGGAGCTGGAGGATCTCGCCTTCCGCTACCTGGAACCGCAGACCTATCAGCAGATCGCGCGCCTGCTCGACGAGAAGCGCGCCGATCGCGAGCGTTACATCGAGCAGGTCAAAAGCACCCTGCGCGAGGCGATGGCGGGGCAGGGCGTGGTCGCCGAGGTCGCCGGCCGGCCCAAGCACATCTACAGCATCTGGAAGAAGATGCAGCGCAAGAACGTGCCGATTGGCGAGCTCTACGACCTGCGCGCGGTGCGCGTGCTGGTTGACAGTCTGGCCGACTGCTATGCCGCGCTGGGCGTGGTCCACGCGACCTGGGCGCCGATCCCGAGCGAGTTCGACGACTACATCGCCAGGCCCAAGCGCAACGACTACCGGTCGCTGCACACCGCCGTGGTCGGGCCGGAAGGCAAGACACTGGAAGTGCAGATCCGCACGCACGAGATGCACCGCCAGGCCGAACTCGGCGTGGCCGCGCACTGGAAATACAAGGAAGTCGGCAGCCACAGCGCCGATGCCGCCTTCGATCGCAAGATCGCCTGGATGCGGCGCCTGCTGGAAGCATCGACGGACGCCGGCCGCGAGGACGGATCGCTGTCCGGCGAGTTCGACACCGAGCTGGTCGAGGACCGCATCTACGTCCTGACGCCCAAGGGCGAAGTCATCGATCTGCCGACGGGCGCGACGCCGCTGGATTTCGCCTACCACGTGCATACCGAGGTGGGTCATCGCTGCCGCGGGGCCAAGGTTGATGGCCGCATCGTCCCGCTCGACCACAAGCTGCGCACCGGCGATCGCGTCGAGATCATGACCGCCAAGTCGGGCGAGCCACGTCGCGACTGGTTGATCGCGGCCAATGGCTTCCTCGCCAGCGGCCGCTCGCGCGACAAGGTCCGAGCCTGGTTCCACAAGCTCGATCGCGCCCGCAACGAGAGCGCGGGCAAGGACCTGCTCGACAAGGAGTTGCGGCGACTGGGACTGCTCGGTGCCGACCTGGCGCCGGCGCGGGAGAAGTTCCATCTCGACAGCGACGCCGAGGTCTACGTGCAGGTCGCGCTGGGCGACATCGGTCCGCACCAGGTCGGCCGCGCGTTGCTTGAGCATGAGCGTGCGGCGTCTGCCGCCGCGGCAGCTGCGGCGACGGCAGCCACGCCCGGCGGCACCATCGCCACGCCGACACCGCCACGAAGGGTCCCGCGCAGGAGCGCCGACTTCACGGTCGAGGGCGTCGGCAACCTGCTCGTGCAGCTGGCGCGCTGCTGCCAGCCGCTGCCGGGCGAGCCGATCGTCGGCTACCTCACGCGCGGCCGCGGCGTCACCGTCCACCGTCCCGACTGCGGGGCCTTCGAGCGCCTGGCGGCGACGCAGCCGCAACGCGTCCTGCCGGTCGAATGGGGCCGCGCAGGCAGCGGCTACGAAGTCGACATCGAAGTGCTCGCGCTCGATCGCAAGTGGTTGCTCAAGGAAGTCACCAACCTCATCGCCCAGGGCAATGCACATGTGTTGAGCATCCGCAGCGACGTCGAGCGCAATGGCGCCCGCGTGCGCCTGCGTCTGCGCCTGCGGGTCGGCGACTACGGCCAGTTGTCGACCCTGCTGGGCAAGCTGGCATCGCTGCCGGGCGTGGAGCACGCGCAGCGACGCTGAACGGTGGGTTTGGCAATGCACATCCCCTCACCGTCATGACGCTATGCTTGCGGGGTGACATCAGCAACGCCAAATGAACCGGGAAGCACCAGTGCCGGCGGCGCCGACAGCGGCGTTCCCACCGGGCGTGGGGGGCGTGGCGACCGGCACGAACCGCAATCGCCGCGCTGGAACGACTGGCAATGGCGCGATGACGAGCGCGAAAGCGGCCGCTGGGCCGACCGGACGGCGCGGCAGATGCGCTGGCGTGGTTGGGGCCTGGGGGCGATGGCGCTGCTATCGATCGCGCTGCTGCTGCTGCTCCTGCGAATCCCCTTGTCGAACTGGTTGTGGCCGGACACTCGCGCCCAGCAACTGCAGGCAAACGCCGAAGAAGCGCTCAGGCAGGGTCAGCTGACCTCGTCCGATGGGCGTGGTGCCAAGGAGTTGTATGCCGCTGCGCTGGCACTCGATCCCGATCGCAGCGAAGCGCGCCAGGGCATGGCCAAGGTCGGCCAGCAGGCGCTGCTGCAGGCCGAACATGCGCTGCAGCAGCGCAACTACAGCCAAGCCCATCGCCTGATCGAGCTCGCGCGCGAACTGGCGGTTCCGCGGGCGCGCGTGGATGCGCTGGAGAAGCGCGTGCGCGCAGGCGAGGGCGGAGAGGGCGGTGCTTCCGGTGCCGACAAACTCCTCGCCCAGGCTGCTGCCGCGCGCAAGGCCGGACTGCTCGACGGCGGCGACAACGCCGCATTGCCGCTGTACCAGCGGGTGCTCACCCTCGAACCCAACCGCACCGAGGCCCTCGAAGGCCGCGAAGACACGTTGGCCGACCTGCTGCAGCAGGCGCAGACCTCACTGGCGCGAGGCGACCTCGCCGAAGCCTCGGCACGGGTGCGCCGCGTGCAGGCTGCCGACCCGGGCCATGTCGATCTTCCGGACGCACTGGCCGGCCTCAACCGCGCCGCCGAACAGCGCCGCAGCAGCGCCGATGCCGACCTGCGCCGTGGGCGCCTCGTGCAATCACTGGAGGGATACCGCGGGGTGCTGGCCGCCATCCCCGACGACGATCGCGCAACGCGCGGCGTGACCGCGGTCGCCAACGCCTATGCGGGCCGCAGTCAGCGACTCGCGGGAGACTTCCGCTTCGACGATGCGGAGAAAGAGCTCGCCCAGGCCCGCCGGGTCGATGCCGACGCACCCGGAGTGGCCGCGGCCGAGCAACGCCTGAGGCAAGCGCGGCAATCGCAGCAGCGCTACGGCCAGCGCGTGCCGACGGCCGAACGGCAGCGCAGGCTCGACCAGTTGCTGGCCGACGCGGTCGTCGCCGAGTCACGCGGCGACCTGCTTGCCCCGCCCGGCGACAGTGCGTTCGACAAGTTGCGTGCGGCGCAGTCGATGGCGCCGCAGGACCCGAAGGTGCGCTCGGCGATGCAGCGGCTGTTGCCGGCGGCACAACGTTGCTTCGAACAGGAACTGCGCGGCAATCGCCTGAGCCGCGCACGTGAGTGCCTGGATGCGCGCGCCGTGCTCGAAGGCGACGGCGCGGCGGTGCGCGATGCGCGCCGGCGCCTGGCGCAGCGCTGGATTGCAGTGGGCGACGAACGCCTGGGCGCAGGCGAACTGAGTGCCGCGCAGGCGGCCTTGGCGGCCGCACGCGAACTCGATCCGCAGGCCAGTGGCCTGGGCGAGTTTGCCGATCGCCTGCGTCGCGCCGCCGCGGCCAACTGACCTGCTGCTCCCTGGGCCGCGATGCGGCCATCGCCTCCAGCGTCAGCCGCCCAGCAGAACCCTTCGCACCACCTCGCGACCGGCATCGAGCGAGAAGTGGCGCTCGACATTGGCCAGGCCGTTGCCGGCAAGCCGCTGCCACAGCGCCTCGTCGCGATACAGCCTCAGCACCGCTGCCGCGAAACCGGCGGCGTCGTCGGCCACCAGCACGTCCTCGCCATCGCGCAGGTGCATGCCTTCGACGGCGCAGGCAGTGGCCACCACCGGTTGACCGTGGGCCATGCTCAGGTTGACCTTGCCCTTGACCCCGGCGCCGAAACGCAGCGGCGCCACGGCGATGCGCGCGCCGTCCATGTACGGCGAAAGGTCGGGCACGTGGCCGTGGATGCGGATGCCAGGCTGCAATCCGAGAGCGTCGATCTCGGCGGGCGTATCGCTGCCGATGCAGTGGAAGACCATCTCCGGCGCCTGCGCGCGGATCAACGGGAACACGTCGGTGGCGAACCAGCGCACGGCATCCACGTTCGGCGGATGGCGGAAGCCTCCGACGAATACGAGGTCGTGTCGCTGCGCAAACGTCTGGCCGCGGCCATTGATGTGGTGCAGGTTGGAGAGGATCTCCACCGTCGCCGCGGGGGCGTCGCGTGCCAGCAGGCTGCGCTCGACCTCGCTGACCACCAGCGTTGCATCACTGCGCGCGATCATGTCCAGCTCAAGCGTTCGCGTGCGTTCCGACGCGCGCATCAGCGCGGGGTCGGAAGCGAGTTCCGCGCCGCGCCGTTCGCGCAGGTAGTGCAGGTCGACCGTATCGAACACGACGCGGGCTTGCGGGGCGTACTTGCGAAGCAGTGGCAACCATTCGCGCAACACGTAATGGCGGCAGACGACGACGGTGTCGAAACGGTGGCCGTGCGCGCGGATCCAGCGCGCCGGCGCGCCGAAGAACGGCGCGTACCAGGCCTGTACGCCCAACTGCTGCAGGCGCTGCGTGTGCGCGCCTGCATGGTTGAGATCGGTCGGGACGAAGGTGACATGCGCGCCTTCGTCCAGCAGCAGGTGCATCAGATTGACCATGCGCAGCGAAGCCGAGTCGTGGTCCGGCCTCGGCGTGGCGCTGTCGATCACCAGCACGCGCCGCTGGCCGCGGGCGGCGGCGGCCTGGTCGGCCGACGTGCCGTCGGGCCATTGCCGCGACAGCGCGGCGCGCCATTTGTCGGCAAAGGTATGGCGGTTGCGGACCTGGTAGGCCTTGATGCCCTGGTTGACGTCGGTGCCAGCCGTCACGCCTTCCAGGTGCACGACCTGCGACGCCGGCTGGTAGAGGACCCGATAACCGGCGTCGCGGACGGCGAAGGCCAGATCGGTGTCTTCGAAATACGCCGGCGCGTAGCGCGCGTCGAACGCGCCGATACGCATGAACAACTCGCGTGGAATGGCCACCGCGGCGCCGGAACAGTAGTCGGCGGCGCGAACATGCGAGTAGCGGGGGTCGTTGGGACTTTCGAACTTTCCAAGGTTGTGGGCATTGCCATCGGCGAACACCAGCCCGCCGGCTTCCTGCAGGCGCCCGTCCGGATAGATCAGCTGCGCGCCGACCAGGCCGGTGCGGGGGTGGCGTTCGAATGTCTCAAGCAGCGAGTCGAGCCAGCCGGGCTGCGGCACGGTGTCGTTGTTGAGGAACACCACGTACTGGCCGCGCGACAGCTCGGCGCCGTCGTTGCAGGCGGCAATGAAGCCGCCGTTCTGGCGGCGGCGGTGATAGGTCAGGCCCTCGACCTGCGTCAGCGCGCCTTCGGTCTCGTCCGAAGAGCCGTCATCGACAACGATGACCTCGGTGGCGATTGCGGGAGGATGTGCGGCGATCGCACGCAGGCAGGCCAGCGTGTGTGCGAACTGGTTGTAGACGGGAATGACGATGCTGGCCCTGGGATGCGTGGGCCGGGGCAGGGCGAATGGCGCGAACGGCGTCCGCTCGGGCAGGTAGAGTTCGGGCCGGTGCGCGGCCGGGACGCGGTGGAACTGGCGGGCGACGCGCTGCCAGGTGGCCTCCATGCCGCGGGTGCGCAAGCTGGTCAGTCCCCGACGGAGCAGGCCTGTCCCGCGATCGAAGAAGAACCTCACCTCGGTCCAGCTCAGGCCCATCGATAACCCGTCATTCTGAAGTTTCCTTAACACAGACTTTGCCGCCGCCCGGCCCGCGCTGACCGGCGGGCCGGCTGCGATAGACTCGCGGCCACAAGGGCGCAGCCCCAACATTGTCCCATGCCGTGGCCCAAATCGATTACGACGAAGACGAAACCACCGACGACAGTCAGCCCCCGCAGTGGCGGCGGCGCCTGGTCACCTGGCTGCTGGCCGCGGTAGGACTGGGCCTTGGCTTCCTCATCCCCTACACGCTGTACCTGAACCATGAGGTCGGCGAGCGTTTCGGCCAGCTGCGCTGGCAGATTCCCACCCGGGTCTACGCACGGCCGCTGGAACTGGCGCCGGGGCTGACCCTCGATGCGACCACGCTCAAGACCGAACTTGATGCGGCCGCCTACCACTCCGGCGACGGCGTGCGTCCAGGCAGTTATTCCCGCACCGGTGGCCGCTGGCTGATTTCCAGCCGAGGTTTCAGTGACGTTGACGGCGCGGTGCCGGCCCGTCGCATCGAGGTGGTGCTGTCGGGCAGCCGGGTCGCCTCGGTGCGCGATGTCGGGAAGAAGCGCGAGCTGAAGACCGTCAGGCTCGATCCGGCGCGCATCGCCACGCTCTACGGCCAGAAGCAGGAAGAGCGACGCCTGGTGCGGCTGAAGGAAGTGCCCGAGTTGCTGGTCACCGGCCTGCAGGCCGTCGAGGACCGCGACTTCAACAGCCATCACGGCATCGACGTGACCGGCATGATCCGCGCCGCCTTCAAGAACGTCGCCGCCGGGCGCGCAAAACAAGGCGCCAGCACCCTGACCCAGCAGCTCGCCCGCAGCGGCCTGCTTGGCATCGGCCGCGAGCAGACCCTCACCCGCAAGGGCAAGGAGATCCTCTACGCGATGCTGATCGAGGCCCGCTACGACAAGGGCACGATCCTGGAGGCCTACTTCAACCAGGTCTATCTCGGTCAGCGCGGTGCGCAGGCCATCCACGGCGTCGCTGCCGGCGCCGAGTTCTGGTTCGGCCGCGACCTGGCCGACCTGAGCACCGAGCAGATCGCGCTGCTGATCGGCATCGTCCGCGGCCCGTCGTTCTACGACCCGCGCCGCAATCCCGAGCGCGCGCTGGAACGCCGCAACTTCGTGCTCGGCGAGATGCACGAAACCAAGCTGATCGACGATGCCGAGTACAAGCGCGCTCTCGAGGCGCCGCTGGGCGTTACGAAGGATCCGGGCAGCGTCGCCGCCAACCGTTTCCCCGCTTACGTCGACCTCGTCCGGCGCCAGCTCGCCCGCGATTATCCGGCCGACGCGCTGGCCGGCGCCGGCCTGAGCGTGATGAGCGGCATGTCGCCGTCGGCGCAGGCCATGGCCGAAGGCGCGGTCGCGCGCACCCTCAAGAGCCTGGACAACAAGCGCCGCCCGCCGCTGCAGACCGGCCTGGTGGTGACCGACGTCCACAACGGCGAAGTCGTCGCCGTCGTGGGCAGCCGCAGCGTCACCGAGCACGGCTTCAACCGCGCGGTCGAAGCGCAGCGCCCGGTCGGTTCGCTGCTCAAGCCGTTTGTGTACCTGCTGGCGCTGGCACAGCCGGGCAAGTACTCGCTGGCCAGCTGGGTCGACGACTCGCCGGTCACGGTCGCGCTGGGCAAGAAGAAGAGCTGGAACCCGGGCAATTCCGACGGCCGCAGTCACGGTACCGTGCGCCTGATCGACGCGCTGGCGATGTCCTACAACCAGGCCACGGTGCGCGTCGGCATGCAGGTCGCGCCCGAGCGCATCGGCAGCCTCATCAAGACCCTCGCCGGGATCGAGGCCGAACCGAACCCGGCGCTGATCCTCGGTGCGGTTGACCAGAGCCCGTACGCGATGGCGCAGCTGTACCAGTTCCTGGCTTCCGGTGGCGAGATCCAGCCGCTGCACGCCGTGCGCGGCGTGCTCGACGCCAACGGCCGCGCCCTCAACCGCTACGACAAGGACCCGGCTCCGGCGCAGGAAGGCGATGCCATCGCCGCGCGCCTGATCACCATCGCCCTGCAGCAGGCGGTGTCGAACGGCACCGGCACCCAGCTCGTGCGCGACGGTCTGGGCCGGCTCTCGCCGGCTGGCAAGACCGGCACCAGCAATGACGGTCGCGACAGCTGGTTCGCCGGCTGGACCGGCGACCACCTGGCGGTGATCTGGGTCGGCAACGACCAGAACCAGACCACCGGCCTGTACGGCGCGACGGGCGCCATGCGGGTCTGGTCGGCGATTTTCTCGCGCCTGCCCAGTGCGCCGCTGAAGGTCGGTGACAAGGGCATCGACTGGCAATGGACCATCGCCAGCAACACCACCGATCCCGATTGCGTGGGCGCGCGTCGTTTTGCCTACGTCGCCGGGTTCGCCCCTGGCTATGCACCGTGCCCGGCACCGGAGCCGGTGGCCGAGGAAGGGCAGGGTGGTTGGCGCGAATGGTTCGGTTTCGGTCGCAAGGATGACGAGAAGCCGGCCGAACAGTCTGCGGAGGCGCCGCCCCCGCAGCAGGAGGAGAACCTGCCGTGAGGAAGTTGAATTTGCAGGCCGCGGTGACGACGGCGCTGGCTGTCGCGCTGCTTGCGGCCTGCAGCACCACGCCGCCACCGTTGCCCGAACCCCTGTTCGACGCGCCGGCTGCGGTGCGCGCGATTCGCGCCGCCGGCGGGGCCGCCAGCAGCGAGCTGGATGTGCAGCCGCTACGGGACCCGCAGGTCGAGGATCTGCGCAAGGAGGCCGAGCGTCTCGAGAAAACGGGTCAGTACCCGCAGGCTGCCGCGTCGCTGGACCAGGCGCTGCAGCTCAACCCCGGCGACCCGGCGCTGCTGCAGGAGCGCGCTGAATCAGCGCTGCTGAACCAGCAGCTCGACGATGCCGAGCGCTTCGCCCGCCAGGGGCTTGATGGCGGGTCCAGGGTCGGGCCGCTGTGCCGGCGCCATTGGGAGACCATCGCCCAGGTGCGCGATGCCAAGGCGAGAGCGCTGCCGGTGGAGGTGCCTGGCGCGCCCAGCGCCAGCGATGCACGCCGCGAGCGCGACGCCTGCACGATCTCGGCACCGCCGCGATACTGAAATGCGAGCGACAATGCGGGGAGCTGGAAGCGTTGGCCCCGGATAGGCGCCAGCAACCCGGCCCCTTCATTGGATCGCACATGACTTTGCACCGCCTCTCGCACGCAGGACCGCCCAGCGCATGAGCAGCCGCCTCAGCGAGGCGAGCCGTGCGGCCCTGGCCGACGGCGGCGAACTCTCGCGCAACATTCCCGCGTTCTCCACGCGCGTCGCCCAGCAGGACCTGGCAGCGGCGATTGCCGACGCGGTCGACAATCGCGGCACGCTGCTGGCCGAGGCCGGCACCGGGACCGGCAAGACCTTCGCTTACCTGGTGCCGGCGTTGCTCTCGGGCAAGAAAACCATCGTGTCCACCGGCACGCGAGCGCTGCAGGACCAGCTCTACCACCGCGACCTGCCGCGCGTCCGTGATGCCCTCGGCATCGGCCTGAAGACCGCGCTGCTCAAGGGCCGCGCCAACTACCTGTGCCACTACCGCATGCGCCAGGCGCAGGGCGAGCCACGCTTTGGTTCGCGCGAGCTGGCGGCGCAGTTCCAGCGCATCGTCGCCTGGTCGGGGCGCACCCGCATGGGCGACCTGGCCGAGCTGGATGCCTTGCCGGACGATTCGCCGCTGCTGCCCATGGTCACCAGCACGACGGAGAACTGCCTGGGCAGCGAATGCCCGTTCTTCGCCGATTGTTTTGTCGTGCAGGCGCGCCAGCGCGCACAGGCGGCGGACCTGGTCGTGGTCAACCATCACCTGCTGCTGGCCGACCTGGCGCTCAAGCAGGAAGGATTCGGCGAGATACTGCCGGGCGCGCAGACGTTCGTCGTCGACGAGGCGCACCAGTTGCCCGAGCTTGCTGCCCAGTTCTTCGGCGAAGCACTGAGCGCGCGGCCGCTGGTCGAGCTCGCCCGCGACGCGCTGACCGAATGCAAGCAGGTGCCCTCGGCACTGGCGGCCGTGCAGGATCCCGCGCGCGCAGTGGAGCAGAGCGTGCGCTCGTTGCGCGCGGCGATGGATGAGTTGCCGGTGCGCGGAACGCGCAAGCGCGCGGCCGAAGAGCCGGCTGTCGAAGAGGCCTTCGATGGACTGGCCGATGCCCTGCGCACACTGCACGAGGTGCTGCAACCGCTGGCGGCGGCGTCACCTGGCTTCGATGCGTGCGCGGCGCGCGCGGTCGAATACGAGGGGCGCCTGCAGCGCTGGCGCGACGACCCGGGCGAAGCCCCGGCACACGAAGACGATGAGTTCGCCGAGGATTTCGCCGACGTCGACAACGCCCGGGAGCCGGTTGGCGATGACGATGCGACGGCGAAAGCCCGGGCCGCCAAGAAGAAGCGCGACGACGGCAGCGTGCTCTGGTACGAGCTGACCGCGCGTGGCTTCCGCCTCAGTCGCACGCCACTCGACGTCGCCGGCCCGCTGGCGCAGCACCGCGCGCAGTCGCATGCGGCGTGGGTGTTCACGTCGGCCACGCTCGCAGTGGGTGGCCGCTTCGAGCATTACGCGATCAAGCTCGGCCTGTACCTCAAGGGCGACGATCCGCCGCAGACGCTGCTGGTGCCCAGTCCCTTCGACTGGGAGAAGCAGGCGCTGTGCTATTTGCCGCGCGGCCTGCCCGATCCATCCGTGCGCAACTACAACGAGAGCATGGTCGAGAAGATCCGGCCGGTGCTCGAGGCTTCGGGTGGGCGCGCGTTCGTGCTGTTCGCTTCGCATCGCGCGCTGCGCGAAGCGGCTGAACTGTTGAAGGGCGGGCCTTGGCCACTGTTCGTGCAGGGCGAAGCACCGCGGCCGGTGCTGCTCGAACGCTTCCGCGCGTCCGGCAATGGCGTGCTGCTCGGCGCGGCCAGTTTCCGCGAAGGCGTCGATGTCGCCGGCGACGCGCTCAGCGTGGTGGTGATCGACAAGCTGCCGTTCGCCGCACCCGACGACCCGGTGTTCGAGGCGCGGTTGGACGCGATCCGCCGCAATGGCGGCAACCCGTTCCGCGACGAGCAGTTGCCGCAGGCGGTGATCGCGCTCAAGCAGGGTGCCGGTCGCCTGATCCGCAACGAAAACGACCGCGGCGTGCTGGTCCTGTGCGACCCGCGCCTGACCAGCAAGACCTACGGAAGCGTCTTCCTCAACTCGCTGCCGCCGCTGCCGAAGACCCGCAGGGTGGAGGACGTCGAGGCGTTCTTCCCGCCGGCGCCGGCGCTGCTCGACGCCGATGCGGATGGCAGCGGTGGTGACGCGATGCAGGACGGCTCCGCGTTGCCCCTCACGTGGTGACCGGTATGCTGTGCCCCGTTTCCCCCGTTCGCTGCTACTGCCTGCGCAATGAACCTGCTCGCCTTCGAAACCGCCACTGAAGCCCTTTCCGTCGCCCTGCTGGTCGATGGCCAGGTGCGCGAGCGTTTCGAGCTGGCGCCGCGGCGCCATGCCGAGCTGGCATTGCCGTGGGCCGACGAATTGCTCGCGCGAGCCGGAATGTCCCGCTCGCAACTCGACGCCATTGCCGTCGGGCGCGGGCCGGGAGCGTTCACCGGCGTGCGTCTTGCGATCGCGGTAGTGCAGGGCATTGCGATGGCGCTGGACCGGCCGGTGGTGCCGGTGTCGACGCTGGCGGTGCTGGCGATGCGTGCGACGGGGCGGTCGGATGGCGAGGGCACTCGCGTGCTGGCAGCGATCGACGCCCGCATGGGCGAGGTCTATACCGGTGCGTTCGTGCTGCGCGATGGCGACGCGCATGGGTTGGACGATGAGGCCGTCCGTGCGCCAGGCCAGGTCACGCTGCCCGACAGCACCGGTGGCTGGCTCGGCGTCGGCACCGGTTTTGCTGCAGCCGACGGAGCCCTTGTGCAGCATCTCGGCGATCAGCTGGTGGCGGTCGACGCCACGCAGTTGCCGCACGCGGCCGACGTGGCGAGGCTTGCGGCGCTTGCCTATGCCCGCGGCGAAGCCGTTGCGCCGGAGCGTGTCGAGCCGGCCTACCTGCGCAACAACGTGGCGCTGACGATCCGCGAGCAGCAGGCGCTGCGCGATTCGCGCTGACGACTACTCGTCGACCAGCGTGCCACCCGGCAGGAAGTTCCACGTGCGGGTGACGTGGAGGACGTCCGGGTTTTCCTCGGTCCTGGGCAGCGGCGGGTAGGGCTCGGCCAGCTTGGCGATGCGCAGCGCCGATGCATCGAGCAGCGGCACGCCGCTGGTCTTCACGATGTCGGCGCGTTCGACCGAGCCGTCGCGACGGATCGCCACACTGATCACCACCTGGCCAGCAAGACGACGACGGCGCGCTTCATCCGGATAGTTGAGGTTGCCGACGCGTTCAACGCGATCGACCCATTCGCGCAGGTAGCCGGCCCACGTGTATTCCTGCGTGCTGGCCGAAACGAACTTGCGCGTCGGGCGCTTGGCATAGCGCTCCGAACGCATGTGGATCTCGGCGGCCAGTCGTGCCATCGCGATGTCGTGCTCGATCTTTTCCTGGCCGCGCGGCAGCGGACGTTCGCTTGGCGCCGGCGTGGTCCGCGCGGTGGGCGTGGCGGTTTCGCCGCGACTGCTGGTGACCACGCGCGCCTGCGGTGCCGGCTGCGGTGCCGGCGACTGCGCGCGCAGCTCGCGCGGCGCCAGTCCGGTGGTGGCCTGCGGCAGCGGACCGGACTGCGCCTCGCGCGGACGCGTGCTCTTGTCGTGTTCGCCGCCGCCCTGGTTGCTGGCCTGGGCAAGGAAGTCGGCCTGCTTTGGCGTCAGCGCCGATGCGGTCTGGGTCAGGATCACGTCCAGCGTCGGCATCACCGGCGCGGCCTTTTCCAGCGTCCAGCCCAGGCCGAGCAGGAGGATGCCGTGGACCATCAGCGACAGCACGAAGGTGGCGCTGACGCGGCCATTCTCGGCATCGCCATAACTCTGCGGTGCGACGACAGCGCTCATGCAGCCAGGCGAGCCTCGATCGCGTCGAACATCAGCCCGGCGATGTTGAGGCCGTACTGTGCGTCGAGTTCGCGGATGCAGGTCGGGCTGGTGACGTTGACCTCGGTGAGGTAGTCGCCGATCACGTCCAGGCCCACGAACAGCATGCCGCGACGCTTCATTTCCGGGCCGACTTCGGCCGCGATCCAGCGGTCGCGATCGCTCAGCGGACGGCCTTCGCCGCGGCCGCCGGCAGCAAGGTTGCCGCGGAACTCATCGCCCTGCGGGATGCGCGCCAGGCAGTAGTCCACCGGCACGCCGTCCACCAGAAGGATGCGCTTGTCGCCCTCGCTGATCTGCGGCAGATAGCGCTGCGCCATGGCCAGGCTGTGGCCGCCCTGGGTCAGCGTTTCCAGGATCACGTTGAGGTTGGCCTCGCCCGCGCGCGCCCGGAAAATCGAGCGTCCGCCCATGCCATCGAGCGGCTTGAGCACCGCCTCGCCGTGCTCGCCGACAAAGGCCTTGAGCGCGGCATTGTCACGGCTCACCAGGGTTGGCGGGCAGCACTGCGGGAACAGCAGCGCGGCCAGTTTTTCGTTGTAGTCGCGCAGGCCCTGCGGGTCGTTGACGACCATCGCACCGGCCTGCTGGGCCAGGCCGAGCACCTGCGTGTCGTGGATGTACTCGTTGTCGACCGGCGGGTCCTTGCGCATCAGCACGACCTGGCCCGGGCCGAAGGCGAGGGTGCTCCAGTCGCCCAGCTCGAACCACCCGGCCTTGTCGTCCCGGACCCGCAGCGGCGCCACCTTCGCCAGCGCCGTACCGTCGCGCACGGACAGGCCGCCGGGTTGCACGTAATGCAGGCGATGGCCGCGGCGCTGCGCTTCCAGCAGCATGGCAAAGGTCGAGTCCTTGGCGATCTTGATCGACCCGATCGGGTCCATCACGACGACGATGTCGAGCGGCATGGCGGCACTGCTGGGAAGAATGCGGCAGATGGTAACAGGCGGGTCGCCGGCCCCGGCCAGCCTGGCAGCCACGGGGGCGGCCACGTGCGCCCGGCCCATCAGGACTGGTACCTGCGTCGCGGCTCGGCCATCGGGCCGTCGGCAGCGGCGGGGATCTGGGGTATACGCATCCGACGTGCCCGAAAGTCGCCCCGCCGGCCGGTCCCCCGACCCCCTGCTGATCGATCTGGAAGCGGTTCCCGGCTTGACCGGGCCCGTGGCGCGTTCAGCATGCCCGCTGAAAAGTTTGCTTGACAGCTACGGCGAGGCTTGGAATAAAGACAGCTGGCGAAGTGCCCGCAGACGCGCGGCATTCGCACGGGGGAAATCGAAAATGCAAGACGAGGTCCGCAACGGCAGCCTCGGCGGTCTTAAGGTCA
>DATDBI010000072.1:0-20217 GCA_036524915.1 Lysobacter sp. | reverse complement strand
AGGCCAAGGCCAAGTCCGAGTGGGACAAGGCCGCTGCGACCAACAAGACCAAGAGCGACACCTTCATCGCCGCCAACAAGTCCAAGGCCGGCGTGAAGTCGCTTCCGAGCGGCGTGCAGTACCGCATCATCGAGACCGGCAGCGGCGCCAAGCCGACGCAGGCCAACACGGTGCAGCTGGAAGTCGCTGGTCCGTACGCATGGGGCGAGCGTCCGCAGCAGCCGCGCCCGGCGCAGGCGATTCCGGCGATCAAGGTCAGCGAGATCGAAATGGCAGCGATGCGTGAAGCGCTGCTGCAGATGCCGGCCGGCTCGAAGTGGGAAGTCACCCTGCCGCCGGAGAAGGCGTACGGTGCCGACCCGCGCACGCCGTTCCCGCCGAACGTCGCCGTCCAGTTCGAAGTCAAGCTCGTCAGCGTGAAGTGACGAATTGGCCCTTGGCCGCATAGCGGCCAAGGCTTTGCCAATTCGTCATCCCGGCGAAAGCCGGGATCCATTTTCGCGCATAGCGGCAAACGGCTTTGCCGGACCGTCATCCCGGCGAAAGCCGGGATCCATGGTTCTTCAGCAACACACATTGAGCCGGCCTCGCGCCGGCTCATGTCTTTATGGGCCACCGCCATCCATCGGTTGAAACCCGCGCACTCCCGCATTACGGTTGTCAGTTGATGAATACTCTTTTCCGCGCCGTGCTCAGTCCGTGCATCGGCGTCTGCTCGCTCGACGACGACGGCCTGTGCAGTGGCTGCCATCGCACCAGTGCCGAGATCGCGCGCTGGCCGCAGATGAACGACGACGAGCGCTTGCGCATGATGGAAACGACCTTGCCCGAACGGGAGCAGCAGCGAGGGTGAAGCCTCTGCCAGCCGGCCGTGTACTGCCAGACTGTCCCGGCCTGATGGCCGCGCTGCATCCGTTGGCGTCGCCGCCGCAAGGGCCGGGCTGGAACCTCTCCGAGCTGCAAGACCTGGTGCCCGATGGCGCTGTCTCGGTCGCGGCCGCGGTGCTGGTCGGCCTGGTGCCGCGCAGCAGCGGCACGCAGGTGCTGCTCACCCGTCGCACCGATGCACTGCGCCAGCACGCCGGACAGGTCAGCTTCCCGGGTGGTCGGGTCGAACCCGACGATGCCGATGCCATTGCCACCGCATTGCGCGAGACCTGCGAGGAGGTCGGCCTGGCGCCGGCACAGATCGCGCCTCTGGGCTTCCTCGACCCGCTCGCCACCATCACCGGATTTCGCGTGCAGCCGGTCGTGGCGCTGCTCGTCGACGACTACATCGCCCATCCGGACCCGAACGAAGTCGCCGACGTGTTCGAGGTTCCGCTGTCGTTCCTGCTCGACCCGGCCAACCTGGCCACGCACACGCTCGACTTCCGCGGCAAGCCGCGCGAAGTACTGGAATACCGCTATCCCGCGCAACGCATCTGGGGGGCGACAGCATCGATGCTGTTCAACCTGCGGCAACGACTGGAAGCCATCGCATGAATGCAATGCAGACCTCGTGGGGCACGCTGATCTCCGCTGCGGAGCTGGCGTCGGCGCTGGGCCGAAGCGACGTGGTCGTCGTCGACACGCGCTCCAGACTCGGTGATCCAGCCACCGCCGAAGCGGCCTATCGGCAGGCGCACATTCCCGGCGCGCGCTATGCCCACCTCGAGCGCGACCTGTCCGCGCCCGAGGGCACCGCGCCGGCGCTGCGGATCGATGCCGGTCGCCATCCCTGGCCGCAGCTCGATGAGTTCCTCGCCACGCTCGGTCGCTGGGGCATCACGCCGCAAACCCAGGTCGTGGCCTACGACGCCGGCGACGGCGCGCTGGCCGCTGCGCGCCTGTGGTTCCTGCTGCGCATGCTCGGACACGAGCGCGTGGCCGTGCTCGACGGCGGCTGGGAGCAGTGGTTGGCGCAAGGCCTGCCGGTGGAAACGCGCGTGCCCGAGCCGGTCCCGAGCCAATACGTCGCATCGTTCGACGAAAGCCGTTTGCTCGATGCCGCGCAGGTGCAGGCGCATCTCGACGGCGGCGGACTGCTGTTCGACGCACGGGCACACGAGCGTTTCCGTGGCGATGTCGAGCCGATCGACAGTGTCGCCGGCCATGTGCCTGGTGCCCGCAATCGTCCCTATGCCTCGAGCATGCGCGACGGTCGCTTCCGGCCGGCCGCGGAACTGGCCAGTGAATTGTCGGCATTGCTGGAAGGCCGTCCAGCGAGCGAGGCGGCGGTGATGTGCGGCTCCGGCGTCACCGCCTGTCACCTGTTGCTGGCGATGGAGCACGCCGGGCTGAAGGGCGCGCGGTTGTTCAAGGGTTCCTGGAGTGGATGGATCAATGACCCGAAGCGGCCGATTGGGAAAGGCGACGAGCCAGCTGTAACAAAGATTCGCACGACGTAACAAGAACGTCATCGAACCCCCCGATGCTTGCGTGTTTTCGCATGGGGGGCGTGCGCGATGTCACGTATCGCACGATTTGTGTGGGGCTTGCTGTTGCTGGGCACGTGCGCGATGGCGCACGCACAGGTGGATGCCGAGCGCGTCCGCATCCACGGATCGCAGACGCTGGGCGCGCGCCTGGTGCCGACGGTGGCCGAGGCATGGCTGCGGGACATCGGCTACCAGGACATCCGCCGCGTGCAGCCAGCGCCTGCAACGACCGAGATCCATGCCACCCGCGACGGCCAGCCGCTGATCGTGGAGATTTCCGGCAGCAGCACCGCGCAGGGCTTCACCGACCTGGTCGACGGCAACGCGCAGATCGCGATGATGACGCGTCGCCCGGATGCCGCCGAGCTCGATGCCGGTTGGCAGCTGGGCGACCTTTCCTCGCACGACCAGGAGTTCGTCCTGGCGCTCGACGGCGTTGCGGTGGTGGTGCATCGCGACAACCCGGTGACGAAACTGGACGTGGCGCAATTGCGCCGCCTGTTCTCCGGACAGGTGCGCGACTGGCGTGACGTCGGCGGACGACCGGGACCGGTGCGCCTGCAGCTGGTGGCGGGCGCCAACTCCGCACGCGACCTGGTCGATGAGCGCGTGATGTCGGGCAGTGCATACGCGCTGGGCCGGCAGCATCCGGACGGTCCATCGCTGCTGCGCTCGGTCGCCGCCGACCCGCAGGCGATCGGCTTCATCACGTTGCGGCAGCGCTGGGGCGCGGGCGTGCGGCCGGTGGCGATCTCCGAGGGCGGGCGCGCGGTGGCACCCACGCGGCTCAATGTGCAGAGCGAGGACTATCCGCTCACGCGCCGCCTCTACATGTACGGCAGCCAGATGATGGGCGCGCTCAGCCGCAGCTTTGCGCTGTACGCAATGGGCCAGCACGGACAGGACGCGGTTGCCGCGGCCGGCCATCTGGGCGTGACGATGCGCCCGGGCTACAAGCCACCCTCGCTGTTCGGCCCGGCCGAGTACCGGACGCTGATCGGCAATGCGGTCCGCTTGCCGGTGAGCCTGCGCTTCAATTTCACCGGCACCAACGAAAGCGGCGTGGCCAGCAGCGTGTACGACAGCCGCTCGGTACGCGACATCGAACGCCTGACCGCTTTCATGAAGTTGCCGGTGAACCAGGGGCGGCAGTTGCTGGTGGTCGGGTTCGCCGATGTCGGCACCAGCACCTCGGTCGCAGCCACGATGATGATGAGCAACGATCGCGCCGACCTGGTCGCGCATGAGCTCATGGCACTTGGCCTGCCGGTGCTGCACGCACGTGGCATGGGCGCGCAGGTGCCGTTGAAGGCACCGGCGGATGCACGCGCGCGGTTCCGCAACGAGCGCGTGGAAATCTGGTTGCTGTAATCGCGGGGCCGGAGGTGGCGATAGGCTCGCCACCTTCGGCAAGGGTTACGTCACCGTCACTTTCCCAGGCGCGCCACCAGCGCATGCAACGCCGCCTGCGTGGCCGGGTCGCCCCAGGCATCGACGAAGTGCGACAGCTGGATGTGCTCGGGCTCCAACGCCGCCACGAGGTCGGCGCGCGCGATGGCGCGGGTCTGCCGCATGACCGGCTGCGGCAGTGACAGCAGCGCTGCCAGCCACTCGCGCGAGCGCGTGACCACCTGCGCGCCATCGACCAGTTCGTCGACCAGGCCGATGCGCTCGGCGCGATCGGCAGCGACCATCTCGCCGGCTACAACCAGCCGTTCGGCGCGATGGACACCGACCACGCGCTGCATCAGGCGCAGGATGCCGACCGGCACCACCAGTCCGACCTGGGTCTCGTTGAGGCCGATACGGAACGGCTTCGCAGGGTCTTCGCTGCGCGCCATCACGCGGTAGTCGCAGCACAGCGCCAGCACGCAGCCACCTGCGGGGGCGTGGCCCGTGATCGCCGCCACGACCGGCACCGGGCACTGCGCCAGCGTGCGCGCGGCAACGAAGAACGACTCCCATGCGGCCGACAGTGCATCGCGGTTGTTGCCGAGCGAGAGCAGGTAGGGCACGTCGAGGCCGGCCGAGAACACCTTGGGGCTGCCACTGAGGATCAGTCCCTGCGCGCCCTGCGCGACGGCGGTGCCGATGGCGGCGGAAAGCTCGCCGCACAGTTCGGGGTTGAGTGCGTTGACCGGCGCACGCGCCAGCTGCAGTTCGACGATGCCGTCGGCGGCACGGATTTCAATGAGGCTCATGGGGTGACGTCCTTGCTCCAGCGATAGCGCACGGTGTAGGTGAGGGTGGTTTCGCCGCCAGCCGGGACCGGCACTTCGAACTCGACGTGGCGGGCGTCCTTCTTCTTGCCCGGCACGCTGCTGGTGACCAGTTCCCAGTCGCTCCAGCGCGGCAGTGGCTCGATCACGCGAATGGTAGCGGCAGTCTTCTTGCCGTTGGTCAATGTCAGCGCGAATGTCTCGGTGACGGTGCGACCGGTGCGATCGAGGCGGAAGTCGGTCTGCTCGCGATCAGCGCGCAGGTCGAAGACCTTGCCGACCTGCAGGCGGATCTCTTCGCCGTCGGCCGTATGCGCAAGCATGGCTTCGCCGAGGAAATCGTTACCTGCCGACCCGCCCCCCACGAACGTGCGTACGCGACCGGCCGGCAGCGGCTGGCCCAGTCCGGCGTCCTTGGTGTTGCGGACCGAGACCGTGGTCGTGACGGGGAGGGTTCCAGTCACGCCACGGAACGTCGGGGCGACGATCGGTTGCGGCGGCTGCCAGTCCGGGGCGTCGGCCTCGACGACGTAGGCGCGCTCGCAGGCGATCGCCTGCCGCGGCGCGAACAACGGCACGCGCTCGTTGCTGCCATGGGCGATGCGCACGCGGCCGGGCAGGTCGTAGGCGTGGTACTCGCCGGATTCGCGCACGGTCGGCGGCGGCGGCGCGGGTGCGGCGGCCGACATCTCGATGCGATCGTAGGTCACGCCGTTGCCGCCAGCCTGCATCCGCTCAACGTTGGGTTCGCCCGCCACCAGGCTCACCGCGGCGCCATCGAACGTCACGCCGGAACGATTGGCGATCAGCGCCGCGCCATCGAGCGAGAGCTGGCAACCGTCGCCTTTGGCCAGCGTCGCCAGATACTCCGCGCGCCATGCCATCCCGCCCATCGGATAGGTCAGCTCGAAGTCGGCCTCGCCTGCCTGCGGCGCCGTCACCGTCCATTGCAGCGCGGCGTGGCGCGGCAGGCGCGATTGCCCGTCGACGAGGCTGAAGCTGTCGTAGTTGCGGATGACCTTGATGCGGCCGTCGTCCAGCGCCAGGGTCAGGCCGTCGCCGGCTGACAGCAACGTCCCGGCGTCGGTCTGCTTGGCGCCGCCGGCGGTGTGCTCGACGGTGACCTTGTTGCCGATCGCCTGGGCAAGCACGTCTCCCGTCCCCGACAGGGCAGCAACATAGCGCTGGCCGGTGACGCCGACGCCGGGGCTCAACGGACGCAGCGTTGCCGCCTCCACATCCATCGAGGGCGGAACGTCAGCGGCCGTCATCGCGTTCTCGCCCTGCTTGAGCGACTGGCGCAGCCTGCGTTCGACCAGGGCGTAACCGGGCATGCCGGCCTGGGGTGCGCCGCTGTTCGCCAGCTGGTCGTAGCCGCCGCTGTATACCGTCAGGCGCGTGGGCGCGGCCTGGTTGCCATCGGGCGTGGCCGCACTGGCTGCCGATGCGGGCGCGGGCGCGGCGCGGTTCCCATCGTCGTCGCCAGCGACCTGTGGTGCGTTGGAGCCCGTGCAGGCGACGAGCGCGCAGGCGGACAGTGAGCAGGCGAGGGCAAGCAGCGAAAGCGGATGTTTCATCGGCGATTCCTTCAGCATGTCGGGGCTATCATAGGCCGATGAACGCATCACGCCTCCGCCTGGGGTTACTGGTCCTGCTCGTCGCCGCCTCATCGGCCGCGTCATCCGTCGCCCTTGCCGGCGACTGCACGCCGACAGTGCGCGAAGGTTGGGTGCGCATGCCGCCGATGGCCATGCCGATGATGGCCGGCTTTGGTCGCATCGAGAATCCGTGCGCGATGCCGGTGACGATTGTCTCCGCCAGCAGCCCTGCATTCGGCGATGTGTCCCTGCACGAAACGCGCGTGGTCGACGGTGTCAGCCGCATGCGCGCGCTGCCGGAGCTGCGCATTGCGGCGGGCGACTCGGCGGTGCTCAAGCCCGGCGGCATGCACCTGATGCTGATGCAGCCGGGCGCGGCGCTGAAGCCGGGCAGCAAGGTCGCGGTCGAGTTCGTCCTGAAGGACGGCGGCAAGCTGCTGGGCGAGTTCGTGGTCCGCACCGCCGGCCAGTAACCGGCCCCAGGCCTCCGGGCCGGCGACACTGGCGTCACAGGCGGGTGCAACACAATCCCGCACCCCCCTCATGATCCGACTCCGCCCGACCACGGAGACTCGATGGACACGCGCCCCGAGCAACGCCTCCTCAAGCTGTCCATCGGGATCACCATCGTGGTCGGCGTGGTGGGCATCGCCAGTGGCTTGCTGGTCAACTCCGACGCGATCATCTTCGACGGCATGTACAGCCTGGTCGACGTCGTGCTGACCGTGGCGTCGCTGAGCGTGTCGCGGCTGGTGGCGTTCGAGGGCAGCCGCCGCTTCCAGTTCGGTTACTGGCACCTGGAACCGATGGTCGAGGCGTTCGGCGGTGCCACCCTGGCGCTGTCGTGCCTGTATGCCGCCTTCACCGCGATCATCGGCCTGACCTCCGGTGGCAACGAGGTGTCGTACGGGCTGGGTGCGCTCTGGGCCGGTGTGCTGTGCGTCGTCGGCATGGGCATGTCGGTCTACATGCGCGGCCACGCGCGTCGCCTGGGTTCCAACCTGCTGGCGCTGGATGCGCGCAGCTGGCTGGTCAGCGGCGCCCTCAGCCTGGCCCTGCTGCTGGGCTTTGCGATCGCCGTCTCGATGAAGGGCTCCGGGCATGAGCATTGGATCCCATACATCGATCCGGCGATCCTGTTGTGCATCGCGCTGGCGATGCTGATGGTGCCGATGCGCTCCACGTGGCGTGCGATCCGCGAGGTGCTGCAGGTCGCGCCCGGCGATCTCGACCGCGAGGTCAAGCAGGTGATGGACGCGGTCGTCGCCGAGCACGGCTTCCTCGACTACTCCAGCCATGTGGCCAAGGTGGGGCGGGGGCGTTTCGTCGAGATTCTGATTCTGTTGCCGGCCGATCACGAGATCGGCCCGATCGCCCGGGTCGATGCGATCCGCCGGGATATCGCGGCGCGGCTGGGCGCCGACGCGCCGCAGTTCTGGCTGACGATCGAGTTCACCGGCGACCGCACCTGGATGTGACTGGGGCACAGGGCGAACCGTGAAGGCGTTTGTTAATCCGACGTCGAAAAGCCGCCGGTCGGAGCATCACAGTCACGTCACATTAGCGCGCATTACTTTGGGGCCCTCGCGCAGCTGTGCCACGCGAGCCCTGTGGGAGGAGAAGCATCATGCGACCTGTTTTCGCAGCTTCCTCGCTGGCCTTGGCAATCGCAGCTTGCGTGGCAATGGCCTCGCTTCCTGCGCATGCGCAGTCAGCCGCGTCGTCCGAGCAGTTGAAGGCCGAGCTCAGCCAGATGCGTCAGCAGCTGCAACAGCAGCAGCAGATGATGCAGAAGATGCAGCAGCGCCTGGACGAACTGGAGTCGAAGGACGCGGCGCAGGCCAGGGCGGCGGCGCAAGCGCCTGCACCGACAGCCGCGCCCGCACCACTGATTTCGTCGGCCAGCGTGCCCGCGACCGACGTGTCGCGCGTGCACAAGCCCCCGTCGGCGCTTCCTGCCGAGGATCCGTTGCCCGAGGGCTACGTGCAGCTGGGCGACACCGGCAACCTGATCAAGATCGACGTGGTTGCCCAGTTCGACATGATGTTCGACAACAAGTTCATGGGCGCCAAGGACCTGTTCGTTCCTTCGTCCATTCCCGTGCAGGGGCAGCCGTTCCACGACTCCGATTCGCGCAGCAACCTCAGCGCCAAGCAGAGCGTGTTTCGTCTCGACTTCCGGCGCCAGACCGACTACGGCATGTTGAAGGTCGTCTACAAGAACAACTTCTTCGGCAGCGGCAGTGGCGACATGCCGTACAACATGCAGTACCTGTACGGCGAACTGGAAGCGAAGAACTATTCGCTCATCGCCGGCTACTACCTGTCCGCGTTCACCGATATCGATGCATTCCCGAACACCCTCGACTACGAGGGTCCGAACTCCTTCACCTTCAAGTACACGCCACAGGTGCGCTACTCGCCCATCGTGTACCGCTCGGGCGAGGGCAAGCTGACGATCCCGATGTCGGTGGAGAAACCCAATGCCGACATCGCCCTGATCGGCGATTTCGAGACGTACTCGCGGATTCCAGATCTCACCCTTGGCCTGCGCTGGGAAACGCCTGACTGGCATCTGCAGTGGGCCAACCTGTTCCGCGACCTGGGCGTGCAGACGGCGATCGGGGACCACCAGCGCAACACCAATGCCTATGCCACCCAGCTGAGCTTTGCCGCCGGTGTCTTCGAGAACGACAGCGTGCAGGCCTGGGCCAGCTATGGCGCCGGCTACGCGAACTTCCTGCAGGACATCTCCGGCTTCGGGCTGGATGCGGCCTTCAACGCGCAGGCGGACCTGGAAGCCATCGATGCCGGTGGCTGGGGCCTTGGTTACACCCATGGCTGGTCCGACAACGTCAGTTCGAGCGCGTCGTATGGCTATCTGCGGATCGATCCGGACGAGGACATGCTGATCGATCCGACCCTGCCCAAGAGCACCCGGTTCGCGTCACTCAACCTGGCCTGGCAGTTCTCCGAGCGCGCGATGTTCGGCGTGGAGTACCTGTGGGGCAAGAACACGGATCTGGCAGACAACGACGGCGAGGCGCAGCGGTTGCAGGCAACGCTCCGTTACGACCTCAATCCCTGACGGCTGCGCCTGACGGCTGCGCGCTCGGCTGGGGTGACGGCGCGGTAGGACCACCGGTATTCGCCCGGGCGCGGGCAGGCTGCGCCCAACCCTGAGTCAGGAGTGCACTGCCATGCTTCAGCGTCGCGCCCAACGCCAGAAATTCCGCGTCCTTGTCGTTCACCCGAAGATCGGCACCGATACGGCCGGCGGACGCGCGTGCAAGATGCTGGTCGACGAATTCACCGACCGCAACGTCGAGACGGTGACGGCGAACCACGTCGAGGACGCGCGCGCCACGATCGTCTCCGACGCGTCGATCCAGGCGATGCTGATCGACTGGTCGCTGCCGGATGAGGAAGGCAAAGAGCGCGGCAACGCTGCCGCGATCAGCCTGATCGACACGATCCGGGCCCGCAACGAGTTCGTCCCGATCTTCCTGTTGACCGAGCGCGACAAGGCCAGGTCGCTCACCATCGAGCTGGTGCAGGCGATCGACGAGCTGGTGTGGTTGCTGGACGACGCCTCCACCTTCGTCTGTGGCCGCGTGATGGCGGCCGTGGGCAAGTATGTCGGCGGCCTGTTTGGCCCGCTGGTCAGTGCCTTGTACAACTTCAACCAGGTGCATGAGTATTCCTGGCACACCCCGGGCCACACCGGCGGCACCGCGTTCCTCAAGCATCCGGCCGGGCGCGCGTTCCACGACTTCTACGGGGCGCACGTGTTCCAGACCGACCTGTCGATCAGCGTGGGCGAGCTGGGTTCGCTGCTCGACCACACCGGCCCGATCGGTGCCAGCGAGAAGTACATATCGACGGTGTTTGGTTCCGACCGCAGTTACACGGTGACCAATGGTTCGTCGACGTCCAACCGCATCATCTTCATGGCCTGCGTTCCGCGCGACAAGGTCGTGCTGTGCGACCGCAACTGCCACAAGTCGATCGAGCATGGCCTGACCATGACCGGTGGCGTGCCGCAGTACCTGGTGCCGTCGCGCAACCGCTACGGCCTGATCGGACCGATCTACCCGGAGCGGCTGGCCAAGGCCTACCTGACGAAGGCCATCGCCTCCACGCCGATCAGCAAGGGGCTCAAGGACAAGCAGCCGGTGTTCGCGGTGGTGACCAACTCGACCTACGACGGGCTTTGCTACAACGCCACGCGCGTGCTCGAGCAGCTTGGCGGCTGGGTCGATCGCATCCACTTCGATGAGGCCTGGTTCGGCTACGCGCGCTTCAATCCGCTCTACGCCGGACGCCTGGGCATGCACGGCAAGCCCGCCGATCATGACCGCAAGGGCCCGACGGTCTTCAGCACGCATTCCACGCACAAGCTGCTGGCCGCGTTCTCGCAGGCCTCCTACATCCACGTTCGCGACGGCCGCGACCCGATCCCGCACGCGCGTTTCAACGAGTCGTTCATGATGCACGGCTCGACGTCGCCGTTCTATCCGATCATCGCCTCCAACGAGATCGCCGCCTCGATGATGGACGGCGCCGGTGGCCTGGCGCTGACGCGCGAGAGCATCGACGAGGCGATCAGCTTCCGGCAGACAGTGGGCCGCATCAACGCCGGCTTCGCGAAGAAGAAGGAATGGTTCTTCCGCACCTGGAACCCGGACAAGGTCAAGGTCGGCGGCAAGCGTGTGGCCTTCGAGGATGCGCCGCCGGATGTGCTGGCGACCGATCCGTCGTGCTGGGTGCTGCATCCGGGTGACAACTGGCACGGCTTCGACGAGCTCGAAGACGGCTACTGCATGCTCGATCCGATCAAGGTCTCGGTGCTGACGCCGGGCATGGGCGACGATGGCGCGCTGGAAAAGCAGGGCTTCCCGGCCTCGCTGCTCACCGCCTATCTCGATGCGCGTGGTATCGAGGTCGAGAAGACCAGCGACTTCGCCGTGCTGTTCCTGTTCTCGATCGGCATCACCAAGGCCAAGTGGAGCACGCTGCTGGCGGCCATGCTCGACTTCAAGCGCGACTACGACATCGACCAGTCGCTCAGCCGGGTCATGCCGACCCTCGTCAAGGATCATCCCGAGCGCTATGAAGGCATGGGCCTGCGCGCCCTCGGCGACCAGATGTTCGCCGAGCTTCGCAAGGGCGGGCAGACCGCGCACCTGCAGAAGGCCTATTCCAACCTCCCGGACATCAAGCTGTCGCCCGCCGATGCGTATCAGGAACTGATCCTCGGCAACGTCGAGCGCGTTGCGCTGCCCAAGCTGGCCGGGCGCACGGTGGCGACGAGCATCGTCCCGTACCCGCCTGGCATTCCGATGGTCATGCCGGGCGAGTCAGCGGGCACCGCCAACGGTCCGCACATCGGCTATCTGAAGTCGTTGCAGGGCTGGGACGCGGCGTTCCCCGGATTCGGGCACGACACGCATGGCGTGGAAGTCGAGGACGGCGAGTACTACGTGCAGTGCCTGATCAAGGGGTGAGGCGATGGCGATGCATGGCGGCAGCAACGGCAAGATGGGGTTGCTCGGCGCCTCGTCGCTGGTAGTGGCGAACATGGTCGGCACCGGGATCTTCCTGTTGCCGGCCAGCCTGGCCTCGATCGGCAGCATCTCGATCTATGGCTGGATCGCGGCGGCCATCGGCGCCTCGGCGCTGGGCCTGGTGTTCGCGCACTTGGGCATGGTCGATCCCAAAGCGGGTGGTCCGTACGCCTATGCGCGCGATCATCTGGGCCCGTTCGCGGCTTTCCAGACCAACCTGTTGTACTGGGTGGCGAATGTCATCGGCAACATCGCCATCGCGGTCTCGGTCACCGGCTACCTGGCGGTGTTCTTCCCGTCGTTGGCCCACCCCTGGCTCGCCTGTCTTTGCACCGCCTTGGTGATCTGGGTGTTCATCTGGCTCAACATGCGCGGCGCCAACGCGGTCGGGCACTTCACCGCGGTCACCACCGTGGCCGGCATCCTGCCGATCGCGGTGATCGGACTGCTGGGCTGGTTCTGGTTCAAGCCCGAGGTCTTCATGGCGGGCTGGAACCCCGGTGCAGTCCCTGCGCCCACTGCCATCACCCAGAGCGCGTCGATCGCGCTGTGGGCCTTCCTCGGCGTCGAGAGCGCGGCGGTGTCGGCGGGCGTGATCGAGAACCCCAAGCGCAACGTGCCGCTGGCCACCATCATCGGCCTGGTCGTATCGACGGTGATCTATGTCGTGTGCTGCACGGTCATCATGGGGCTGCTGAGCAACGCCCAGCTGAAGGCATCGGGCGCGCCGTTCGCGGATGCGGCAAGGGTGATGCTCGGGCCCTGGGGCGCCATCATCATCTCGCTCGCGGCGATCGCGAAGGCAGCCGGTGCGCTGACCGGCTGGATCCTGATCGTGGCGCAGTCGGCCCAGGCGGCGGCCGAGGACGGCATGTTCGCGCGCGTGTTCGCGGAAAAGAACGCCCGTGGCATGCCGGCGCGCAACCTGGTCATCACCGGCGTGCTGATGACCGCCTTGCTGGTGCTGACCGTATCTCCGACGGTGGCCGACCAGTTCACCCGCATCACCAGCGCCACGGTTGTGCTGATGGTGATCCCCTACGTCTACTCGGTGGTGGCGATGTGGCGGCTCAACGCCACCCTGGACCTGCCGACGTCGCGCCGCAGCCTGCTGGCCGTGGTCGGGCTGCTGGCCTGCGTGTACTGCGGCGGCGTGATCCTCGGCCAGTCGGCGGAGCTGGATCGCAACGCGTTCGTGGTGCTGGTCCTGACCATTCCGTTCTATGCGCTGGTCGGGCGTGCGGCGGCGAGGGTGGGAGCGAAGCTGCCCTGAGCCGGCCCGTCCGGCACTACACTTGAGACCAAAGAAAATCCCCGGCCCTGGAAAGGGGCCGGGGATCGATGCGGGTGCGTTTCGTTGGCCTGACCGGTCAGGTCTGGAACGACTTGCCCGGGTTGGGGATGTGCGCTTCGGACTCCTTCCGGTAGAAGCGGTTGGCGGCGAAGAACCCGAACAGCGTCCAGCCCAGGAAGATGCAGATGCCGCCCAGAACGATTGCTTCGGTGCCGGAACTGTAGAGGGCATAGAAGCTGTAGGCGGTGGCGATCAGCGCGACGATGTTGGTAAGCATCGCCTTGTCCTTTGGAATGTTCGACACGTTCTGGATGGTGACGATGGCCGCCATCGACATCACGTATGGCACCAGGTTGGTGACCACCGCGAGGTTGACCACCTTGCCGAACGTCTCGCTCAAGTCCGGGCTGGCGGTCATCAGCGCCAGGCCGGTCTGCACCGCCAGCAGCACCAGCATGCCGACGATCGGCGTGCCGATCTTCGTGACGCGGCTGAAGATCGGGACGAAATAGCCGACATCGGCCGAGCTCTTGAACACCTGGGCAACGGTGAACTGCCAGCCAAGCAGCGAGCCGATGCAGGCGATGACCATCAGTGCGGTCACGGTCTGGCCGACCGCGGGGCTGAACATGTGGGCGTACGCCAGACCGAACGGCGCGCTGGATTTGGCAAGCTCGGCGTTGGGAATGATGCCCGCGATGACGTTGGTCGAAATGATGTAGACCACGGCAGCGCCAATCGTCGCCACCAGCACCGCGATTGGCACGTTCTTCTCGGGATTCTCGACCGCATCAGCATTGGCACAGGCCGACTCCAGGCCGAGGAACGCCCAGAGGGTGACCGAGATCGAGCTGCCGACGGCGGCCATGAACCCCATGTCGTGCGGGTTCCATGCGGCCGACCATGTGGCCGGGCTGAACCAGAACCAGCCGATCAGGCAGATCAACACCACCGGCAGGATCACGCCCCACACGGTCACGGTACCGATCTTGCCGGTGATGCTCGCGCCACCAAAATTCGCGAACGTCGTGATCCATAGCAGGACGATGGTCCACAAGCAGGTCTGCCCCGGGCTGAGGGTCGCGCCGAACAGCACCGTGGCGTAGCCCACCGCGGTGACGCCGATGGCGACATTGCCGATCACCAGAGACAACCCGTAAGTGTAGTTCGCCATGTAGTTGCCGCCCTTGCCGAACGCGTACTCGGCATAGCCACCCATGCCACCTGGCTTCTTGCTCAGGAAGCCGCAGCGGGCGAATACATAGGCCAGGGCGAGCGATCCGGTGGCCGTCACAACCCACGAAAAGATCGTGATCGTGCCGATCTCGGCCAGTTTGCTCGGCAGCAGGATGATGCCCGACCCCATCATGTTCACCAGCGTGATGACCGTCAGCTGGAACACATTCATCTTCTTGTGGGACTCGCTCATGACAGGCTCCGTGAAAGGGTTCGGAACTTCAGGCGCTGCAAGTCGTGCCGTGTGTGCAATCCGCGGGACGCTGCGTCCAAGGGCGGATCGTCGTGCCTGGGCTAGCGGGAGTGCGGATTCAAAGGCTGTTTGGTGCGCGGCGGAAATGAATGCGCGTGCTCGCGTGCTGGTTCACCGCCGGCACCGTCTGTACGTGGCGGCAAGGCCACTGTCGAGCAGTGCGTCCCCCGTTTAGGACAGCGATCGCCGCGAGGTTTTCACAGCGATCGTAATGCTCGCGTGAAGTCTGGAGTCGCACTCTGCCGCCCAGACGAACGGTCGCCTTCACAGCGGCCAAACGCTCGCAAATGACGTGTTTCGGTGCGAGCATCTGCGGGCCGGATGGGTGCCGACGAGCGCATCCGAGATCCGAGTGGCGCGCGACGCGCGATGATCCGCTGGCTACCACCGCAAGCTCGCCGGAAAGCAGGGACGAGGATTCCTCCATGAGCATTCCGCTTGAACGCTTCTTCCGAATCCTGGTGGTGGGCGAGCACAGTGGTGTCGTCGCACAGGTCATCGAAGACGAACTGCACTTCCCGGTGACGTCGATAGATTCCGACCAGGTCACGGCGGCGATCCGCGGTGGCGCCGACCTTGGCGCAATCATCTGCGCCCGCGCCGATACCCAGGCGGTGGTCGACGCGCGTGACGAGCGCGGTCTGCGAATGCCGATTTTCATGATCAGCGGTCGCGACGACGAGGCGCTTGCAGAGCCGTTCCTGAAGTCACTCGACGGAGTGCTGATCGCCGACCTGGAGACGCGCGATTTCTACGAGAAGCGTCTGGTCGCCTCGATCGATCGCTATGCGGCAAGCCTGCGCACGCCGTTCTTCGGCGAACTGATGCGATACGACTTCGACGCCAACCGGACCTGGGCGTGCCCGGGCCACCAGGGCGGGCAGATGTTCATGCGCCACCCGGTCGGGCGGTTGTTCTACGAGCACATGGGCGAGAATGTCTTCCGCGACGACATCTGCAACGCGATGGTCTCGCTCGGCGACCTGCTGATCCATGAAGGCCCGGCTCTCGCGGCCCAGCGCAGCGCCGCGAGGGTATTCCACTCCGACCGCACCTATTTCGTCCTCAACGGCACGTCCTCGTCGAACAAGGTGGTCAACACGTCGCTGCTGCGCAGCAAGGACGTGGTCCTGTTCGATCGCAACAACCACAAGTCAAACCACCACGGCGCGCTGCTCATGGCCGGCGCGATCCCCATCTATCTGGAAACCGATCGCAATGGATTCGGCATGGTGGGCCCGATCGACTGGTCGGCCTTCGACGAAGCCGCGATCCGCGACAAGCTGAAGAACCATCCGCGGCTGGCCGGCACCGATGCCTGGAAGCGCGAGCGCCCGATCCGGGTCGCGATCATCGAGCAGTGCACCTACGACGGCACCGTCTACAACGCGCAGAAGGTGCTGGAGAAGATCGGCCACCTGTGCCAGTACATCCATTTTGATGAGGCCTGGGCGGGGTTCGGCGCGTTCCATCCCCTGATGAAGGACCACTTCAGCATGGGTCTGGCGCTCGATGGCGATTCACCTGGCGTCATTGCCACCCAGTCGACGCACAAGCAGTTGGCCGGCTTCTCGCAGGCGTCGCAGATCCACGTTCGCGACGCGCATATCCGCGACAAGCCATTCCGGGTCAACCACAAGCGCTTCAACGAGATGTTCATGCTGCAGGCCTCGACGTCGCCGTTCTACCCGTTGTTCTCCAGCCTGGATGTCAACGCGCAGATGCATGCCGACAAGGCCGGTCGGGTGTTGTGGGACGACATGGTCAAGCTCGGCATCGAGGGGAGAAAGGCGATACGCAAGCGCTTTGGCGGCTTCATCGATCCGTTCGTGCCAGACCAGGTGCTGTACGAGGGCCGCACCGTGCCGTGGGAGGACGTGCCGACACCGGTGCTGGCGCGCGAGCAGGCGTACTGGCAGCTGGCGCCGGGTGCGAGCTGGCACGGCTACCGCAATCTCGGCGAAGAGGCGGCGATGGTCGACCCGACCAAGCTGATGCTGACCACGGCCGGCATCGATTCGGCCACCGGCAAGTATGCAAAAAGCGGCATGCCGGCGACGATCCTCGCCAACTTCCTGCGCGAGAACAATGTCATCCCGGAGAAGAACGATCTCTACAGCATCTTGTTCCTGATGACCCCGGCGGTGGGCGAAGGCAAGATGGCGATGCTGCTGGCTGCGCTTGAGCGCTTCCGTGACCATTACGAGGCTGACAGTCCGCTGGAACAGGTGGTTCCCGGGCTGTACCAGCGCAACGAAGCGCGCTATCGAGACTACTCGCTGCGGCAGATCGCGCAGGAGATGCACGACTACTTCGTGGCCAAGGACATCAAGGAGCTGCAGCGGCTCAGCTTCCGTTACGAGTCGTTCCCCGAGCAGGCGATGTCGGCGCGCGAGGCCAACGAAGCGCTGGTCGGTGGCGAAGTGGACTTCGTGCCGATGAGCGAGGTGTCCGGTCGTGTGGCCGCCACGCTTGCGCTGATCTATCCGCCTGGCATCGGGATCATCGTTCCCGGCGAGCGCTACGACGCGAAGGCCAAGCCGATGATCGACTACTTCCTCGCGTTCGAAGAGAACTGCAACCGCTTCCCTGGATTCTCGTACGAGGTCCAGGGCGTCTACCAGGTTGTCGAGGACGGACGCATCCGCTTCTACACCTACGTCGTGCAGGAGTGAGGCGCGACGCAGTAGCAAGGCTTCATCCGCAATTCCCTGCCACATCCCCCTGCAGCACCAGGCATATAGAGGAATCGCCATGTCCATGACCAACCCTTGGGTGCTGTATGTGACCACCGATCTTCCCGATCAGGGCTCAGCCTACGCGCTGGCGCTGACCAGGCTGGGGCAGGCGGTGCAGGACCAGGGCATTGAAGTGTTGCGCGCGCACAGCTGCGAGGACGGGTTGATCATCGCCCAGGGTTCGGCTTCGTATTCGTGCGTGGCGATCGACTGGGACCTCGGCGAAACCGCGGGGATGAGCGAGAAGCCGGTGCTGGAGATCATCCGCGCCGTGCGCGAGAAGTCGCTGCGCATTCCGATCTTCCTGCTCAGCCGCGGGGTAACGACCCGCAACCTGCCGATGAGCGTGGTGCGCGAGGTGCGCGAGTACGTGAACCTGATCGGCGAGACCCCCGAGTTCTTTGCAAAGCGCGTGCGCTTCGCCATTGACGACTACCACAACGGCATGCTGCCGCCGTACTTCAAGGCGCTCAAGAAGCTGACCGAAGAGGGTACCTACCAGTGGGATGCGCCGGGCCACATGGGCGGTGCGGCCTACCTCAAGCATCCAGCGGGTGCCGAGTTCCATCGGTTCTTCGGCGAGAACATCATGCGTTCCGACATCGGCATCTCCAATGTCGAACTGGGCTCATGGCTCGACATCGAAGGTCCGCCGGCAGAATCGCAGCGCATGGCCGCGCGCGTGTTCGGTGCCGACTGGACGTTCTACGTACTGGCTGGCTCGTCAGCATCCAACCGCATCGTGGTGCAGGCGGCCGTCGGCAACGACGAGATGGTGGTGGTGGACCGTAACTGCCACAAGTCGCTCAACCACGCGATGACGTTGGCCGGTTCCAGGCCGGTGTACTTCCAGCCCAGCCGCAATGGCTACGGCATGATCGGCCTGATCCCGCCCAAACGCTTCACCAAGGCGCACATCGCCAAACTGGTTGCCGATTCGCCGCTGTCGGTGGGTGCCAAGTCGAGCGCGCCGGTGCATGCGGTGGTGACCAACCCCACCTACGACGGCATGCTCTACAACGTGGACAAGGTCGCCGAGATGCTGGGCGAGAGCGTGCCGCGGGTTCATTTCGACGAAGCCTGGTACGCCTACGGCAAGTTCCATCCGCTGTTCAAGCACCGCTTCGCGATGGGCGTGCCGCGCGACATGAAGAACCGGCCGACAGTGTTCGCGGTGCAGTCCACGCACAAGATGCTGCCGGCGTTCTCGATGGCGTCTTACATCCACGTCAGCAACAGCGAGCGCGGCAAGATGGAGTGGGCCCCGATCAAGGAGGCCTTCATGATGCACGGCACCACCTCGCCGTTCTATCCGTTGATCGCCTCGCTGGACATCGCCAGTGCGATGATGGACGAGCCCTCCGGCAGCGCGCTGCTGCGCGAGACCGTCAGCTATGCGGTCGAGTTCCGCAAGGCCGTGGCCTCGGTCAACAAGCGCTTCAAGGAGGAGGGCGAGTGGTTCTTCTCGTTGTTCCAGCCCGACCAGGTTCCGGTGGGCAAGAAGAAGGTCGACCTGGCAGACGCGGCAACCGACGTGCTGTGCAACGATCCGGCATGCTGGACGTTGCGCGCAGGCGAGAGCTGGCACGGCATCCCCGACGAAGTCGTCGCTGGCGATTTCTGCATGCTCGACCCGACCAAGGTCACCATCCTGTGCCCGGGTACCGATGCCAAGGGCAAGATCGCCAAGCGCGGCATCCCCGGCACGATCCTGTCGAAGTTCCTCGACGCACGCCGGCAGGAGATCGCCCGCACTGGCGATTACACCGTGCTGGTGCTGTTCTCGGTCGGCACCACCCAGGGCAAGTGGGGCACGCTGCTGGAAACGCTGATGGCGTTCAAGCGGCTGTACGACCGCAAGGCGCCGCTCGAGGAGGCATTGCCCGAGCTGGTTCATGCCTACCCGAAACGCTACGGCGGCATGACGCTGCCGCAACTGTGCGACGAGATGCACGAGGTCATGACCGAGCTCGACCTGCAGGCCATGGCCAATGCAGCGGGCGAAGTTATCTCCGAACAGGTGCTGACGCCGTCCGAGGCCTACCAGCAGCTGATCCACGGCACGACCGAGGAAGTGCGGGTGGCCGATCTGCCAGGGCGCGTGGCGGCGCTGATGATCGTGCCGTACCCGCCGGGCATTCCGGTGCTGATGCCTGGCGAGCGCGTCGACCCCAAGGGGGGCACGATCGTGAAGTTCCTCATCGCCGTCGAAGCGTTCGGCAAGCGTTTCCCGGGATTCGGGCGCGAAGTGCAGAACGTCCACCCCGACGACAACGGCAACATGTGGGCCAAGGTGACGCTCGAGGGCGCTGCCGGGAAGGCCGACAAGTCAGCCAAGCCTGGCAAGAAGGCGGGGCGCAAGCACTAGCTCGCCAGCCATTCGCGCCGCCCTTCAGGTGGGGGCGGCGCAACCTGCGCGGTCAGTGCTGCGAACAGGCCTCTCGCACGGCGTCCGGCAGCGGCGCGGCACGGCCATTGCCGCGATCGATCCAGACCATCACCACGCTGCCGTCGCAATACAGCACGCTGTCATCGGCCGCATCGACGATGCGATGGCCGATGCTGACGCTGCTGTTGCCGAGGCGATCGACGAACAGCTCGATCGCAACCTGCGCCGGCCATTCGATCGGGCGGCGGTAATTGAGGTTGGCTGCGGCCACGACCGGGGCGACGTGCTCGTCGAGTCCCTGACCCGGCACCGACAGCATCCAGTGCAGGCGGGCCTCTTCGAGGTAACTCAGGTACTTGGAGTTTGATTGCCCCTGCCACCAGTTGTTCTATGAATGGCCCTTCGTACGGTTCAGGTAAGGTCGTAATGCTATGTCGTTGCGACATAGCCCCTAGAGGCGTACGTTCCCCGAAATGGACATATCGTCTGTCGTCCAAGTGGAT
>DATDBI010000071.1:0-1845 GCA_036524915.1 Lysobacter sp. | reverse complement strand
CGACCTCCTCGCCACCGACGGCGCCGCCCGCCGCGGCCGCCTGACCTTCCCGCGCGGCACCGTGGAGACGCCGGCTTTCATGCCGGTGGGCACCTACGGTTCGGTCAAGGGCGTGATGCCCGAGCAGATCCGCGAGCTCGGCGCCGAGATCATCCTCGGCAACACCTTCCATCTTTATCTGCGCCCGGGCCTGGACGTCATCGGCGATCACGGTGGCCTGCACGGCTTCGGCCGCTGGAGCGGCCCCATCCTGACCGACTCCGGCGGCTTCCAGGTCTTCTCGCTGGCGCACAAGCGCAAGATCACCGAGCAGGGTGTGACCTTCGCCGCGCCCACCGACGGCAGCAAGGTCTTCCTCGGTCCCGAGGAGAGCATGCACATCCAGAAGGTGCTCGACTCCGACGTCGTGATGATCTTCGACGAATGCACCCCGTACCCGGCGACCGAAGAGGTCGCGCGCAAGTCGATGGAGCTGAGCCTGCGCTGGGCCGAGCGCTCGAAGAAGGCGCACGAAGGCAACGACGCGGCGCTGTTCGGCATCGTCCAGGGCGGTGTCCATCCGGCCCTGCGCGATCGCTCGGCCGAAGCTCTCAAGGCGATCGGGTTCGACGGCTACGCCATTGGCGGCCTTGCCGTGGGCGAGCCGGAGGCCGAGCGCAACCATATGCTCGAGCACACCTGCCCGCAGCTGCCGGCCGACCGCCCGCGCTACCTCATGGGGGTGGGGCGGCCGGAGGACCTGGTCGAGGGCGTCGCCCGTGGCATCGACATGTTCGATTGCGTCATGCCGACCCGCAATGCCCGCAACGGCCACTATTTCACCAGTTTCGGCACAGTCCGCGTGCGCAACGCCAAGTACGAGCGCGACCTGCGCCCGATCGAGGAAGGCTGCGACTGCTACGCCTGCCGCAACGGCTTCAGTCGCAGCTACCTGCGCCACCTGGACCGCTGCAACGAAATGCTGGCGCCGATGCTGGGCACGCTCCACAACCTGCGCTACTACCAGCGCCTGATGGCGCAGATGCGCGAAGCGATCGCCCAGGGAACCTTTGCGGCCTTCCGGGAGTCTTTCTACGCCGCACGGGCTGCCGAGCCGGTTTAGGGCGAAGGCAAAAGACCCCTCTTCCGCCCCCTCCGGGGGCACCTTCTCCCACAAGGGGAGAAGGAACAGCCCTCACCCCTTGTGGGAGAGGGACAGGCCGCCGCAGGCGGCCAGGGAGAGGGGACGGGGCGCCGGCCCCGCCCGTGGCATAATCCCCCGCTATTTTTCGATCCAGGACAATCGACATGAACCTGCTTGATCTCGTGGTATCCCCCGCCTATGCCCAGGCGGCCGCTCCGGCCGGCGGCAGTGGCTTCGGCATGTCGCTGCTGTTCCCGATCCTGCTGATCGGCGTCATGTACTTCCTGATGATCCGCCCGCAGATGAAGCGCCAGAAGGAGCACCGCGCGATGCTCGAGAAGCTGGCCAAGGGCGACGAGGTCATCACCAACGGCGGCATCGCCGGCACGGTGAGCGACATCGGTGAGAACTTCATCACGGTCGAAATCGCCGACAACGTGCGCATCCGCGTGCAGAAGGGCGCCATCGCCAACGTGCTGCCGAAGGGCACCTTGAAGTCGGCGTAAGCCGTCTCCAGAAGAATTTTGATACGGCGGCCGGGGTGGCCGCCGCAGGGGCTCTAGATGCTGACTTACGCGCGCTGGAAATACTTCGTCATCCTGGTTGTTCTGTTGCTCAGCGCGCTGTATGCGTTGCCGAACATCTATCCGCAGGATCCCTCCGTGCAGGTCACGGCCAGCCGCGGTGCCAAGGTCGACCCGGCGCTCAGCGCCCAGGTCGGC